>JAOTYB010000008.1 GCA_029862065.1 Acidimicrobiia bacterium | reverse complement strand
CTGCTGAGGGATGGTTGTCCCGGTAGCAGGGCGGTTTCCGACCCCGTCGGAGCCGGCGGCCACCGCAGCCTCCGCAGTTGTCGAGGTTGACCCGTCAACTAGGGCGGCAAGCACTGTCGGTTCTGTGGTGCCCTCGTCCCCGAATGCGTCGAAGCTCAGCAGCCCCAGGACTGCAACGACGGGAATGAGAACCACTCCAATGCGGGCGCGGCGATTCACAAGTTCCGCGTGTCCGTAATGGCTGTCGACGTTCCGCACTTAAACCCCTACCCTTTGCGTGTACCCACCGCCACTATAGGTGGTTGAGGCTGGGGCGGGGCCAGGAAACCTGGGCTCAAACCGCTTCGCCTAGAGCGGGAAGATGGCCCCGGTGGTGTCGTGGCCCTGGGCTTGCCAGCCGGCGAAGTTGAAGTAGACGTTGCGCCAGCGGAACTGGTGGTCGTCGACCCGGCCGTGATAGGTGTTGTTCTCGAAGCGGTTGTTGCGGCTATTAAACATCGCGTCGTCACCCCAGTCCTTGACCGCTCCGGTGTAGCCCCGTTCCATGGTGATGTCGTTGTCGTAGACGTGGAGGTTCACAACGATATTCTCGCCATCAGGCCCGCTGCCTCGGTTCTGCTGAACGGCGGCAATGCCGTTGGCGTTGTTGACCACGGTGTTGCCGTAGACCTCGGCGTCGGTTGTCACATACACCAGGATCCCGGCGCTCCACATCCACATGACGCCGCGCGGGTCGTCGAGGCCGTTGCCCTCGAGGTGGTTGTAGCGGATGGTGGTTCCGTAGCTCTTCTCAACCGAGATGCCGCTGCGGTAGTTGTACTCGCTGCGGTTGTTCTCGATGAGGGAGTTGCGGCTATGGATGTCCACCCACAGGCCCATGCCGTAGTTGTGGTGGACGTAGTTGTCACGCACTTCGACATCGTCGATAACCGCAAACTTGGTGCCCCCGGCCTCCCAGTCCAGCCAGAACCCGGCCGTGTTGTTGTAGGAGATCTCATTGTTCTCGATGAAGGCCGTGTTGCCCTGGGCGGAGATGCCGAGCTGGCCGTTGTGGTGCGAGTAGTTGTTGCGAGCGATACCGCCGTTGGTGACGTTGATGCCAACGCCGTGGTTGAGGCGGGTCTCAACTCCGTCGACGATCCAGCCGCTGGCTAGGCCATTGCCTACACCGTTGCGGGAGTCGACGGCCGCCACCTGGGCCCGGACGGCGTACTTCTCGACAATGAGATCGAAGATCCTGACGTTGTCAGCGTCGCCCCAGAAGCCCCGCTCGGTGACGCTCATTTCCACCCTACGGCCGGCCGGATCCTCACCCAGGTAGATGCGATCGGCCCCGTAGTCGAAGAACCACTTGCCGGGGCCCAGGTCGTTGATACTCCCGACGTGGCGGAAGGTGACATCGTCGACGAACAGGTCGTTTGTGTGATTGCAGCGGGGGAAACCCTCCTCGCAGTGGCCAGAGATCCGTTCGTTGCGGGTCTGGCCACCCACACTCCACCAGCTGCCGTCGGGAGCGAAGCCGGTGATGTCCTCGGCTCCGGTCAAAATGGCTCCCGGCTCGCCGACGAAGACCTGGCCCTCCTTGGGGCGAATGGACTGGTTGCGGTGGAGGCCGGTGCGAATGAGAAAGGTGGTGCCGTTGGGATTGGCGTCGACGGCCGCCTGGATGCTCTGGCCGGGAACGATGGCAACATCGAAGATGATGCCCGGTGCGGCCCGGCCGGCTGCCACCCACCCGTCGGAGGCAAAGTCGACCTCAGTGTCGGCCGGCCCGGTCTCGTTGAGGTTGGAGAGGTAGAACCGCTGGTCGGCCGGGCGGTAAATGCCCACCGTGTCCAGGCCGTCCTCGTTCCAGTCGCCGGCCAGGATGGTGTCGCCCGGAATGCCGTAGAAGAACTCGTGGTCGGCGATGCCGGTGTCGAGAGTATTGCGCAGGTAGACGAAGCCCGTCGTTGCCCGATGCAGCCCGATCTCGTCGATGCCGTCGCCGTCGAAGTCGCCGGCAAAGGGGGTATCGCCGGGGACGCCGAAGAAGAACGAGTATGCGGCATTGGCCGTCTGGAGTGCATTGTTGACGAACACTTCGCCGTTGCGGTATATCGAGACCGTGTCGCACCCGTCGCCGTCCCAGTCGCCGGCCAGCGGGATGTCGCCGGCGTCTCCGAAGAAGAACTCATTGTCGGCGATGCCCTGGGTGTTCGAATTGCGGACGTACACGAAACCGGTCGTTGGCCGGTAGGCCCCGACCGTGTCCTCGCCGTCGCAATCCCAGTCGCCGAGGAGGGGAGTGTCGCCGGGAGTGCCAAAGTAGAAGTTGTTGACTGAACCGTCGGCGTTGGTCATGAACCAGCGTCCGGCGTCATCGTCGAACATGAGGAGGTGCGAAACAGCATCGGCCGCCGGCGCCGTCGCGGAAGTGCCGAGGACAAGGGTCAAAGCCCCGATCAGCAAAAAGACCCCTCTACGCATGTACCCGCCCTCTCGATCAGTGTTAGCCAGTCCCACTAAGAGTAGGCGAATTCGCGAAACTCGTATAGGGTCCGGTGGCTATTCCTGGTAGTCACTGGGGTGGGCCGTGGGCCTTCGAGCAGGCGGAGTCCGCCGCTACACTCGCCTCCAGCCGGCGGTTGCCCGCTCGGCGACGGGCTGTGGCGCAGTTTGGTAGCGCACTTGACTGGGGGTCAAGAGGTCGCTGGTTCAAATCCAGTCAGCCCGACTAGGAAATCCCGCTCGGGACCGCGCTGAACCTGAGGACACATGACTCGACGACGATTGCTGGTGGCTGTATACCTGCTGGTGCTGCTCGGCGGTGGCATCGCCTGGCTGACGCTTGGCTCACCTTCCGCCGACGCCCGAATCTCGACTTCGCAAGCCGGGGTTGGGCTGTTTGATCCTGGCACCGGATCCTGGCTGCTCCGTGACGCCGATGGCGACACGGCCTCGTTCTTCTATGGGGAGCCGGGGGACACTCCCCTCATGGGGGATTGGAACTGTGACGGGGAAGACACGGTCGGCATGTACCGGGCCTCGACCGGCTTCGTGTACGTCCGTGACACCAACGACTTCGGATTCGCCGACAGGCAGTTCTTCTATGGACTGGCCGGTGACATACCCATCGCTGGCGACTGGAACAACAACGGCTGCGACACCCTCGCCATCTACCGCAACGGCACCGTGTATTTGTCGAATCAGCTGGCCACCGGCGTGGCAGAGAAGGTGTTCTTCTTCGGGGTGCCGGGCGACAAGCCGTTTACCGGCGACTTTGATGGAAACGGCACCACCGACATCGGCCTCCACCGGGAGTCCACCGGGATCGTCTACTACATGACGGTCATCCCGGATGGATCCGTGGCCGCCACCGCCGATCAGTTCTTCTACGGAAACCCGGGGGACCGGATGGTGGCCGGCGACTGGAACCTGAATCAAACCGAAACGGTTGGGCTGTTCCGGCCGTCGGCCTCACGCTTCTACCTCCGCAACACCAACAGCCTCGGCGTCGCCGACGCCGAGTTCCCTTTGGGTTCGGGCGGATGGCTGCCGGTGGCCGGGGAGTTCTCGCTCGGGTCGGAGGTCACCACAACCACCACTAGTACGACCACCACCACCACCACGACCACCACGCTCCCAACGGGGGGGCCGTTGACCATCATGCCGATTGGCGACTCCATCACCCAGGGCGCGACCGGGTGGAAGACCTACCGGTGCGACCTTGACAACCGCCTCGACGGCGTCGGCGCCTCGTTCGATTTTGTCGGCGGTCTGTCGGGCCCCAATGGGGGAGGGTCGTACAGCTGCGCATTCGACCAGGACCACGAGGGCCGGTGGGGCAAGCGGGTCGATGAGGTGTCCGGCGATGTGATCAACAGTGTCCAGGCCCGCCAGCCTGACGTGGCCCTCATCCACCTCGGAACCAACGACATCCTGCAAGGCCAGGGAGCGGCTGGCACCGCATCAGAGTTGCAGTTGCTGATCCAGGGGATCCAGGGGGTTAATCCAGACATCACCATTATGGTGGCCCAGATCATTCCTTGTAACCCGGCCGGGGGCAACCCGCAGTTCGGAAGCAAGTGCACCAGTGACTTGCCGGCCCTCAACGAAGCCATCGGGTCGTTCGGCAGCCTTTCGACCGGTCAGTCGACGGTGGTCGTCGTCGACATGGAAAACGGCTTCAGCCTTTCCGACCTGCGAGACGACGTCCACCCGACCGACACGGGCGACCAGGTGATCGCCGGTCGGTGGATGTCGGCCCTCCAATCCTCGGGCGTTCTCTAGCCGCTGACGCCGCCGGACCGCTGGGAGGCCTTGAAGTGGCTCAGCTCGGCAAGCACGGCCTCGATCCGTCGATCGACGGCGGCGAACTCCTCGGCCGTGTTCCCACCATCTCCGACCGGAACGGTGCGGGCCCGCAACGCTTCGTGCGCCCGCTCTCGGCGCTGGGTGATGGCCTTTATCTTCCACCGTTTCGTCAGCGCCGACACCGCGGCGGCGAGCAAGAACAGGGCGGTGCCAACGAAGAAGACGACATTCATCACGTCGCCTGGGTTTTCGATCATGGGGAAGCTCCGAGCCGATGTCCTCCATTCTCGCGAAAACCCACCGTCAGTGTCGAGTGGATGGATCGGAGGTGGGGTGGCCGCATGGAGTGGTTGACAACCACAGAGAGTGTTATACGGTGAATGGGTTCGCGAATTCGCGGACTGGCTAACACGGAGAACGAAATGAAGATCCTCGCGAGGGGCAGATACGGTCTGCTCGTCCTTATCATTGCCATCGCTGGCTTGCTCGCCGTCCCGGCAGCAATGGCAGATGCCACTGCATGCAATCGCGACTTCAAAGTCAGCGCCGAACAGCTGCTGCTGAACCCGAATCCGGGTTTCAGCCCCAGCGAAGCGACCGTGGCACTCGCCACACCCATCCCGGCCGGTGATTACACCCTGGCGATGGTTTCCTACGACGAGCACTCGAACAAGGCGGTCGACCAGAGCGATCAGCTCAACGAACAGTGGTCACTCCAGTTGCTCGACGCCACAGGCGCGGTTGTCTACCAGAGCGGTATGAGCCCCGACCTTCCCGACAACCAGGACTACCTGACGTTCAACTCATCGGCCACGGTGACCGGCACGGCCGTCACCATGCGGGTGGTTCATGCCGCCATTGGAAACAACGTCAACTCGATCGTGGCGGCTTGTGCCGGATTCACTCCGGTGCCCGTCGAGCTCGGGTCGATCGGCGACACCGTTTGGTTCGATAGTGATGGCAACGGCATCCTCGATGGCGACGAAGCCGGCATCCCCGGCATCACCGTCGCCATGGGTGGCCCGGTTGTGGCGACCACTACCACCGATGCCAACGGCATGTACAGCTTCACCGACCTTCCCGCCGGCGCCTACGCCGTGACGGTTGGGGCCGGGCCGGCTGGCACCACCATCACCACCCCCGCCACCGTCTCGGTGACGCTTGGTGTTGGCGAGGACTATCCCGACGCCGACTTCGGCTTCGCTCCCGAGATCGTCGAGCCGGTGCTCGGCTCGATCGGCAACATGGTGTGGTTCGACATCAACGGCAACGGCTGGATGGACGACACTGAGTCTGGACTGGCCGGAGTGCGAGTCCTGCTCACCGTGCCGGGCGGCACAGGAACGGTGGAAGTGACCACCGACGCCGACGGCTACTACCTGTTTGACAACCTGTCGGCCGGGAACTACGACGTGACTATCGACCTGAGCACCGCCCCTGCCGACACAACGCTGTCAACCGTGCCGGCCTTCGCCGTTGCACTCGCCCTCGGTGAGGACTTCGTCGACGCCGACTTCGGGCTCACCCCAGAGACGCAGGTGCTGGCCACAGCCGCCATCGGCGATCAGGTGTGGATGGACGTCAACCTCAACGGGCTCTTCGACTCCGGCGAGGACATCCTGCCAGGGGTCACTGTTTCCCTGTTCGACACTCTGAACGGGACGACGCAAACCACAGTTACCGGCGCCAGCGGCCAGTACTTGTTTGCGGCGCTCACTCCCGGCACCTACGAGGTGAGCGTTCTCACCGCTAGTGCCCCGGAGAGCACGGCCCTCACGACGGTTGGAATGTACGCAATTGTGTTGGGTGACGGACAGACGTCGCTCATCGCCGATTTCGGGTTCGCGCAAGCGCTCCCGAGCACCGGTTTCGAGACGGCCGACTTCGGCATCGCCGGATTCGTTCTCCTGCTCATCGGCGCTGCCGCCTTGGTCCTGGTCCGGCCAGGCAGCAAGACGCCGTGGCACCTGGTGAATGCCTACGAAGTCCGTTAAGGGCGTCGTCTCGAAAACGGCAGCCCGGGACTTCGGTCCCGGGCTGCTTACGTTATGCGGGGAAGTTTCCTCCCCCGGAGGAGGTGGCCCGTAGGGTCGGAGGGGGCGCCCCCCTCCCGGCTACCCCGAAGCAACCCAGCGGGTTGCCCTCCCCCCTCCGGGGGGAGAGACGACTCGATCGAACCCGCAGCAGGACCGGAGCTACTCCGCCCGCTCGATGCGGTAGACGCGGGCTTCCTCGGGTTCGAGGCTTTCAATGCGGAAGTGCTTGCCGTTCCAGGCGGGGTGGCGGTTGGCCTCGGAGACATCTGAGGAAGTCGAGAACTCCATGTGGAGCCTGGCCCCCGGCTCGATGTCGGGGATGGCCGGGATGGCGAAGTTGCCAACCCGCTCATCGGTGTTGAGGTTGGCGACGAACACGTAGTCGGGGTTCGCCCACTGCGTCCAGGCAATCTCGGTGCGGTAGGCGCGGGGATCGGGAGGCAGGAGCCAGCGGATGGGTCGGGCTTTGATCGTCGCATAGATGTTGTCCGCATACAGCCGGAACTTGGTCATCGCACCGAATAGGGAACCGTTCTTGCCCCAGAGGTAGCTGAGGCCGCGGCGGGCCTTGGAGGGGAAGATGTTGTCGTCGCCTTGCTCGTGGAACACGAAAAGCTTCGTGTAGTGCTCGTTTGGCCACGGGGTGAGGTGGACATCCCGGATCTCGTGGCCGAGCGCCACGTAGGAGGGCAGGTCGGTGAGGAACAACCCGACGAAGGCCCGGACCACATTGCCCCGCTGGTAGAGCTCGTCGAAGCGCGGATCGTCCTTGTCCGGAGTCATCACGGTGAACGCCGGCACACAGGCGCGGGTGGCAGCGATGTCGAGATACTGGCGAAACTGCACCATGAACTCGGGACTGCCGAGTGCGTTGGATTGCAGGTCGCCCTGAGTCACCTCCGCATCGGAGGCCTCCAGGTGGTCGAGCTCCTCGCCGAACCCGAACACATCGCGGGGAGGGAGGAACGTCTCGGCGAAGTAGCCGAAGTGGGGAACTCCGTTCCGCTCACGGATTTGGTTCTTGACGTTTCCGAGGAGGTCGTAGAACTCGTCGAGGTAGCCGGGCACCCCCGTTTGTCGCATCTGCACGTGTGACATGTCGCCGCGCATGAAATCGAACCCGAAGCGAGCCTGCACCTCGGCGTAGTGGTCGGCCACATACCCGAACACTTCCGGCCGGGGCCGATCGAAGTCGATCTCCCAATGCCGGTTGTTGTCCTTGCGTCCATACAGCTTGTAACGAGACAGCGGATTGAAGACGCGGGAGAAGGCGTTGGGTGTGGCAAGCACGTAGTCCCGCCAGGTGTTCCCGTCTGAGTCGATGGCGATTCCCCGGTTGCGGGTATCGACATCCAGCTTCCGAAAGGGCGTTCCCATGGTGGCGGGCACCGGTTCGTACCCGTAGGACGCCAGGTGGGCAACGAGGGCGGCCCGGCGGGTGTGGCGCCCGATGCGGTCGTTTGGCGAACCAAACAATGTGAGGAGGCGCTCGGCCTCGGGGTAGTCATCGCCAAAGAACTCGGCAGGGTCGGTGGGGTACGAAAGCCCGAGGGTGGACGGACCGACTTCGTCGAGCCAGCGGAGGATCTCGTGCTCGACCTCCTCGTGCAATCGGTCGGAGTGATCGACGATGCGGACGTCCTGGCGCTGCAGCCACTCGAAGAAGCGGGGCTGAGCGAGCGACATCTCCGAATAGCGGTCGGTATGGGGGATGACGTCCATGCCAACGGTCCGGCCAGTGGCGTGGATCAAGTTAACAACGGCCCGCAACTGGGCCTCGGCCGAATCGAGGTGGGGAACGGCCGCCGCCAGATCGGCGTCGTAGAACTCGCTGTTGAGTCGCCAGGAGGCCATCCCGTACAGGCTGTCGACCACACCCGGCTCCCAAATGGGCAGCAGATGCACTGAGTCGATGGACCCCGGCACCGTCAACAAGTACTTGACGACCCTCCAGAATGTCTGAACGGTCCGCACGTTGATACCGACCATGTTGCTCGTCTGTAGCCAGCGGCCATCGGGCCAGCCGGCCACCGGTGAAGCGATCTCCGGCGGGAGTTCGGCGGCCGGGACGTCGGGGTCGGTGTGCTCGCGGGCGAGGGCGGCATCAACCCGATCGCCGAGTCGGCCTTTCAGAATGGTGAAGACGCTGTCGGCGGGCAGATCGAGTGCGGTCTCGGGGAGCAGATTGGGGAGGAAGGAGGTCTTGCCGGCGGCGTAGGCCGACACATAGTCGGCTTCGTTCTGCTCCCAGGCGTCGTGGAAGCCTCGGTATACGCGGGGGACGGGGAAGGTCACGCGATCAACTCTCTGCGAACTCGACGTCGTACTCGCGAGTGATCACCACGTCGGCGAGATCCCGGTGCTTGGAGATGATGTCGTGCTCGATGGTGAGCACCTCCTCGATGAACGGGTCGAAATCCTCGCGGCCGCGCTTGCGCCGGTGCTCTCTGGTGTCGAGGCGGTTGCGGGCGATGAATACCCGTGTGTCGACGTGTTCGAGCAGGCTGGTGTAGGTCCCTTCGGCGATCACCACCGTGGCGTCGCGCAGGTCCATCGTCTCGGTGTCGATGCGGTCCTCCTCGTAGATAACGAGCGGTTTCACCACGTCATCGGCGCCGTCGAGGGCGGCCTGAAGATGGGCGTCGAGCAGATCGAGATGGACTTCTCCCGACCCCACCCAGCTGATGTCCTCGCGACGCGTCCGATCGTTGGTTTTGGGAGGGTGAACAAAGTAGTCGTCCTGCTGATAGATGGCGCTGACGACACCCTGTTCGGCGAACGCATCGGCAATCGCCTGAGCAGTCTCGGACTTTCCGCTGCCCGATTCGCCCGCCACGGTGATCGTGTAGCGGCCGGATTTGGCGGCGACAGCCGCGGCTATGTGCTCGACGATGCGGGCAGCTGCAGCTCGATGATGGTCTTCGACGAGGATGATGTCGCCGCGCATGGTGGCTCCGGGGAAGGTTGCCAGGGTGAGAATACCTGGCCTGGGCTGTCTGGGAAGGGGAAATGTCGGCGCCGTCGTATGGCTACGCTCAGCCCGTGTTCACCATTCCCAACCTGATTTCGCTCATTCGGCTCGGTTTGATCCCGGTATTTCTGTGGTTGCTGTTCGGGAAAGACGACCCGGCCGGGGCCGGCACGCTGTTCTTCTTCATCGCCTGGAGCGATTGGGTTGACGGCTATCTGGCTCGCAAGCTTGATCAGGTGTCGGAGCTTGGCAAGGTCCTCGATCCGCTGGCCGACCGGATTGCGGTGTTCGTGGCCGTGGTCTTCGGCTGGGTGGCCGGCGTGCTTGCCCCCTGGTTCGCGGCCTTGCTCATCGTGCGCGAGAGCCTGGTCGGGATTGCCGCCATCTACATGTTCAGCAAGGGCCAGCGCACCGTCGAGGTCCGGTACCTGGGCAAGCTGGCCACCTTCGCCGTGTACAGCGCGGTTACCTGGTTCTATTGGGCAGAGGGCTGGGACTGGAGGTGGCTGGAGGTCTCAGCCTTCATCCTTGGCACGATCGGGCTGGCCCTCTACTACTGGGTGCTCATTGACTACGGCCACGATATCAGGGCTAAATTGGCGGGAGAGGACGACAGGAGCCCCACATGAACACACCCGAGGAACTTGCCTACACCGCCGAGCACGAGTGGGTACAGGAGCTGGACGATGGTCGCCTCAAGATAGGTATCACCGACTTCGCCCAGGACGCGCTCGGCGATGTCGTCTACATCGACCTGCCGGACACCCCCAAGGAAGCCGAGGCGGGCGCAGTGGTGGCCGAAGTCGAGTCGACGAAATCGGTCTCGGAGATCTACATGCCGATTGCCGGGACTATCACCGACACCAACGAGGCTCTGGGTGACAGCCCGGACCTGGTGAACGCCGATCCCTATGGCGCCGGCTGGTTCTTCATCATGACGCCCTCTGCCGACGCCGACCGCGGTGCCCTCATCGACGCCGCCGCCTACACCGCCCTGACCGAATAGCCCGCACTAAGCCCATCTACGTCGTAGGGACTAACTACGATGGGGCTATGGACGCAGAAGGGCCGGGCCCCGCCGAAGAGCAGCACCCGACAGTCACCTTTGTGCCTGTCGACCCCGAGCACGAGCCGGCACTCAGCCAGCCGGCCGATGTCGAAGGCGTAGCCGGCTACGCCCTCGTGGTCGACCGCGGTCCACGCGCCGGCCTGACGTGGCTGCTGGCTCCGGGTACAACCACCCTTGGCCGGGGACCCGACCAGGACATCTTTCTTGACGATGTCACGGTGTCGCGGCGTCACGCTGAGTTGACGATTCCGCCGGACGGATCGGCCCAGATCAAGGATGCCGGCTCCACCAATGGCATCTACATCAACGGCGAGCGTCTCGACGAATCCGCTTTGTCGGCCGGCGACGAAATCATCGTCGGCAAATACCATTTGATTTTGGTGCACGGGGATGGCTGACGGCCGGGTCAGGACCATCGGCGAAGTCATCACCAACCTGCGGGGGGAGTTCCCGGAGGTCAGTGTGTCCAAGGTGCGCTTCCTCGAGACCAAGGGCATGGTCAAGCCGCGCCGCAGCAAGTCGGGCTACCGGGAGTTCACCTCAGATGACGTCAGCCGCATCCGCTACATCCTCCAGCAACAGCGCGACCACTTCCTGCCGCTCAAGGTCATCAAGTCCAAGCTCAACGCCTGGGAACGGGGAGAGGTGCTGGCGGACGCTCCCAGCGGGCCGCCACCCGACACCTACTTCGCGACAACCCCGACCGAAATGAGCCGCGAGGAACTCAGCCGGGCTGCCGGTCTGGCGGCCGCCGACCTGGAGCTACTCATCGAGAACAGCGTCATCCAGCCCGCTTCCGGGATCGGCGGCGACGAGGTTTTCGGAAGCGACGACCTGACGGTCGCCCAATCTGCTGCCCGGCTCCTTCGCAACGGCCTTGAAGCCCGTCACCTCCGGACTCTGCGCCTGGGGGCCGAGCGGTCGAGTGAGCTCCTTCACCAACTGACTGTGCCCCTCCTGCGTCACGGCAATCCCGACACTCGCCGCCGCGCCGCCGAAGTCCTGGCCGATTGTGCCCAGGCCACCGGCGAGCTGCAGCAAGCCATCCTCCGCTCCACTCTGGCGGGGTACCTCGAGGAGTAATTGACCGTTCTATTGATTCTGGCGCTGGCCTTCCCCCCGGCGCTGGCTCGCGTCCCGCCGGCGGTGGCGGCCCCTTCTGTCCCCTCGGTCTCCGCCGAGTCCTGGGTGGTATTCGACGACGCCTACGGCTACGAGGTGGCATCCCGCCACCCGGACCGGCGGGCGCCCATGGCTTCGACCACCAAACTCATGACGGCCCTGCTGGTGGTCGAGAACGCCAACCTGGCCGACTCGGTGACCATTTCCCGCCGGGCCGAAGCCACGGGCCATAAGCAGATTTGGCTTCGCCAGGGTGATGAGTGGGTGGTGGAGGAGCTCTTGGAAGCCCTGCTGGTGGTGTCGGCCAACGACGCCGCCGTGGCCCTGGCCGAGCACGTCGGTGGGGACGTCGGCTCCTTTGTTTCGCTCATGAACCGGCGAGCTGCTGAGCTGGGTATGGCCGACACATCGTTCGCCAACCCGCACGGCCTGGACGCCTCTGGCCATCACACGACTGCTCACGACCTGCTGGTGCTGGCTCGCCAGGTGATGGAATCCCCGGTCCTGGCCCGGATGGCAACCCGTACCGCGGCCACCCTGGTGAACGGAGACGGTGCCGCCACTCGCTGGGAGTCGACCAACGAGTTGCTGGGGGAGTTCGAGGGCGCCATCGGACTCAAGACCGGATGGACGACCAAAGCCCGCGAGGTGCTGGTGGCAGTGGCCGAGCGGGGCGACCGCCGCATCTACGCAGTGGTGATGGGTTCTGAGGATGCCTCTCGGGCTGCTGCCCGGTTGCTCGAGCACGGCTTTGCGGTGTTTGGCCCGGCCGAGCGTAGGCTTGTGCCCCTAATGGAAGATCGTCACCACGCCGCCGAGCTACGCCAGTCGCTGGCCTCCGACACGCTGGCACGGGTGGTCCACCTGCGCGGCCTGGCCTTGAGGAGCTCGGCACCGTGGGAGTGAGCCCGATCGTCACCGAGGTAGTGAGCGCCGAGGCGGTGACCACCCGGGTGGCCGAACTCGGGGCCGAGATCTCTGCCGACTACCAGGGCAAGACACCCGTGGTTGTCGGCGTCCTCAATGCTGCGCTGCTCTTCCTGGCCGATTTGGTCCGGTATCTGGAGTTCGACCACGAAGTCGAATTCCTGTCGGTGAGCCGGTTCGGCGAAGGGGGACGGGTCGGCATTGCTATGGACACCAGTATCTCCTTGCAGGGGCGGGACGTCCTGCTGGTGGAGGACCTCGTCGACACCGGCCTCACCCTGTCTTTTCTCCGCGAGTTGTTCGAAGCGCGCCGGGTGGCGTCGTTCAAGACGGTCACGCTGCTGGACAAGGCCCCGCGGCGCATCGTCGATGTGCCGGTGGAGTATCGGGGCTTTGAAGTCGGCGAGGAGTTCCTGCTCGGGTATGGGCTCGATCACGAGAACCGCTACCGGAACCTCCCGTCGCTGTGGGCGGTGCAGGACTTCGCGGCCTTCGCCGCCGACCCCGACGTGCTCCAGAGAGCAGTCGTGGCCAGTGATAGGGTGGGCCTGTGAGCTACGGGATCCCGATGGAACTGGTCGGCGTGCGGATCGAGCTTCCGACCAACCAGCCGATTGTCCTGTTGCGGGAAGCCGGGGGAGTCCGGTACTTGCCCATCTGGATCGGAGCGACGGAGGCCACCGCCATTGCCTTCGCGCTCGAAGGCGTGGAGCCCCAGCGGCCGCTCACCCACGATCTACTGCGAGATGTGACCGGGGCGCTGGGTGCCTCTATTGAGCGGGTAGTGGTGAATGATCTGCGAGAAGGCATCTACTACGCCGATCTCGTCGTTCTATCCAACGGGAGCGAAGTGGTGATTTCCTCCCGCCCATCCGACGCGATCGCTCTGGCAGCCCGCACCGAGGCTCAGCTGTATGCGACTCCCGAAGTCCTGGAGGAAGCCGGAGTGGAGATCAAGGATGACGAAGACGAAGAGGCCGAGGTCGAGCGGTTTCGGGAATTCCTCGATTCGGTTCGGCCAGAGGACTTCACCGGCGGCTCATGACCGCTGAGCAGCGATTCCTCGTCACCGGCTTCCTGCTCCTCCTGCTCACGGTGGCTGGCATGATCGGGTACGTGATCATCGAGGATGTGTCGTATTTCGACGCCCTCTACATGACGATCATCACCGTATCGACGGTAGGTTTCGGCGAGATATTCCCGCTCGGAACCGGTGGTCGAGCTCTCAGCATCGTCCTGGTCGTGCTCGGTCTGGGCCTGGTTCTTTACACTGCAGTTGGAGCGGTAGAGATCTTCTTTGCCAATCAGCCGAATAGACGGAGGAAGGCCTTGGACCGGGAGATCAGCAGACTCCGGGAGCACTACATCGTGGCTGGCTTCGGCCGGGTAGGCAGGAATGCCTGGGGCCACATCGTTGAGGCCAAGAAGCCGGTGGTGGTCATCGACAACGATCCCGATCGAGTGGAGGCGGCGACACAGGCCGGGGCATTAGTCGTCGGCGGTGACGCCACCCGTCGTGAGACGCTCGAGCGGGCCGGTCTGAGCCGGGCAGCCGGTCTCGTCGCATCAGTCGCGAAGGACTCGGACAACCTCGTCATTGTGCTTACGGCCAGGAACGAACGGAGTGACCTGCTTATCACGGCCCGCTCCAACGAAGGCGAGGCGGAAGAGAAGTTGGTCCTCGCGGGGGCCGACCGGGTGGTAGCACCGCCCAAAGTTGGCGGACATCGACTGGCATCGCTCGTGCTTCACCGTGAGCTGGCGGACTTTGTCGATTTGGTCCACGGGGGACGAACGGTCGAGTTCAAGGTGGAGGAGTTCCTCATCGATGCGACGTCTCCGCTGCATGGCGTGACCCTGCGTGACTCTGAGATCCGAGGGCGGTCGGGTGCAATGGTGTTCGCCGTAGAAGACCCGGGTGGTGGGCTCATCGTCAACCCCGACCCGGGGCTGGAGTTCGCCGATGGGGTGCGGGTGGTTGCCATCGGCACCGACGACCAGCTGAGCCGTCTGCGAACCCTCGTCGGGACCGGATAGGAGTTATCCACAGGGGCTGTTGACAACTTCGCGACGGGTTAGTAGATTCCACGTTTGGAATTACGCCCGTGTAACATACACGGCGAAGGAGGCCCCATGTCCAACAACGGATACCGCGCACCCCAGGTGTGCAAGCTGGTGGATATCACCTATCGCCAGCTCGACTATTGGGCACGAACCGGCCTCATTACTCCTTCCATCCAATCCGCACAGGGATCGGGTAGCCAGCGGCGTTACTCCTTCACCGACATCGTGCAGCTCAAGGTGGTCAAGCGACTCCTCGACGCGGGCATGAGTCTGAAGAAGATTCGCCAGGCGATCGACATTCTCGCCGAACAGATGCAGACCGAAAGCCCGTTGGCCGACGTCACGCTGCTGTCCGACGGGAGCACTATCTACGCAGCCCACAACCCGTCCGAGGTCGTCGACGTGTTCCGTCGCGGCCAGGGTGTGTTCGGGATTGCGGTCGGTCCGGTCCAGGATGAACTGGAAGGACAGCTTCACGAACTCTTCCCCGAGTTAGAAGAGGAAGCAGACGCGGGCGCCGGGCCCGCGAAGACCGCGGAGGCCACCTGACCACTAACCGAGACTCGGAAGCCGTTCCTTCCTCGGAGACCGAAGAATTTGCCCACCACAGCGAACGTCAGTTCGCGCGCTTGTTGGATTTCTACGGGATCGATTGGGAGTACGAGCCGACCGCCTTTCCCATTGAATTTGACGACGGCGACCAGCCGGTGAAATACTTCACCCCCGACTTCTACCTTCCTGGCGAAGGCGTCTACATCGAGATCACCACCATGAACCAGCGGCTGGTCACCAAGAAGAACCGCAAGGTGAGACGACTGCGCGAGGTCCATCCGGACGTCAAGTGCAAGGTTTTCTACCAGCGGGACTACCTCCATCTGCTCCTCAAATACGGGCTGGAGGACGCCAACGGCGAGCTTCCCGCTCCCAGCCGGATGCCCGGCCCGCCGCAGGTGACCGACCTAGGGTCCCGGCGCGACGTCGGATAACATCGCGCCATGCCGAACTCCCCGCTCGACACCCTCCACAGGGAACTGGGCGCACGATTCGTCGACTTCGGTGGCTGGTCGATGCCGGTCCAATACGAAAGTGTTCTCGACGAGCACAACGCCGTGCGGGAATCAGTCGGGGTGTTCGACGTCTCCCACCTGGGCCGGGTCCGGGTAACCGGTTCCGGCTCAACCGACTTGTTGCGCAATCTGTTCTGCAACGACATCACCAACATCTCCGCCGGGCGGGCCCAGTACACAATGCTCCTGAACAACTCAGCCGGCGTCGTTGACGACATCATCGTTTGGCGACTAGCCGACGAGGATTACGTCGTCATGCCAAATGGCGTCAACATCGATGACGTCGCCTCTGCGCTGGAGTCCGCAGCCTCCAAGGGCATCTCCATCGTCCCCAACCGGGAGCGGACGGCGCTCCTGGCGGTGCAAGGACCCAAGGCTCCCGATCTGCTGGAGCGAGTCACCGGGTGGCGCCCCGGGCGATTCCGGGTGGACACTGCCGAGTTCGACGGTGTCGAGTTCCCCGTCGCCGGCACCGGCTACACCGGGGAGCTGGGGGGCGAGCTGATGGTTCCCAACGAGCAGGCTGAACCTCTGATGCGAGCGCTACTGGAAGCCGGTGGCATCCCGACCGGGCTGGGTGCCCGCGACCTGCTGCGACTCGAGATGGGTTATCCATTGTGGGGGCAAGACCTGGATGAAGAGACCTCTCCCTTGGAGGCCGACCTGGCATGGGTGGTCGACTGGGACCACGACTTCGTAGGCAAGAAGGCCCTTCGCTCCCAATTCAAGAAGGGTGTGGCAAAGAGCCAAGTGGCATTCGAGATGAAGAGCAATCGCATCCCCCGCCACGGCTATCGCCTGCGGGCTGGAGAGAGTGTTGGTGAGGTCACCAGCGGCAACTTGAGCCCGGTGCTCGAGCGGGGCATTGGCCTCGGATTCGTGTCGCCTTCACCTGTTTTTCACCGCTACTCGCAGCTCGACGGCGACCCTGATCCGCCTTTGGAGATCGAAATACGCGGCGAGTGGGAGACCGTCACCCTGTCGTCCACCCCGTTCATCAAGAAGACCTGATGGCCAAGAAGAAGGCTGCCGTCAAAGTGATGGGGGTGGATGTCGGCGGCTCCGGCATCAAAGGCGGCATTGTTGACCTGCGGATCGGTGAGCTGATTACAGAGCGCCACCGGATCAAGACTCCGAAGCCGGCCACGCCCAAGGCAGTGGCCGGAGTGGTGAGTGAGCTGGTCGATCACTTCTCGTGGAAGGGCCAGGTGGGGGTGGCCATTCCCACCATCGTCCGCAGAGGGTTTGTGCACTCGGCCGCCAATATCGACAAGTCGTGGGTGGGTGAGAACGCCGAGAAGCGGTTCAGCAAAGCGCTCAGTAGGCCGGTACGGGTGCTGAACGATGCGGACGCCGCCGGCTTGGCCGAGCTCCACTACGGCACGGCGGCTGAGTACGCCACCGACGGGGTGGCCATCCTGCTCACCTTCGGCACGGGCATCGGGAGTGCCATCTTTGTCGACGGGCAGCTGCTTCCCAACAGCGAACTGGGCCACTTACAACTGCAGGGGGACGATGCCGAGCACTGGGCCAGCGCCAAGGCCCGTGAGGACGAAAAGCTGTCGTGGAAGGCGTGGGCGGCCCGGGTTACCAAATACCTGGCCCATCTCGAATTCCTGTTCTCGCCGGACGTATTCATCATCGGTGGTGGAGTCAGCAGGCAATCAGCCGATTTCTTCCCCTACCTCAAGAGCTCGGCGCGTATCATTGCGGCGGAACTCGAGAACCGTGCCGGCGTCGTGGGGGCGGCATGGTACGCAGCCCAAGAAGGAGCGCTATGAGTGAAGCGAGACGCGAAACCTCGCGTACGGGAGTCCAGCTTGCTACCCGCGAATGGATGCCGTCCGGGAAGCCAAGAGCGGGCATCCTCATCATTCACGGACTGGCCGAGCACTCGGGCCGCTACGAGCACGTAGGGGAGCAGCTGGCCGGCCGGGGATTCGCCGTCCAGGCGTTCGACCAGCGCGGACACGGGGAGTCGCAGGGCGACCGGGTTCACATCGACGCCTGGGACATCTACCTCGACGACGTCGAGGACCGATTGTCCGCCCTCAAGTTCGAAGTAGCGGCGCCGCTGGTGATGTATGGGCACTCGTTCGGCGGCCTGGTTGCCCTCGACTACTGCCTGAGTCGCTCTGAGGTGCTTCCCGATCTGCTGGTACTGTCCGCTCCGGCGGTGGCCGCCTCGATCGCCAAGTGGAAGCAAGTCCTGGCGCCGATATTGGCCAAAGTGGTGCCGAAAGCCTCGCTACCCCTCGACCTGGAGGGCCACCAGCTGTCGCGCGATGAGGCGGTCGGCAAGGCCTATTTCGATGACCCATTGGTCGAGACCAAGGCGACCGCCAAGTTTGGAGCCGAGACGCTGGCGGCCCAGAAGCGGGTGGGCGCGCGTATGGATTCTCTGTCGATTCGGACCATGGTGATTGCCGGCGGTAGCGACGAGATCGTCCCTGCTACCTCCTCGCACGGCTTGGGAGAGGTGCTCGGCGTCGATCGCACGCTGTATCCCAATCTCCGTCACGAGGTCCACAATGAGCCGGAAGGCCCCGAGGTGGTTGGCGACATTGCCGATTGGATCGACGCCCAGCTCGCCAGAGGCGAGAGGGCTTAGAGCGAGCTGCCGAATTCGCTGCGGTATTGATCGTTGACGTCGGCCAGCAGGAGCTGACGAACCGGCCATTCTGCGAATCCGGCGTCGAGCGCCGCCCGGGTGACTCGATGGAAGTCCTCGGGCCCGAACCCGTGATGGTCGGCCGCCAGCGCGAACTCACGGCTCATCGACGTGCCCGACATTAAGCGGTTGTCGGTGTTGAGCGTCACGGCGAAGCCTGCCCGATGTAGCGCCCCGACCGGGTGAGCAGCGGCGTCTGGGTAGATGCCCGTGTGGAGATTCGACAGCACACTCACTTCCAGCGTCACGTGCAGGTCCCGAACGTACCCGGCCAGCTCGCCGAGGTCGGTGACGTCGCCATTCTCGACGGTGGTGTCCTCGATGATCCGAACTCCATGGCCGATCCTCCTGGCGCGACAATGGTGGATCGCCTGGGAGATCTGGCCAACCCCGTCGCCTTCGCCGGCGTGGATGGTGATGGGCACATTGGCCTCGTCGGCCTGCCGACATGCCGATCGGTAGTTGGCGTTCGGGAACCCCGCCTCCGGCCCGGCTACGTCGAACCCGACCACCCCCAGGTCTCGACTGGCGATGGCCAGTTTGGCGACGTCTTCTGAGTCGTTGGCGTCTCGCATGGCGGTGACGATGATGCGGGTGATGCACCCGCTCTCCTTTTCCCCGGACCGGATCCCGCCGGCTACCGCTGCTACCACCTCGGTCGGCTCGAGGCCTCCGGCGGTATGCAGGCTGGGGGCGAAGCGCAGCTCAGCGTAACGGACTCCGTCTGCGGCCAGATCCATGACGGATTCGTAGGCCACGCGTTCGAGGGCGGCCGCGGATTGCATCACTGCCACGGTGTGGGTGAACGCCTGCAAGTAGGCGTCGAGCGAGCCCGACTCGCCTTGGTGGAACCAGGCCGCTAACTCAGTGGGGTCGGAGAACGGGAGTCCGTCGTAGCCGGCGGCATCGGCCAGCTCGAGAATAGTGTCCACCCGCAGGCCTCCATCAAGATGGTCGTGAAGAAGCGCCTTGGGGTAGTTACGGAACCGGCTGCTCATGAGAAGGTAAGGCTACCCGGGGGGCCAGGGCCGGCAGCCACCAGCGTCGCCTGACGATGTGCTCACCCCGCAGGTCGTCCTCGATGATCTCACCGGGAGCAAACCCGATGGTTTCGAAGAACGATTCGGCGGTCAGGTGCCCAAGCACGACATCCGAGCACATCGGAAGCTCCGGGGCGAGCGCATGTGTGCGGGAGATGAGTTGCCGGCCGACTTCGTGGTTACCGGGTTCTCGGCAGTACAGGGTTTCGAGGATCAACCGGTCTTCGGCGGGGGTGCCTTCGGCAAAGCCGACCGTCTCTCCGTTGTCGACTGCCATGAAGCAATAATGCTTGAGGAGACGCTCGGCCAGGACCGACGGCGAGTAGTTAGCGTCGAGGGAACTATTGATAGTTTCGGAGGTCACCAGTCCGGCGTAGGCCTCCCACCAGACCTCGTGTGCCAGACGGCCGATCTCGATGAGATCCGGGTGGCGAGCGATTCGAACCTCCATTTCGCAAACCTACTCCTCTCAATCCAGACCGTTTGCGAGGAAATTGGATAACCAGAACTTTCGCGCTCTCAAATGGGTCATAATGATCAGGGCAACACAGGAGTATGGGAGATGTGGCAAGCGGCAATCGGCGCACTCGTCGGGTATCTGTTCGGTTTGTGGTGGGTGCGACGCGACGCTCGCAAAGAGGTAAATGCGACTCGGGAGATGTTCGCGGCCCGCCTCGAATCTCGCGATCAGGAGATCATCTCGCTGCGCGAGAACTTCGACAAGAGCCAGCGGGCGGTCGCTGCCTATGAGCGGAGGGCGCGCTACTTGGAATCCGCCGTCGCCGCCAATCTTGACCAGAAGGCCACTCGAAGAGCCCTCGGCGACCAATCCCCACCCTCGGTCCCGGTGACTCCGGCCCGCTGACCCCGGGGCCCAGAGGACTTCGAGTGGTTCTGACTGTTGGCAGGGGTCACAGTTCATAGTGGACAGCTAGAAGACTTCGAGTAGTCCTGACTGTTGACTTTTGCTCCGCCACTATCGTGGCGCCATGTCTGAGAAGATCTACAGCACCGACGCCTATGCCCGCGACATGACGGCGACCGTTCTCGACATTGACCGAGCCGACCAGCGGATTCTTCTCGACCAGACTGTGTTCTATCCCGGAGGAGGCGGCCAACCCCACGACCGGGGCGCCTTGTGGGTGGGTGACGATCGGCTCGATGTCGTCAGGGTCACCAGTGACTCGGCCGGAGTGTGGCACTGGGTGGAGACCGACCTGCCGAGCGCCGGTACCGGCGTGCGAGGTGAGATCGACTGGGATCATCGCTATCAGTTGATGCGAACCCACACGGCTATGCACGCCTTGTGCGGCGTGGTGTGGGAACGCTTCCAGAGCCCGGTGACCGGAGGCAACATGAGCCCGGGGGAGGGCCGGCTCGACTTCGACCTTCCCGATTGGGACGCCGAGCACCGATTCCCGATGGAGGAGGAGCTCAATGCCCACCTGGCCAGCGCCCTGGCGGTCGAAGTGGGATTTCTGCCGCGCGACGAAGCTGATGCCGATCCCAGCCTTATTCGCACAAAGGTGAGCCTTCTTCCGCCCGACCTCACCGAGGTGCGGGTCATCGACATCGTCGGACTTGACCGCCAGGCCGACGGCGGGACCCATGTGCATCGCACGGACGAAGTCGGATCGGTCGAGATCGTCAAAGTAGAGTCGAAGGGCAAAGGATTCCGCCGAATCCGCCTGGCGCTCAAGGACTAGGCCGGGACTACCGAAAACTCCGAGATACGGGACCCTGTCGTCCTATTATGACGACTCGGAAAGGATTGTTTGATGAAGGTTTGGATCGATCAGGACCTCTGCACCGGAGACGGGCTATGCGAAGAGATTGCCCCCGACGTATTCCAGGGCCGCGATGATGGCTTGTGGATCGTCAAAGAGGAGGCCAAGCACTTCGGCACTACCACCATCTTCGACGGAGCCGAAGGCGAGGGTCACGGCCCGGAAGGCGCCAGCGGTCTCGCTCGCGTGCCCGAAGGCATGGAGGACACAACGATCGAAGCCGCCGAGGAATGCCCCGGCGAATGCATCTTCATCGAGCCGTAGGGAGCGCTTCGCGTTCCTTGGGAGTTGCTTCGCAACTCCTTGCTTCCCGCACCCAGCCGACCGCCGACCGCGCCCCAGATCCTTCGCGCGAGAGAGGCCCGGTTCGATCGTCGACCAGGCTCACAGGATTAACCAATCCTCTGCGGCTGCCAGTCGGCTCGAAGTAGCTGTTGGCCAATCGGGCCTTTGTGAACGGAACGGGCCGGTTGCGAAACCCACCATTGCGGCTGCAACCCTCTGGCGCAGGCGATCCCGACCGACTTCGCGCTCGAACTCTGGCAAGAGGGTTTTGCCGTACTCTGCGAAGCGTGATCCGTTCCTGCTAGTCAGCGCCAGTGAGTGGAGGTGGGCGAGCAACATCGCGTAGTCGTCGGCTCGGAAGCCCAGACCGACCGTGTCGATGTCGATTAGGCCGGTGATAGCCCCGTCGGCGACCATGAGCTGGGACGAATGGAAGTCGTTGTGGGCCGGCACCAAGGATTCAGCGGCTTCTGGTTCCATCGCGACCCCAAGTCTCTCAAGCCGGGCAGCTTCATCGGGGATGACGGCCTCCAGGAATCGGCTGTGGGCACGAAAGCGGTCCACCAAGCCAGGACGAGGGGTTGGCATACGCGGCAGTGTGTCGAGCAGGGCTCGCATGTGTTCTGGCCCCGGCAGGTGGGTTTCCCCGATTTCGATTGCATTGCGGAGGGTGGTCCCGGCGATCGGTTCGAGAACGGCAATACCGAGCTCAGGAGAGAAGCCGAGACTGTGAGGAACGCGGGTGTGCTCGGCCACTACCTTGTGAGCATCCTGGAGCGCCTGCACTTGGTTGGGCTTGACCACCTTGATGAACAAGCGGTGCCCTGCCGTTTGCACCTCAACCACCGCCCGGCGGCGAGGGCGATAGGACGTTGTGCGGATTGTACGGACTGTGTCGAGCACGCCGACTTCCCCCAACAATTGCCCAACGAGCGGCTGACGAAAGCTGTGTGGCAAGCCGGGTAGGGCCGGATCGTCGGGAAACCCCCAGACCGAAATTCGTGCTGAACCTGACTCGACAACCGCACCTCCCTCGATGCGGCTCGGCCCGGTATAAGCCGCCATCGACACGGGCGTCGTCGAATCCATGGGCCGCACCCGATAGGAAACAGTGAGCGATCGACCCGGCTGATACCTGACATAGGAAGGGATCGCTCCTTGGATCCGACTTTCCAACGCCGACTCGATAATGTCGAAGGCTTGCGGCCCGAGGAGGGTGTGCAGTTCTGGCAGTGCCGGATCTGGAGGAGGGAGCGCGGTCGGAATCGTCACCTGCCGATTATCGACGGTCGCTGGGCTCAGCGTTAGTCGTTGCTTACGCTGTCCTCAGACGGAACACTCTCGGATTCGACACTCTCGGATTCAAAGCTTTCGGATTCGACACTTTCGGATTCAAAGCTTTCGGATTCGACACTTTCGGAATCAAGACTCTCGGAATCAAGACTTTCGGAATCGACGCTCTCGTCTGCGCCCGAGACTTGATCAAGTGGAGATTCGGCTGCGTCGTCCGGCTCGACCTGAAGCAGAACTACATCCCCAAGGTCGGCAGCGTGCGGCAGCTGGCTGATGTCGATCTTCTCTGTCAGCAATGGCTTGTCGCTTTCGTCCCTCGGACTGCCTTCTTCAGCTATCGCCGCGGAGGCTCCGAGAGCCACCGTTGCTGACATTGCGCCGGCTACCAGCTTCCATTTACGGGGGACAACCATCGATAACTCCTCAACTCAGTCTGACCACCTAGCGTGGTCAGGACACCTAGAGCTTCGGCTCATCCGGAGAAACCTTGAGTAGCCGCCCCTCCCACGCGAACCACCGGACCGGCGGTGGGATCAGTGTCGTCAAGTCGGGCGGTGTTTGTGATCGACGCGGGCTTTGAACCGTTTCGGGGTTATACCCCCTCAACTGATAGGCGGAACGAAGTCCACGGTTCCGCCGTTGCGTCGCACCAGGGCGGCCGCGCCGTCGCTCACTTTGAGCTCGAAGTCCCAACTTGCTTCAACCATTACGTCACAGAGGCAACTCTGTGGGCCTTTGACTCTGAAACGGAGCGTCTGTCATGGCACCTCGTCAGGTCGTTGAGGCCTTTTTGCCCCTAGCGTCGGTCGCGGTTTTGGGGTAGAGGTAGGGGGTGTCTCCGGTCGTGGACCCGCGGACATCGAACCAAGCAGCGAGGAGTCAGATAGTGAGGATGGCAATCGTTTATGACAGTTCGACTGGGAAGACCAAGGCGGCTGCTGAACAGATGGGTGAGGCAGCCCGAGCCGCCGGCCACGAATGCAGCGTGGAATCGATCCACGATGCCGACCCTGCGCAGGTGACGACAGCCGATGCTGTCTGTGTCGGGAGCTGGACCAAAGGACTCTTCGTCATCCGCCAGCACCCAACCCCGGCAACCATCGATTTCATCGAGCGTCTCGGGCCCCTCGATGGCAAGCCGGCTGCCGTATTCACTACGTACGACCTGGCCATCGGCAAGACGCTGGAGAAGATGGCGACTCCGCTCGCGGCACGGGGCGCCAAGGTCACAGGCGAGTTCAAATCGAAAGGGCCGCACGCAGCTGAAGACTTCGATGCTTGGCTGCGGACCTTGGGCACCTAGGAGGCTCAAGTGGCGACGCGCCAGGTTGCACCGGTCTCTGCTCGGTCGTTTGCCTAGAGCGCATATCGCTCAAAGCGCTGCTCATAACGCACACCTGCGGGTGGGTCGCGACGGGAAGGGGCCAACGTACCAACGACCGGGGACATCATGCCCTACCGGCGCGATTGGTCGCGGAGGACCATGAGGCACATGGCTTCCTGGAGTGCGATCCTCGCCGTTGCGGCCAAAGACGTTGCCCAGCGAAGCCGCGATCGGTCGGCGTTCATCATGGGCGTGGTGGGGCCGCTGGCGTTGGCGCTCATCCTGGGCGGAACACTCGGAGGGGCCGACGACCCGGCCCCGTTCCAGCTGGGCGTGGCCGTCGAGGACAACGGGCCGGTGGCCGACGGCTTCTTCGCTGCGCTCGCCACTCTCGAGGAAGATCGGGTCGTCGAAGTGACCGCCGCTCTCAACCGTGCCGAGCTGGAACATCTGGTGGACGACGGCGAGGTGGCGGCAGGATTCCACATCGGTGCCGGATTCAGCGAGGCGGTCCAGTCCGGCCAACCGTCGACGATCACCGTGGTCGGCGACCCCGGATCACCGCTAGCAACGGATGTGGCTGGGGCGATCGCCGACAGCTTCGCAGCCGACCTCCACTACGTCTCGCTGGCGACGACGTCGGTGTTGACCATCGACGGCAGCGCCGGGGAGCCGGATCGAATCGCCGAGCTGACATCGGCAGCGCTAGCCGAGCCGGTGCCGATCGATCTCGTCTCGATCGAGAGCGAGGGTCGCGGGCAGGACATGTCGACCTACTACGCGGTGTCGCTTTCGGTGTTCTTCTTGTTCTTCACTGTGCAGTTCGGGGTGCTGAGTCTGGTTGAGGAGCAAGAGGGCGGCACCCTCGATCGCATCCTGATGGCCCCGATCGCCAGGTGGGCGGTGCTGGTCGGCAAGATGATGTCGTCGCTGTTCGTCGGTGTGCTGTCGATGGTCGTGCTGGTGGCGGCGACCACCCTGTTCGGCGGCGCCAAGTGGGGCGACCCCGTTGCCGTCGGGGTGCTGATCGTGGTCGGCGTCATGGTGGCGATCGCCGTGGCTGTGCTCGTCGCGGCGGTGGCCCGGTCCGCTGAGCAGGCAGTGGCGTTCGGCACGGCCGCAGCATTGGTCCTCGGCCTGCTCGGCGGGACGTTCTTTCCGGTGAGTCGAGCAGACGGGTTGCTCTCGACCGTGAGCTTCCTGTCGCCGCACCGCTGGTTGCTGGATGCATTCCGAGATGTGTCGTTCGGTGCCGAAGTCGGTGATCTCGGCTTGGCGCTGGCAGTGCTCGTCGGGTTCACCGCGGTGGTCGGCGGCATCGGTCTGGCCACGACGGGGCGCCGGTTGGTGCGCTCATGAGCGTCCTGGTCATCGCCGCCAACAACCTGCGACGGCTGTTCCGTGAGCGGGCGAATCTGTTCTTCGTGTTTGTGCTGCCGCTGGCCTTGATCCTTGTGCTCGGTGTGACCCTGGGCGACGACGAGCCACGCATCGGGGTCCATGTCGAGGGTGGGGTCACATCCGGAGCACAACAGCTGATCGAGGGCCTCGAGGAGGTCGACGGCGTCCGAGTTGAGCTGTTCGAAGGTCTTGGCGCTGCAACGGATGAACTGGAGCGTGAGGACATCACTGCCCTGGTCGTCGTTCCCGCCGGGTACGACGACACGATCGCCTCGGGAGGCACGGCCGAGCTCGAGTACCGGGTGATCCCGACCAGCGGCGGGTTCGAGATGCAGAGTTTGGTGCGATCGGTCGTGGCCGACCAGAACACGGTAATTCGAGCTGGTCGCGTGGTCGCAGAGCAAACGGGCCTTCCGCCCCCTCAGGCGTCGGAACGGGTAGCCGCACTCACCGAGGACATCACGGCGGTCGAGGTCGTCACGTTCGACGCCGACGGGGACGGATACGTCAAGTCTGACGCGGTCGGCTTTGTCGCCGCACAGGAGCTGGTCCTGTTCATGTTCTTGATGGGCATGGTCGCCGCCTCTGCGCTGATCCGTTCCCGGCAGCTCGGTGTCACTCAGCGGATGTTGGCCACGCCGGCGACGACTGCCGAGGTCATCGCCGGTGAGGGCCTCGGCCGGTTCGCCGTCGCCGTTATACAGGGCGCATTCATTGTCGGAGCGACCGCGCTGATGTTCGGCCTCGACTGGGGATCGTGGCCCGCCACCGCCGCGATAGTCCTGGTGTTCGCGTTGGTGGCGACCGCCGCCGCGATGTTCGTTGGTGCGTTGGTGAGCAACGAGAACCAGACGGGGGCGATCGGCATGGCGCTCGGCCTCGCCTTCGCCGCACTCGGCGGTTGCATGGTCCCGTTCGAGATATTCCCGAACTGGCTTCGCTCGGTGGCCCACATCACACCCCACGCCTGGGCTGTCGACGCGTTCACGGAGGTGGTCCAGCGAGGTGGCGGTGTCGGGCAAATCGGCCTGGAGCTGGCGGTCCTGGTCTTGTTCGGGATCTCGCTCCTGGGCGCCGCATCGATGTCGCTGCGGCGTGCCATCGTCGGCTGACAACCCCACAACTACCGGTGATGGTGGGCTGTCAGTTGCGCAGGGCCCGACCGGTGAGGTGCATGAAGACACTCTCCAGGTCCGGCTCCACTACCTCGACAGAGAGCACTCGAGCTCCCGCCTCGTTGGCGGCGGACAGGATCGACGGGAGAGCCCGGTGGGCTTCCGACAGGCCCAGTTCGAGAGTGTGATCGGTGGCGGCAATGCTGTGGACGCCGGGCAACGTCTGTAGCCGATCCGCCGCCGCCTGATGGTCGTTGTCGAGGCTCAGCCGGACACGATCGTGCTCGCCGACGAGAGCGACAAGCTCGCGTCGAGTGCCTTCAGCGACCAATCGGCCGTGGTCCACGATGCCGACACGGTCGCAGAGACGTTCGGCCTCCTCCATGTAGTGGGTGGTGTAGAGCACCGCGATCCCACTCGCGCCGAGTTGACCCACGCTGGCCAAGATGGCGTCGCGGCTCTGCGGGTCGACGCCCACGGTCGGCTCGTCGAGGATCAACAGGCTCGGTTCGTGAAGCAGCCCGATCCCGATGTTGAGGCGCCGCTTCATACCCCCGGAGAAGTCCTCGGCTCGATCATCGGCCCGGTCGGTCAGTCCGATCGTGGCCAACACATCGTCGATCCGCGCCACCAGTGCGTCGCCACGCAGGCCGTGAAGCCGTCCGAAGAACCGCAAGTTTTCCACTGGGGACAGATCCGGGTAGATGGCCAGGTTCTGCGGCACGTAGCCGATCGCACCCTGCACGAATCTCGGTTCATCGTCCAGGTCGCGATCGAGTACCCGTACGGTGCCACCATCACGGCGCAACAAGCCGCACAACATCGAGATGGTCGTGGTCTTGCCCGCCCCGTTGGGACCGAGCAGTCCATACGTCTCACCCGGAGCGATCGAGAAGCTCACGTTGTCGACCGCGGTGTGCTCGCCGAACCGCTTGATCAACCCGTGGCACTCGAGCACCGCGTTGCCGGAAGAGCGGCCAGAGGTGTCGCCGGAAGCGTCGCCGGACGTGTCGACAGAAGTATCGCCGGGAGTGTCGACGACCCCACCAGGAGAGATAGCCATGAGCCGAGCGTACCGTCGACCGCGGTCGGACTTACAGGGTCGAAAGTCATGAGGCTCGGAGCCAAAAAGCCTGTGAGACTCGGACGGGCGAAGTCACCCCGACGGCTCGTGTCTCGTCCTGGGCACTAGTGGAGGCGGGCTCTCACCGCACCCGTCGCCTATCCGGAACCGACGGATGTTCCGTAAAGGCTTTCCCACAGGGTGCTGATCGCATCGATCTCCCCAGCGAGCTCTTTCCAGTCAACGTCGAGCGCGGTGATCGCATCGAGAGGCGGCGCTCCCACGGGTGGAGCGACGTCGCTTCGGACGGGGTAGAAGTTGCCTATCTCCACCAGGATCTTCTGGCCGGGCTGGGACAAAATGAAATCGATGACTGCTCTCGCCGCGGCCGGGTTAGGCGCATCCGTGGTTATCGCGATCGGACTCGGGATTGATACCGTTCCACCTGCCGGATACACGAAATCGATGGCCGATCCGGCTGCTTTCGCATCGCGTGCCATGTAGTCGAGCACGGCAACCGCCTCGAATGTCCCCTCCGCCACTCCGTCTCGGGCAGCCCCGTTGCTCCGAACGGAGACCCCTCCCACGCTGGCGAGTGTCGTAAAGAACTCTCGACCGTACTTGTCAGTGAGAGCCTTGATCGTGGCTCGAGCGGCGCCCGACTCGGGTGCCGGGAATGCGTTCAGCTCCACATTCTGGAGGTCTGGCCAGTCGGCAAGCCCCTCCGGCCACAGAGAGGTGTTCCAGGCGATCACCATACTGATGATCCGACCTGCCACGTAGAAGCCATCTGCGTCGATATGGCTGGGGAGGATCGGCGCCTCCAAAGGGGGTTCGTAGGGTGCGAGCAGTCCCATGTTCTTATAGGTCTCGTAGGGCGATGGCTCGGCCAGCCAAATCAAGTCGGCCCGGATGCCGCCATTGTTGACTTCACTGGCGATGAGTTCCTGAATATCGGCGGTGCGGCCGCGCACCACCGTCAGGGAGATACCGCTGCCCATGGTGATCCAGAGGTTGCCGTCGAGATCCGGAAACCGACGTTCGATCACACCCTCGAGCCGATCGACTACGTCGTCGGGCATCGATGTGTACAGCACGACCTCACCCTCGGCCGGCCCCTCGCTTGAACAGGAGACAACAAGGCCGCAGGCGATGAGCAAACTCACCACCATCGCGCAAGATCGCGTGAATCGCCCCTCGGATTGCGGCACCAACCGTGCCTGAAGCCTCATGACGCAGACTACCCCCCGCGCTGCCTAGTCCACCCTAGAACCCGCGGCCTAACTAACCCCGCTAAGAAATCCCGGTCATGTGCGGGTGTGACTCCACATATCGAGCGGTCCGAATCGGCATTGCTCCCGAGGTGAAAGCTGGGACCTGGTGGCTCCCAAGCCGGCCCGACCGGGCCGCGGGTTAGTGCCGTCAGGTTGGCCGATGCTTGTGATCGACTCTGGCCTTGATGCGTTTTCCGAATAGGCCGCGCTTGGTTTCCAATTGGACGCCGTAGGCCCAGCCCATGAGTGAGTGGGCCACCAGAACTTGCGCCCCTTCGTTGGCGTAGCTGCGGTAGCGGTCCTTGACGTTCTTGCCTTTCAGGTGGGTGTCGACCGACACCTCGGGGTTACCCCCTCAACTGATTGGCGGAATGAAGTCGAGGGCCACCGTTCCGCCTTTGCGTCGCACCAGGGCGGCGGCGGCATCGCTCACCTTGAGCTCGAAGTTCCAACTTGCTTCAACCATTACGTCACAGAATACGCGGGCGAGCTACGATTCCCACGGCACTGTCGGACCGTCGACTGTGTCAGCTGAATACCCCATGCGGGAGAGTCCCGGCCACCCGGGCGCCGAAGGAGCAATCCCCCGGAACCTCTCAGGCAAACGGACCGCATGAGGCAGGCAACTCTGGAAAGTAGGCCAGCAGGCCTCACCGAAGGTGTAAGCCCGCCGATGAGTTGGCAGGTGAATCTCTCAGGTTGGACGACAGAGGGGGAGCGGTCGGGAAAACGACACGCGTCCAGAGGAGAGAACTCATGCGCCGTTCCTTGCACGATCTCGAGCAACGGAAAGACTTCGTACGCCGTCATATCGGGCCGGGCCGTGACGAGCAACAGGCCATGCTCGACGAGCTCGGTATCGATTCGCTGGCCGACCTCGTCGACAAGGCCGTCCCCAAGTCGATCCGCTGGGACGAAACTCTTGACCTTCCGGCCGAACTGACCGAGGTCGAGGCCATCGCCCGGCTACGGGAGATCGCCGACAAGAACACGGTGGTCAACTCAATGATCGGGATGGGCTACTACGACACCATCGTCCCGCCCGTCATCCAACGCAACGTGCTCGAGAACCCGGCCTGGTACACCGCCTACACCCCGTATCAGCCGGAGATCTCGCAGGGACGCCTGGAGGCCCTGCTCAACTTCCAGACCATGGTGAGCGATCTGACCGGGCTCGACCTGGCCAACGCCTCGCTCCTCGATGAGGGAACAGCGGCGGCTGAGGCGATGGCGATGTGCCACCGCCTCACCAAGACCGACTCCGACGTCTTCTTTGTGGACGAGGACACCCACCCCCAGACGCTGGCCGTCCTGGAGACCCGGGCCGAGCCATTGGGAATCGAACTGCTGGTCGGTCCGGCCGAGGCGGCGGCCGCCCAGCCGGTGTTCGCCGCCCTCCTCCATTACCCGGGCTCGAGCGGCCAGGTACGCGACCTGGCGGCCGTGACCGAAGCCCTCCACGCCCAGGAAGCTCTCGTGGCCGTGGCCTCCGACCTGCTGGCCCTGGTGCTGCTGAAGCCACCGGGTGAATGGGGAGCTGATGTGGTCATCGGGTCTTCGCAGCGCTTCGGCGTACCACTCGGCTTCGGCGGGCCCCATGCCGGGTTCATGGCCGTGCGGGAGGAGTTCACCCGCGCCCTGCCGGGACGACTGGTGGGTGTGACCGTCGACGATGCCGGGCATACCGCCTATCGCCTGGCACTCCAGACTCGTGAGCAACACATTCGCCGCCAGAAGGCCACCTCCAACATCTGCACCGCCCAGGTGCTACTGGCGGTCATGGCCGGCCTGTATGCCGCCTATCACGGGCCAGACGGCTTGCGGACCATCGCCGAGCGAGTGCATCGCCTGACCGGGATCCTGGCGGCGGGCTTGGACGAGAGTGAAATCGAGATTGCCGATCCCGAGTTCTTTGACACTCTCACCGTGTCGGTACCCGGTGCGGCCGCCAAAGTCCAGGCAGCGGCCCTGGTCGGGGGAATCAATATCCGACTGGTGGACGCCGACACCGTCGCCGTGTCCGTCGACGAGACCACCACCGCCGCCGACATCAAGACGCTGTGGCGGGCCTTCGGCGCCGAAAGCTCGGTCGAGGCTCTCGACAACGCGGTGGAGTCCGCCATTCCCAGCGGGCTGTTACGTACCAGCCAGTTCCTCACCCATCCGGTGTTTCACCGGTATCACAGTGAAACCGAGATGCTCCGCTACCTGCGGCTACTGGCCGACAAGGACGTCGCCCTCGACCGGTCGATGATCCCGCTGGGC
>JAOTYB010000243.1 GCA_029862065.1 Acidimicrobiia bacterium | reverse complement strand
GTCGGGGGAAGCGTCGTTGTCGTCGTAACCGCAAGGCTCGTCGTCGTCGTGGACTCAGTGGTAGTCGTGGGCTGGCTCGTGGATGTGACCACCGCCGCAGCCGAAGAGATGGCAGGTGCCGAGCTGTCAGGGGGGGTGTCGGCCGTCGTCTCGACCGTCCCGTCGGTCGCCCGGGCCGAGTCCGGCGAGCTTGTGGACGACGAAGGCACCGTCGTACCGGTCGCAGTCAGGCCGGGAGTCCCGAGCACTTCCAGGCCGCTGGCTTCGGTGACGAGATCGGTCTCCGCCAGCGTGGTGGGCCGGAGCAGGAGGGTTGAGCCGGTGGAGGAACTACTCGAGCCAAGCAAGTTCATAGCCATGAATACGGTCATGCTGATCGCAAAAAGCCCGAGCACCACCACTCGCGCCAGCGCGTTTATCGGATCATGTGTCGCCAAGTAGCCCCTACTCCTCGCGCGAGAACGCTACCGCCCATAGAGTCGGGGCGCCAGCCAGGAGCGCTGCGGCCTACCGGGCGGTGTGGATCGCCGTGGCGAAGGCGGAGGCTGATGCAGCCTCGCCCGTCTCCAGCACCTCGGCCACCAGCGCCGAGCCGATTATGACGCCATCCGCCAGAGCACCGGCGGTCGCAGCCTGCGCCGGAGTGGAAATCCCCACCCCCAACACAACCGGGATGGTGGTGATCGAGCGAATCCGCCTGACCAGCCCTTCCAGGTGGTCGCTGGCCTCCTGGCGAATCCCGGTCACCCCCATGTCGGCTACCGCATAGATGAAGGCGGGCTCGGCCTCGGCGATTGTTCGCAGCCGGTCCTCGGTGGTAGTGGGGGCAGCAAACAGCGCCATTCCGATGTCGTGCTCGTCAAGGGCGGCCTTGATAGTGAGGGACTCCTCGACCGGAACGTCGGCCACGATGACGCCGCTCACTCCCACGGCGGCCGCTTCGGCGGCGAAAGTCTCGGGGCCCGCCTGCAAGATTGGATTCACATAGGTCATGACGATCACCGGCTTGTCGGTGGCGGCCGCCACCTCCCCCGCCAAGCCCAGGCCGGCCAGGAACGTCATGCCGGCGTCAAGGGCCCTGGCCGAGGCGGCTTGGATAACGCTGCCATCCATCAGTGGATCTGAGTACGGGATCCCGACCTCAAAGGCATCAGCCCCGGCGGCCGCCAGTTGCTCAAACACAACTACCGACCGGTCGGCATCGGGAAGACCGGCGGTCATGAACGGCATGAAGACGGCTCGTCCGTCCTGACGGGCGGCCTCGAAGAGGGCAGTGAGGCGGCTCACAGGCCGAGGTCGCTTGCCAGAGCCATGATCTGTTGAACGTCCTTATCGCCGCGGCCCGAGAGGTTCACCACCACGGTCTTGCCGGCCAGGACGGCCTTCTCTTGGTGAAGCCAGGCGATGGCATGGGCGGTTTCCAGAGCCGGGATGATTCCCTCAGTCCGGCACAGCAAATGAAAGGCCTCCACCGCCTGGAGATCGGTCACCGACTCATAGCGGGCAAGGCCGGCATCCTGGTAGTAGGCGTGCTCGGGGCCGACCCCGGGGTAGTCGAGCCCGGCCGAGATGGAATGGGCCTCGTGTACCTGGCCTTCGTCGTCCTGGAGCAGCATCGTGCGCGACCCGTGCAGCACGCCGGGACTCCCGTGGCCGAGCGAGGCACCGTGCTTGCCGGTCTCGGTCCCTTCGCCGCCGGCTTCGACGCCGACCAGCTCGATGTCTGATCCTACGAATGGATAAAAGATGCCCATGGCGTTAGAGCCACCCCCCACGCAGGCCACGATCATGTCGGGCTTGGTAGAGCCGAGTTGTTCGGCCAGCTCCTCGCCGATCACCTTCTGGAACTCGCGCACCATGTGTGGGAAGGGGTGGGGCCCGACCACCGAACCGATGATGTAATGGGTGTTGGCGACGGTGGCCACCCAGTCGCGCAGCGCCTCGTTGGTGGCGTCCTTGAGCGTTCCGGCGCCGCTGGTCACCGGGATCACCTCAGTGCCGAGCAGGTTCATGCGGGTGACGTTGAGGGCCTGGCGCTCGACATCCTTGGCCCCCATATACACCTGGCATTCGAGATGGAAGAGGGCGGCGGCAGTGGCGGTGGCCACCCCATGCTGGCCGGCCCCGGTCTCGGCGATGATGCGGGGCTTGCCCATGCGCTTGGCCAGCAGGGCCTGACCGATGGTGTTATTGATCTTGTGAGCGCCGGTGTGGTTGAGGTCCTCCCGCTTCAGCAGCACCCGCACACCGAGCTCGTCTGACAGGCGGGCGGCCTCGAACAAGGGACTCGGCCGGCCAACGTAGTC
>JAOTYB010000244.1 GCA_029862065.1 Acidimicrobiia bacterium | reverse complement strand
GCGACGCCCCACTTTCCGAGCGGGTAGCCAAGGGTGATGGTGGCTGCGTTGCGCCAGCCCTTGTCGGCGGGAACGCCGAGCAGAGTATTTACCTCATCGACGGCGAAATGATGGAGCACCGTCGTGAGCGTCGCCCCGACTCCCTGGGCCCGGGCGGCCAGCATGAGATTCCACACCGCCGGGTAGATGCCCGAGCCATCCGGGTCATTGCGCACAAACGCCAGCACGACCATTGGGACCTGGGCGAAGTTGGCGGCCAGCCAATCGGCCGACGACATGACCCGCTGAGTGACATCGTCGCCACGCGCCTCGGCCTGTTCCCGCTTACCGGCGTACAGCGTGGCATTGAGCTGGTCCCACGAGCGCTCGTACAGCACAGCCAGCTCGCCGATCACGGCTGGGTCAGAGACCGAAACGAACCGCCATTGCTGGACGTTGCCGGGCGACGGGGCCCGAATGGCCGCGTCCAGCATGCGCTTCACGACATCCTCGGGGATCGGATCCGGCTTCACCCGACGCATGGCCCGGGTGGTGTACAACGCCTCGAATGTGTCCACAGCTGCTCCTTCGGTTAGCCGGAAGCTAGTTCCCGACCGTCACTTGCGCATCCAGAAGGCACGTCGGGCCGTCAGGGCCGGTGTCTCGACTTCTTCGAACGTCACGAAGGCCTCGGGGTTGGTGGCCTGGATGATGTCGAGCGCCTCTTGTTTGCGCTTGCGGGGCACCACGGAGAACGCCAGCCGGACCGGCCCATTGCGCCCCTCAGCGTTGACCTCGGTGACGGCGAAGCCGGCCTGGCGGAGGGGAACCGATGCCTGGGGTGAGTCGAAGGGAGCGAGGATTCGCATGACACCCTTACCGATCGCCAGCCACCGCTCGACGGTGCCGCCGAGGGCGGTGCCGGCACCGAAGCCGGCGGCAAAGGCAATCACCTTGACCGGCTGGTCGATGTTGGTGACCACCTGGCTGACGGCCAGCAACCAGATCGCCGATTCAAAGAACCCGAGAATCCCCGAGATGGCCCGGCGGCCCCGCATGAGGAAGATGATCCGCATGGTGCCGATCGATTGATCGGCCAGGCGCGCCACAAATATGGCAAGGGATATGAGGACGGTTTCCATGGGCGGTGGATTGTACGGCGGTCTCCTCCCCCGGAGGGGGAGGTGCCCCGCTAGGGGCGGAGGGGGCTTTCGATCAACGCACGAGTACGCCCCCTCCCCGGCTTCGCCGTAGCAACCCGGGGTTGCCCTCCCCTCCCGGGGGAGAAACCGGCCAGTCTTCTAGGCTGTGGCGGTCCCGTATCGACGCTCGAATGCCTCGGCTTTGCGAGACAGCTGGGCCGGGAACTCAATCAGCTTTTCCTGTATCTCCTGGGCCTTTACCGACAGGCCGTCGAGTCGTTCGATCCCCCAGTCGCGAAGCACAGGCACTACCACCCGATCGTGGTGGATGCGGAGGTTGTACACACCGGCCTTGGCCATTTCAACCGCCCGGCGCATGAAGTTGGGCATGGCAATCCCGGGCATTTGGAATCGTTCGAGCTCTTGCAGGATTGCCTGCAGGGTGATCTCGGGAGCTTCGGCCAGCATGGCCTTGACCACGCCTCGGTAGAACATGAAGTGGTGGTTCTCGTCGGCGGCGATCCGGGTCATCAGCTCATAAGCGACCGGGTCGTCGGTGATCTTGCCGGCGTTGCGGTGGCTCACCCGAGTTGCCAGCTCCTGGGCGCTCGTGTACACGAACACATTGACCGGGCTCAGGGCACCGGAGTGGTAGCCGTTGGTCATGGTGGCCAGCCGATCATTCTCCAGCTCGACTGGATCTGCATTGCGGGATGTCAGCAGATAGCTGCGGAGGGCGATGGCATGCTGGCCTTCCTCGGCAGTCCACAGGTGATTCCACTCTTTCAGGGCCTCGCTATCGCCCACGTGGGATTCGATCTCGGAGTGGTAGTACGGCAGGTTGTCTTCGGTCAGGAGGTTGAGAACGAGCGATGTACGCGCCTCGGGTGAGATCGTGCATTGGGATTCTTCCCACGGTTCAGCCCGGTAGTTGCGGCCGCGTTCCCACGGCACGATCTCGTGGGCATACCAATGCTCGCGACGAGACTTGTGCTCCGCCATGAGCTTGCTCACGTCGCTGTCGACTGCGGCCAGCAGCTCATAATGTTCTTCTTGGGGCACTCACAACTCCTGTTTCGTGCTTAGACCCTGGCAGTGCCGGGGTAGTTACGTCAACTACCGGTCATTCCTTGGACTTCCGCCCGCCCCGGACTCGATGGCCCTGCGGGTCCCATTTGAAGTATC
>JAOTYB010000081.1 GCA_029862065.1 Acidimicrobiia bacterium | reverse complement strand
GTGGTTGGCCCGCTCTTGATTCAGGTTCGGCCGAGCCGCTCGGTGTCGTCCGTTCTCAAGTGGGAGAGCATCTTCATCGACCCGGTTGGTGCCTTTCTGGCGGTTTTGGTCTTCGAGGTCGTTCTGGTTGAGCGAGCGCTTGATCCCGACGCCGGGCGGGTGGTGTGGGAGGTTGTCAAGTTTGCCGCAGCGGGTGGCGGGGCCGGGCTGGCGGTCGCGGTGTTGGGCATTATTGCGCTCCGCAAGCACTGGGTGCCCGAGCATCTTCTGTCACTCTTCGGGATCAGCCTGGCCTTGTTGGCGTTCATCATCGCCGACGAGTTCGCGGCCGAATCCGGGCTGCTCGCCACCACCATTCTCGGCCTCATCCTCGCCAACCATCGTCCTATCCGGACCGAGCAGATCGTCAGATTCTCGGAAATCATCCGGGTGCTCCTCATCGGCGTGCTGTTCATCGTGCTCAGCGCCCGCCTGGATACCGACCAGCTGGAACTTGATCTCGGTGCGGCAGTCGCCATCGTGCTGGCCCTCGTGCTGGTGGCGCGACCCGTGGCCGTCGTGGTCGCCACCTGGCGGTCCCGCTTGAACCTCCGGGAGCGGGTGCTCTTAGCCTCGGTCGCTCCCCGTGGAATCGTGGCCGCTTCGATTGCATCCGTCTTTGCGCTCGAGCTCGAAGCCGAAGGCGTGGCGGGCGCAGAGGACATCACTCCTCTGGTGTTTGCCGTCATTGTCGGGACCGTCACTATCTATGGGCTGGGCATGGCACCGTTGGCCCGGAGCCTGGGGCTCGCCGAGCGCCACCAGGAAGGCGCCCTCATCCTCGGGGCCGGTGAGGTGGAGCGCGCCGTCGGAGCTGCCCTGGCGGCCAGTGGAGTGACGGTGGTGGTGGCGACCACCAACCGCCGAGACCACTACCTGGCCCGGATGGAGGAGCTGCGCTCGTTCTATGGGAACCTGCTCGATCGAGACGTCAGCCTCGACCTGGATCTGTCCGGGATCGGACGCCTACTGGCCCTGACCCCCAACGACGATGTGAACACACTGGCCAGTGCCCGCTACGGCGAGCAATTTGGTGGTGCCAACGTGTTCCAGCTTTCCCCCGAGAGCTTGCCGGCCGGCATTGAGTCGAACCCGGCCGCCGACCTGGGAGGCCGCTTCCTGTTCGGGAATGACTGGCACTACGAACGCATCAAGCAGGAGCTGGATGCCGGTGGCCAGATCCGCCGCACCAAGCTCAGCGACGAGTTCACCCTCGACGACTACCGCAACACCAGCGAGGCGGCGGCGCCGCTCTTCATCGTCCGCAAGGGAGGCCGGTTCTCAGTCGTTCTGAGCGGCGAAACCGACCCGATCGCCGGGGCGGGCGAAGACGACACCATCGTGTCCCTGGTCCCGGCCGCCGCCGTAGTCGGCTAGCTCACAGTCCGGCGGTACACCCGCACGGCCAGCGGGACGAAGATGGCCAGGATGAGGCCCGAGTAGAAGAGCGACAGCAAGATCTGTCCAACCACACTGTTTCCGGGGAGCAAGGCTCCTTCTCCGAGAATCAACCCGCGCAGCGCATCGACGGTAACGGTGACGGGCTGGTTGTCGGCAAAGGCCCGCAGCCAGCCGGGCATCGTTTGGGTTGGCACAAACACCGAGCTGGCGAACACCAGCGGGAACACGGATAGGAACACCGCAGGCTGAACCGCTTCGGGGTTCTTCACCAGCAACCCGATGGTGGCCATGATCCACGAGAAAGCGAACGAGAAGACCATGGCCAGGGCCATTCCCGCCACCAGGCCGGCGAAGCTGGTCTGATAGCGGAAGCCGATGAGCACACCGACCAGCAGCATCAGCGAGATCACCAGCCCGTTGCGGATGAGGTCAGACAGCGTCCTGCCCGCCAGCACAGCCGAGCGGGCCATCGGGAGCGAGCGGAACCGCTCGATGACACCCTTCGAGAGGTCTTCGGTCAGGCCGAGGGCGGTCTGGCCGGCTCCGAAGGCGGCGACCTGCACGAGCAGGCCGGGGATGAGCCAGTTGATGTACTCGCCTCCGGCGGCATCCGGGAGGGTTCCGCCGATCGCTCCCCCGAACACGTAGTTGAAGAGCAGCAGGAACATGATCGGCTGAACGGTCGCCAGTATCAGCAACTGTGGCAAGCGGATGTTCCGGAGCAAGTTCCGCTTGGTGATAACGGTGATGGCGCGGGTGGTTTGGGGAGCCGACGCGGCGACTCTCCCGGGCTTGGTCGGTACGGTGGCGCCTGTCATCACTTGCTCCTTAGGCGGCGCTTGCGGCCCGCGCTCGGTGGGGGCTCTTCGGTCTCGACTTCGGCGGTATGACCGGTGAGGGTCAGGAAGACGTCGTCGAGGCTTGGCTTGTGGAGGGCCAGGTCGTTTGGAACGATTGAGGCAGAGTCGAGGGCTCGCACCACCTCGGTGAGGGTCTTGGCGCCCTCGACTGCGGGGACGGTGATTTCCCGGGTGAGGGTGTTGATGGTCGGCTCGGTCTCGCAGATGCGGCGGAGGGCCTCGAGGGTTTCGGTCTCCCGGTCGGGGGCCACACTCAGTTCGATCACCGACCCGCCCAGCGTGTCCTTGAGGTCGTCGGAGGTGCCCTCGGAGATCAGTCGACCCTCATCGATAACGGCGATGCGATCGGCCAATTGATCGGCTTCGTCGAGATACTGGGTCGTCAGCAACACCGTGGTTCCGCCTTTGACGAGGTCGGTGATGAGCTCCCATACATCGAGCCGGCTGCGAGGGTCGATGCCGGTGGTCGGCTCGTCGAGGAAGAGCACTTCGGGTTCCCCGACAAGCGAGGCTGCCAGGTCGAGACGGCGTTGCATCCCGCCCGAGTAGGTCTTGACCTGCCGATCGGCGGCGTCGGCCAGGTTGATCCGTTCGAGCAGTTCGCCCGCTCGGCTTTTCGACTGGGCGGCCGACAGGCCATACAGCCGCCCAACCATCTCGACATTCTCCCGGCCGGTTTGATAGTCATCAACGGCGGCGAATTGGCCGGCCAGGCCGATCTTGGTGCGGGCGGTCTTCGGGTCGGCCAGCACGTCGACGCCGGCCACCTCTGCCCGACCGGATTCCGGCCGCAGCAAGGTGGTCAACACCCGTATGAGGGTGGTTTTCCCCGCCCCGTTTGGGCCGAGGAGCCCATAGATGATGCCGGCCGGGAACTCGAGAGTGACATCGTCGAGCGCCTTGACGGTTCCACCGAACGTTTTGTTGATGCCCTCCACGCGGACGATCGGATAGGCCATGAGCTGTGATCCTTCAGAAACGGAGCGAAAGCCTATTGCGTGGCGGGGTTCAACAGCACTCAAGCTTCAGAAGCCGGCCTCCTGTGTCGATTAGTAGGTACTAGCGATTGGACGACCATGACTCGCCTATTGGCGGCGCTGGTGTTGGTGCTCGGCGCCTGCAGCAGTGTCACCGTCGAAACCGCCTCGCTGTCCGGAGACATTCCGGCACAGCCGAATCCCCCCGCCACCAGCAACGCCGTTGCCACCAACGCGGCCGCCGATGAGATCTGCGCTGAGCGAGTGTGGGTGGGGATACCTGAGCCGGCCTCCTTCGACGACGAAGCCGCCGCCCTATCCGTCGAACCGGCACTCCTCACCCAAGCGGTCCGCACCACCTGCCCCGAGAATTTCTACGAGCCGTTGAGCAAGGCAGAGGTCGATTGGTGTGGCACCGGGCTCGGGTTCGGTCAGAACTTCTTCCTCGTCATCGAAGCCGGCCTCGACCTCGGGATCGAGAGCTTCACGGTGGTCGAACGCGGCCTCCTGGCCAAGGCCAAGAGCCGCGATGTTGAGCTCTCCGACTACGAGATCGAGCTGTTCACTGCCGAATTACAGATTATGACTGAATCGTCACGATTCGAGCGGGACTGGGCCGAGGCCTGTCGCACCACCTTCTAGCTCGAAAATCTCACCTTCCGCGGTGCCGGTATGCTCTCCCGGTGGTCGGCCGGGCCTAAAGGAATCTGGAGGATCGGCCGAGATGGCTGCTGAGGAGTGGAGTGTTCTTGAGGCGAGGATCTGTGGTCGGACTGCTTCTGCTGGCAGCCATGATGAGTGCGACGGCGGCGTCGGCGACCACTGCCGGGCCCGAGCTCGCCCAATTCGATCCCGACACTGGTCGATGGCACATGCGCGACGCCGTCGGCGCCACCCACAGCTTCTACTACGGCGTCCCCGGTGACGTGCCCCTGCTGGGCGATTGGGATTGCGACGGCGATGACACCGTCGGGATGTATCGACCATCAAACGGCTTCGTCTACCTGCGCAACTCGAACACCCAGGGGGTCGCCGACACCGACTTCTTCTACGGGATTCCCGGCGACATCCCGCTGGCCGGAGACTGGGACGGTGACGGGTGCGACACGCTTGCCATCTACCGCGACGGCAGGGTGTACGTCCGCAACCAGCTCGGCACCGGTGTGGCCGACTACGACTACTTCTTCGGCATTGCCGGTGACCGCCCGTTCGCCGGCGATTTTGATGGCGACGGCACCACCACCGTCGGTCTCTATCGGGACACCACCGGTTTCGCCTACCTCCGCCAGACCAACGGCACCGGTGTCGCCGACCTCGAGTTCTTCTACGGCGATCCGTCCGATCGGATACTGACTGGGGACTGGGACCGTGATGGAGACGAGACGGTTGGGATCTTCCGCCCGGCCGAGTCCCGCTTCTACCTGTCGAATACCAACTCGACGACGGTAGCCGATCGCCAGCTGCGAATGGGTGAGACCGCTTTTATCCCCCTGTCCGGCCGGCTCGGGCTGGGCGCCAACCCACCCGGCGCCTATCACAATGCCCCCCGCTGGTCCGATCCGGCCACCTGGGGAGGGCAGGTGCCGGTGGCCGGTGAGGTGGTAACGATCCCGGCCGGGACGTCGGTGTTGCTCGATGTGTCTCCCCCGGCCTTGGGCGGTCTCCGAATCAACGGCACCCTCGCCTTCGACCGCAAGAACCTGAACCTCACCACCGAGTGGCTCATGGTGGCCGGATACCTCCAGATCGGGACTGCCGGGGAGCCGTTCACCCAGACCGCCACCATCACCCTGACCGGGGCTGCCGGCTCCAATCCCATGGGAATGGGAGCCCGTGCGCTCGGAGTGATGAGCGGCGGCGCCGTCGACCTGCACGGCAGCGACGAGGTGTCCTGGACCTCGCTGGCCGCCACCGCCCCCATCGGTGCGACCTCGGTCACGCTGCAGCAGCCCGTCTCCTGGAAGCCGGGCGAGCGGATCGTGATCGCCTCGACCGATTTCGACTACGAACAGGCCGAGGAGCGGACCATCACCGCCGTCAACGGTCCGACCGTCTCGTTCGCCGAGCCTCTCGAGCACCCGCACTGGGGCCAGTTGATGTGGCCGGGCGGGCACCTCGTCGACGAGCGGGCCGAAGTCGGCCACCTGAGCCGCTCAATCCTCATCCAGGGAGCCACCGACGGCGTCGCCGATCGCTTCGGCGGCCACATGATGGCGATGCCCAACAGCACCGCCCGCATCAGCCACGTCGAGTTCTTCCACATGGGCCAGGCCGGCGAGCTTGCCCGCTATCCGTTCCACTGGCACGAGGCCGGCAACCGGGCCGGCAGCTACCTACGGGGAGCATCCATCCATCACAGCTTCAGCCGCTGCGTCACCGTGCACGGCACCGACAACGTGTACGTCGAGGACGTGGTGGCCTATAAGACCTTTGGGCATTGCTTCTTCCTCGAGGATGGTGCCGAACAGGGCAACGTCTTCGACCACAACCTGGGTCTCGTCACTCACCGCCCTGACGAGAGCGATGCCTTGCTGCCTTCGGATGTCGATTATCCCGGCCCCGGGACCTTCTGGATCACCAACCCCAACAACACCTTCATCAACAACGTTGCTGCCGGCTCGCGCGGCATCGGCTTCTGGTTCGCCCTTCCCGAGCACCCAACCGGCCCGTCGGCCACCAATTCGATCTGGCCACGCCACACACCGTTGAAGGAGTTCGACAACAACACCGCCCACTCCAACGACCAGGACGGCCTGCATGTCGACCGCGGGCCACTCCCCTCGGGATTCACCGACACCGCTCGATATGAGCCGCGAGCGGTGCCGGACGATCCCGACTCGGCGCCGGTCACCGCTCATTTCACCAACTTCACGGCCTACAAGAACCGTGATCGGGGAGCCTGGCTCCGAGGCGAGGACCATGTCGTGAGCGATTCAGTCTTCGCCGACAACGCCATTGGGTTGACCTTCGCCTCCGACCGGAGCGAGCTGGTCGACTCACTGCTGGTGGGCGAGACGGCCAATACCGGTCATCCGCGGAGTTGGGAAGACACCGGGCCGGGGGGCCGCAGTTTGCCGCAGCCGTGGGCGGCCCAGGAGACCATCCGTGGCTTTGACTTCTACGACGGCACGATCGGAGTGCGCGACTCGGCCTTCGTCGCCTTCACCAGCCGACCGCAGCGGGCGGCCGGGGCGTTGAGCGTCCTCAACTACACAGACTTCAGCCTGAGCTCCGACAACTACGCCTCCGGTCTCACGTTTGATGCCGGCACCAAGCGGGTCTACCTGGAGACCCGTGCGGTGCCGACCGATGAGGAGGACGGTGAGGACGGGTACCGCAGCGCCGTCTTCCGCGACCTGGACGGCTCGGTAACAGGCACGGCCGGAGTGGCGGTCACGGTGAACAATCCGATCCTGTACGACGGGTCGTGCAGCTACCGCATCGACTGGAACGCCCATGTATGCGATCGCCAGTACACGGCCCTCATCCTCAGTGATCGCTCGGACACCAGCACCACCGTCGGGCCGGTCGTAGTGACTCGCGATGATGGGTATGCCCACACCCTGATTGGGCGGCCCGACGACGGTCCAAACGACCACTTCCGCACCAGCGTCCTCAACGGCCGGAGCTACACGATTGACGCTTCCGGCAACTGGACCCCTCACTATCAGATCCGCACCGACGAGATCGCCGCCGGCGAGTGGTTGCACGTCACGGTCCAGGGATTCTCGGGTACGCCCAACATCTATAGGGACTGGTGGATCGACGAGCGCAACCGCTTGGAACCGGTCACCAGCCTGAGCGCACTCCTCAACTCGGATGGGCAGGCCTACTACCGGAGTGGCTCCAACCTGCACCTCAAGTTGATGCCCCAGGACGGTCGGGAGTACACGGCCCTCGACCTGTGCTCAACCGCCGGCTGCTGAGGTCGTTCGGCACTGCGCCGAACCGGGCATCCCGCTAGCTTCGCGAGTCCGCGATGCGTCGCGGGACGGCGAGAGGCTGGTCCATTTGAAAGACGTCAAATACGCCGATGCCGGCGGCCACCACATCGCCTATCAAACCATGGGCGACGGTTCCGGAGTGGACGTCGTGATGGTGGCAGGCACCTTCTTCTCCTTCGAGATGTTGGCCGAGGATCGCGTGGCGTCGCGGTTCATGGCTGGACTTGAAGCCTTCGGCCGGTTGGTGGTATTCGACAAGCGAGGTGTCGGGCTCTCCGACCCCATGACCGATTGGTCGACGAGCGCCCAGGAACAGTGGGCTGAGGACCTGTGTGCCGTGATACAGGCAGCTGAACTGCTGCGTCCGGCCGTTGTCTCGTGGGAGCCGCTGGGTGTCGCCCGCTTGGCGGCCTCGATGCAGCCTGAGCTTTTCGGTTCGTTGGTGCTGATCAATCCCGCCCGATTCACAAAGGGCCTTGCCGATTTGATCGGCTCGCATGGCGACGAGGGGGTGTCGGGCCGCTCAGTCGAGGAGATTGTGTTCCCGAGCCGAAACGATGATGCTGACTTCCGGGACTGGTTATCACGAGCCGGGCGGAGTGGCGCCAGTCCGGCAATGGCCGCCCGGATGTGGGACCACGTGCTCGCTTACTCAGACCCGCTTACGCCTGAAGGCATTGACGTGCGCACCCTCGTGCTCCACAACCGTGACGCGGTCGCTCTCGAGCCTGTTGTCCATGAAGTCGCCGCCGAGATTCCCGGCGCCGGGTTCGTTGAGGTCCCCGGATCAGATCTCTATCCAATAGCCGGTGATGTTGACGCGCTGGTGGCCGAGATCGCCCAGTTCGTTACCGGCGCGCCAACGATGCTGGCTCCGCAGCGGCTCGTCACTGCAGTCCTGTTCACCGATCTCGTTGCCTCTACCGAGCGAGCAGTCGAATCCGGCGACGAGCAATGGCAGAGTCTCCTCGACCTCCACGATAGGGCCGTGGCCCGATCCGTCCTCAACAGGGGTGGCCGGGTGGTCAAGTTCACCGGCGATGGCGTGCTGGCGCTACTCCCATCCGTGACGGCCGCGATTGAAGCGGCCCAATCGATTCGCGAAGCGTTAATCGACAAGGACATGGATATCCGTGCAGGTATCCATGTGGGTGATGTCGATGTTCGAGGCGACGACGTTTCCGGTATCTCAGTCAACGTCGCCGCGAGGATCATGGGCCACGCCAATGCAGGAGAGACTCTCGTTTCCGATGCAGCCTGTCAGGCGACGCTCGGGTCAGGCTTTTCGTTCGACTCGGTTGGCGATGTCCAGCTCAAGGGCCTTCCCGGCCAGTTCACGCTGCATCGGATGGCTCCGGCGGGTTGACGAAGCGCGAACTGCAACCCGATTCCAACCCAACTCCAGCCAACAGAACGTCACCT
>JAOTYB010000241.1 GCA_029862065.1 Acidimicrobiia bacterium | reverse complement strand
CTGACCGTGTCATCGAAGTGCTGGCGCTGGCCCACCAGCGGGGCGGCTCAAGTGTCACCGGCATACTGGCCGATCTGGCCGATGCAGTTACCGAGGATCTTCGAACGATCGAAGAAATCCGGACCGCCGAGCTCGAACAGAAGATAAACGCCCGGGCAGTGTTCGCCCTCCCGTGGCTGGTGCTCCTCATGATCACCATTCGGGGCGGACCGTTCCGCGAGTTCTACCAGGGCGCGGCCGGCGTGGTAACGGTCTGTGTTGGCGCAGTTCTCAGCCTGGTCGGCCTGCTCATCGTTGGCCGTCTATCGAAAGACCCGGCTGAGCCGCGAGTGTTCGGCGCGTCCTCCGAGAGCGCCGTATGACCGCCCTCCTCCCTGCTCTGTTCACCGGATTGGCTGTGGCCCTCGTCTCTCGGCTCGTGATACCCCCTCGCCGCACGCTGGCCTCCCGACTTACCCGGTACTCAGTGCTGGGCCGATCCAGCCTCGGCCGGCCGATCGAGAGTGTCGAGCCGGCCCAGGCAACCCTCACGGGCACCACGCTCCAAAGGCTATTCGGGCCGCCGGTGCAGGGACTGGCACGGACGCTCAACCGCGTCATCGAGAGTGGAGGCGAGGAGTCCCTCCTGCTTCGGCTGCGCCAGGCGGATCTCCTTCAGGACATTCCCGAAACCGAACGGATCCAGGATTACCGGATCCGGCAGTTGGCGGCCACGGCCACCGGCACCGGTTTGGGGGCGGCGGTCGGACTGATTGGCCTCCAAACAACCGGCGCAGCTCTGGGACTGGCGTTCCTTGGCTTCCTAGTAGGTGCCACTCGCTGGCGAGCCCGGGTGGACAAGGCCATCGAAGACCGGAGCGAACGAGCCCGGATCGAGCTGTATACGGTCAACCAGCTACTGGCCATGCGCACCCGTGCCGGGGGCGGCGTGATCCAAGCAGTCCAGATGGTCGCCGATCGTGCTCATGGGGTGGTGGCAGGTGATTTGCGCGATGCGATGCGGCTCCATCGCGGTGGTCTCACCGTGTCGGATAGCTTCCAGCGCATGGCCGAGATCACTCCCGAGCCATACGCGGCCCGAACCTATCGGCTGCTCGGCACGGCGGAGGACCGGGGAACCGATCTCGGACGGGCATTGCTGGCATTGAGCTCCGATGTGCGGGAGGCCCGCCGCGACACCCTGCGTCGGCAAGCGACCAAACGCCGAGCCGCCATGCTCATCCCCATCATCGGGCTCATGGCGCCGGTCATGCTGTTGTTCATCATCGCTCCCGTGACCGAAATCGTCTTCGGGATCACCCGATAACTCGGTTTCTGGGAGGTATTACTATGTCCCCAACACACACGGGCGGAGGGAAAAATGCGTGTATATGTAGCTGTTATCGGCTTTGCTGAGTCCACTAAGCAGCGTTTCTTGATGGAAGAGGACGGCTTGAGTACCGCAGAGCTGCTCGGCAATGCCGCACTCGCCATCGGAGCGCTGGTTGTCATCTGGGGAGCTCTCCAGATTGCCGGGGTGAATATCGTCGGCTGGATCGAGGACCAGGTCACCGGTAACTAGGCAGTCCCCAGGTTTCCTTGATCTGGGGGAAGACTATGCAAACGCGCCGGCCCGCGCTCTTCGGCAATGACGAAGGATTCCTGACCGCCCAATTCGTGGTGGCAGTGGCCTTCTCGCTGCTGCTGCTCGTTCTAATCGCCAACGTCATCATCGTGCAATACGCCCGGGGTGTCGTGCGGTCGGCAGCGGAGGAGGGCGCCCAAGCCGGCTCGCGACTCACAGCGACAAGCGCGGAATGCATAGCACGAGCCGACGAGGTCCTCGACGGGCTCCTCGGTGGCGCGATGGGCGACGGTGTTTCAGCCAGCTGCACGGTCGGTCCCACCGAAGTAGCCGCCACAGTGACATACACCTTCGAGCCGTGGCTCCCACTGATCCCTGCCTGGACTGGCAGTCAGACCTCGTTCGCCGTCAAGGAGGCGCTGCCGTGAGGTTTCGCAAGGAATCCGGAGCTGTTCCGGTCGAGTTCGCGGCAGCCATCGGCTTGTTGGTGTTCCCGGTCTTCGTGTTCGTCATGACCATCGCCCCGGTGGTTGAGCGACGCAACGTGGCGGGCCGGGCCGCAGCCGAGGCCGCTCGCGCCTTTGTTGTGGCTCCCGATGTCGCCGCCGGGAGCGCGGCTGCCCAGTCAATCATCGACCAGGTGAACGCCAGCCATCCCTTCAACCTCACGCTCAGCTTGGCCGGGGATCTCGACCGGGGAGCGACGGTAACGGCCACCGTCGAAGTTGCCATGCCGATCGTCATCTTCCCCGGCGTGC
>JAOTYB010000242.1 GCA_029862065.1 Acidimicrobiia bacterium | reverse complement strand
ATACGGCGTCTGCTTCGCCGGACTTGTTGGGCTTGGAAGCCTGGTCATGGTCATGCCACCGCCCGGCTGGGCACCGCCCGGATTCACTCCCCCGGAGAAGATCGGCGAGGGGGCAGAGGACTTCACCCCCAAAGAGATGCTGCGCACACCCCAGTTCCACCTCATCTCACTGACGTTCATGGTGAGCGCAGGGGCCGGGCTCATGGCGATCGGCCTGATGAAGCTCTACCCCGTCGAGGCACTGACCGACGGCGGCATGCTCGAGGACCGAGCCGATGCGATCGCCGGCACCGCCATGGCCGTGTTCTTCAGCATCGCCAACGGGGTCGGCCGCCTGGCCTGGGGCACCATCAGCGACGTGCTCGGGCGCAAGCGGTCAGTGGTGGCGATGGCCGCGACGCAAGGAGTTTTCCTGATCGCATTCGTGTGGATGGCCAGGAACGAGTACTCGTTGTACCTGGCCGCCGCGCTGATCGGATTCAACTTCGGTGGCAACTTCGCGCTGTTCCCCACACTCACCGCCGACGAGTTCGGCAACGGTGCTGTTGCCCGCAACTATCCGTGGGTCTTCCTCGCCTATGGCGCCGGCGGGATCATCTTCCCGATCCTCGGGGGCTGGTTCGGCGATCTCGACATCTTTTCGCTGGCCTTCGTCATCGCGGGCGCGATGTGCATGGTCGGCGCGGTGGCGGCCCACCTGGTGTTCCCGCCACACCACGACGAAGCCGAGCGGCCCTTCAGCGTCCACGGCTTCCTCCACAACGCGCACCTGTTCGAGCCCGAGCCCTCGGGCTGACCAGTCCGATCATCGCTCAACGCGCACGTGACGAGCGTGGGTCCTTCACCGACGAACGAGTAGCGGTCTAGGAAAAAAGGTGCGACGCCCCCGGCGGTCAGCTTTCGCCAACCTCCGGGAGCGTCGTAAAGTTCGAAGCAGTCCACCACTATCGATCTTCTCAGGTGTACTGTGCGTTTCGATAGTTCCACTGCCCGTCGAGCCAAAGGCCCGGCGGGCAGTTTCCGTTTTGTCCACCTCCCCGGCCCGAAGACCGGCTTGGCTTCCAACCGACTGCCCAGCTATCACGAGACCCGCTGTTCCGAAGAACTGCGCCTTTCGAGATTTTGCGGGGCCGACGGGGTTTGCGATCCCATCGCTCGGGACTCGAGTTGCCTCGAACCCTCCCGATGCTTTCACCGCTTGGACCCAAGTTGCCTCGAGCCTTCCCGGTGTCTCACCGCTCGGACCCAAGTTGCCTCGAGTCCTCCCGGTGTTCCGCAAACCGAGCGGAACTGCTTCTCCCCAGCAACTCCGGATTCCCGATTTGGTGAGTCCGCTTCTTCCTTCCTCCGGTTGCCCGTCGGTCGGTGTCCGTGTCCTCTCGGTGCACCATGCGTTGCTGAGTGATGAGTATCGTTGCACCTCGCCAAACCAAGGTCAAGAGGTTTTCTGAAATCCCCAGGGTTGTCCACTGGATTTCTTCGATACCCCCAGAATTCCTCTTTTCGTCCACTGGTTTTCCACTCGAAATTCACAGGGCGGCACCGCGAAACCCGGTCGAGCGAGCGTCCACGACTAGCCCGGTTCGTCGACGAGAAGGGCCGCGAGTTCGGTGATCGTCGGGCCGGAGTGGTTCTTGAGTGAAACCAGTCGTCGATAGGTCTCGGCCGCCGCCAACCAGAAGCCGTCAGGCACCCCGGCCTGCTCGAATGTGTTGGCGATTTCGATCATTTCGCCCTCGAAGCGCCACGCCTTCGGCCCGACCCCGGCGGCCGTCCGCTCGGCCTGTTCGCGCAGCCCCGGTTGGGAGAGCGCCCACTCGTCGACCAGGTCGTCCATGACCCCGAGGGAGTGAGCGGCGGCGGTCACCGTGGCCAGGAGGGCGGCCGATCCCTTTGTCCATGCGGCGTACGTCATCTTCAGGGCCGAGGCGGTCCCGATTGGGCCATCCAGAACACGAACGTCGAGTGTTGAGCCTTGCCACAGGCCGGAAACGCGGCCCGAGAGGTCCGGAGTCGCCCCGCTGAAGTAGAGCCGCGTGGTGCCAGCCGACCCGGGCGGTGGACCGATGATCCCGCCGTCGATGACTTGAGCCGAATCAAACTGCTCGGCCACTTGCCCCATGGTGTCCGGTGAGATGGCGTTGGCGTCGACATACACACCTGCGAAACCGGAGCCGGCCACCTGGGTCGCCACCTCCACCGCAGCGGCCGGCGGGCAGATCGAGAGGACAACATCAGCCTGCTCAACGGCGTGCGCAAGCGATCCGACCGCCGTCAGCCCTTCGGCTTCGGCCCGCCGAGCGGTGTCAACCGAGCGGCCAT
>JAOTYB010000240.1 GCA_029862065.1 Acidimicrobiia bacterium | reverse complement strand
CGAGTTCGCCCCCACCCGCTTGTTGGAATGAACTGGTCCTGGTGACCGGCGCCACATGAGGCGTTTTCGCTACTCTGGCCTGCGCTCCCTACCGATAACTCTTCCCCATGGGCCTTAGGAAATCAATACCCGCCGGGTTGTTGGATGCCGGTTCGGCAGCTCTCGCCACCTTTGGAACCGGCGTGTACGCGGCCAATTACTTCGACCGCGAGTCCGGCGAGCTCGGGGTGTACGGCTTGTTCTTTGCCATCTTCCTGGTGGCCGCCATCGTCCCCTTCAAGCTCGCCTTCCTGCCGGGCGAGGTGCGATTGCTGAGCCTGCCGAAGGAGCAGCAACTCGGCGGCTTCCGACTCACCCTGCCAGTCGGTGTCCCTGTTGCGATGGCCGGCAGTTTGGTCGTACTCATCGCCCTCATACCCGCCTCCGGGGCCAAGGCCTCACTCCTGGTCCCCCTAGCGATCACGACGGTCATCACCGGATTCCTCTCCCCGATCCAGGACCATGTTCGGCGGGTCATGCATCAGGCCGGACGCTCATGGCTGGCCGCCACTACTTCGGTTACCCAACTGGTGGTGGCTGTCCTGTTCATCACCGTCGCCATCGTCATCGATCTCGACAAAGCCTGGATTCCGTTCGGGGCGCTCGTGGCGGCCAACACCATCTCGATCGGAGTCGGCCTGGTCCTGGCTCACCGGTCGGCTCAGCCGGCACCGGGAACCCCCTTTCACATCCGGGATCTGGGTATCTCGGGCCGTTGGCTCACCGGTTTCGGTCTTCTACCGGTGGGGGCCAACTTCGTGGCGGCGGCCATCGTCGCCGTCATCGCCGGCAACGACATCCTTGGCTCGGCAGAGGCCTCCCGGGTGGCCGGGCGTCCCTTGCTGGTGTTCGTCACCGGGGTGTCGGCCGTGTTGAATCCGGCGTCGCTGGTAGCGGGCCGTGATCGCCTGCGGGCCGAGGGAGCCCGTTTGATGCGCCTGGCGCGGATCTTCGTGATCGGGTCGGGTCTCGTCTTCCTGGCGTGGATGGGGTTTGACTGGGCCGGCAACCCGATGACCTATCTGGTGGAAGAGGCCTACACGGTCGAGTTCCTCACCGCCGTGACCATCGTCACCAACATCTTCTGGGGCATGCTGTTTTCCGAGGAGTCACAACTCATCGGCGGCGGGCGCGAGGTCGACATATTCAAGATCTATGTGGTGGCCACCGGCGTCCAGATTGCGGTGGCGTTCACCGCTCCGGTAACCGAGGCCTTCGCAGTTCCGCTGTCGATGCTCGCCTTCGGTATTACCCGCTGGTTGGGGTATCGCTGGTCGCTGGCTTCCCTCTATTCGGAACCGCCCGACCCCCATCCGGAAACAATGGAGTTTGATCCGACGTTGCCTGTGGCGTGACAACCGAGCAGCGCCGAGCCCTCTTTTTCATCGCCGGAAGCCAGCTACTCGCACTCACCCTGTGGTTTTCGGCTTCAGCGGTGTCCCCGCAATTGGAGGAACTGTGGGGCCTCACCTCGGGGCAAACGGCGGGGCTGACCCTGGCAGTGCAACTCGGGTTCGTGGCCGGGGCGCTCGGCTTGGCGATCACCAATCTGGCCGACATCGTGGCCAGCCGGACTCTCTTTTCGATTGCAGCCGTTGTGGGAGCGGCGGTCAACCTCGGCCTGCTGGGGTTGGGGGCGGGCGACTACGGCTGGGCGTGGCTTCTCCGTTTCCTGACCGGCGCGGCCTTGGCCGGCGTTTACCCCGCCGGGCTCAAGGTGATGTCAGGCTGGTTCCGGGAAGGTCGGGGCCTGGCGCTCGGCGTACTGGTAGGTGCGCTGACGGTAGGAAGCGCCGGACCCCACCTCATCCGCGGCATCGGCTTTGAATGGCAGGGAGTAGTCGGGGGAGCGTCCCTGCTGGCCCTGGTGAGTGCCGTCTTGATGTGGGTCTTCCTCGAGGACGGGCCATACGAGACGGGTCGTCAGCGTTTCAACATCAGCCAACTGGGTCGGGTCATCGGCAACCGGGGTTTTCGCCTCTCGACCTACGGCTACCTAGGCCACATGTGGGAGCTGTACGCCATGTGGACCTGGACGGCCGCCTTCCTCGCCGCCTCTGCCGAAGAGGCCGGGCGCGGGGACGGATTCGTTTCAACGGCAACCTTCTTCATCATCGCCGTCGGCGGCCTCGGCGCCTGGTCGTTTGGGCGGTGGGCGGATCGGTACGGGCGCACCCGCCTGGCCGGCCTGTCGATGGCGTTGTCGGGGTCGGCCAGCCTGGTCACGCCACTCGTGTTTGGGCGATCAGCGATTCTGGTCGTCGGTCTCTTCTTGATTTGGGGGTT
>JAOTYB010000080.1 GCA_029862065.1 Acidimicrobiia bacterium | reverse complement strand
AAGAATAAAGGCAGTAGGCAGTAGCTGATCCCAACAAGGGCCGCTGGTTCACCGCAACGGGGTTTCCCTGGGCCTGGCGCCGGCGGCGCCGGTCGTCGACTACCTAGCCATCCCGCGGCAGCACTCGCAATTCTCCGCCACTGACGCAACGGCACTCAAACTCCGGCGGAGAAATCGAAAGAATAAAGGCAGTAGGCAGTAGCTGATCCCAACAAGGGCCGCTGGTTCACCGCAACGGGGTTTCCCTGGGCCTGGCGCCGGCGGCGCCGGTCGTCGATTACCTAGCCGTCCGGCGGCAGCACTCGCATTTCTCCGCCACTGACGCAACGGTCCTCAAAGTTCGGCGGAGAAATCGAAAGAATAAATAGTCCGGCGGAGAAATCGAAAGAATACGCGTGCAACGGTTTTGGACCGGCTGGTGTTCTTTCTGGTATGACACTGGATACAGTCGGGCGAGTGAATAGCCGGATCGCCCGAGACCTCGACGCCGCCTTCCCCGACCTGGTGCGGGATATGCAGAACGGCATCTACTCAGGCGTCCTGCGGATGGTGCCATCTCCAGCCGATGCCGAAGACATCACCCAGGAGACGTTTATCCGGGCCTACCGGGCACTCTCCGAATACTCACGTGAGCGGATCCACGACCTCAACCTCCCCGGATGGATCTGGACGATCGCCCTCAATCTGTGCCGCAACGCCGCCCGGACCCGCAGCCGGCGGCCGCGGACGGTTGAACTCGACCGGGATGCCTTCTCCGGTGGGAAGGGCCCGGAGGCCATGGCCATGGAATCCGACGAGAACCGCCGCTGGCGGCAGCTGCTCTATCAGCTGCCGGCCGCCCAACGTTCGGCCGTGGTGCTGCGACACGTTGTCGGGCTCAGCTATCGGGAGATCGCAGAAGCTACGGGACGACCTGAGGGAACGGTCAAAGCCGACGTCCACCGGGGTATCACCAGATTGCAGGAGGCATTGACATGATTGACAAGCAGCTCGAAGACCTGGCGACCGAAGCACCCTCCACCATCGCCCCGCAGGTGTTGCTGGAGACCGGCCTGGCCGATGGATATCTCCGCCACCCGGGCCCAACGGGCGACATGTTCGTTTCCTTCAACCCGCGCGGCATCTCATCCGTCTCGCTGGAGAGCGACGCCCAGCAGTTCGAAGACCAATTCGAGGTGCAGTTCAGGCGGCCCGTGTTCCCGGTCAAGCAGCTGCCCACCCGGCTGGCCCGTGCCTTGGACAAGGCCCTGGCCACCAGGCGTCTTGGCACACTGCCCATCGACTGGGACGGCATGACCGAGTTTCAACAGGCGGTGTTGCGCAAGACGGCCGAGATCCTCCCCGGCGAGGTGCGTCCGTACTCATGGATCGCCAAGGAGATCGGCAATCCGAAGGCAGTGCGGGCGGTGGGAACCGCCCTCGCCCGCAACCCGGTGCCGATCGTCGTGCCATGCCACCGTGTGGTCCGCAACGACGGCCAGCTCGGCAACTACTACTACGGCACCGAGGTGAAACGAGCCGTGCTCGAGGCCGAAGGCATGAACGTCGACACGCTTCAGGACCTGGCCGACCGTGGCATCAAACTCACCGGGAGCGACACCACCCACATCTTCTGCAACCCGACCTGTCGGGACGCCCGCCGCACCACCGAGCGCCACACGGTCGAGTTCCGCAACGAGACCGAAGCCCGCCAGGCCGGGTATCGGCCGTGCCGGCATTGCCGTCCTGCCGCCGTCGCCTGATCTGACGTCTAGCGTTCAAGGCGATGAACCGTCGCCTTCTTCTCCTGAGCGCGCTCGTGCTCTCGGTGACTGCCGCCTCATGCTCGGCCGGCTTCAGTCGGCCGAGCGCCGAGTCGCTGGTCGAGGGAGAGGACGTCTTGTACGCCCTGGTCGACCCGGACCCCAACCGCAATACCGACGACCTCATCTTCCCGTTGCTCGCCACCACCGACGGCCGGGTTTGGGAACCCATCACCGGCGACCGCTCACTGCCCACCAGCGTGGGAGTGGAGCTCAATCGTGAGGGCGTGGCTCAGGAGTGCGACCCCGAAACCTTCATCTGCTACCGCGTGACCTCGCCCGATGGGGGTATCCGCCTGGAGATGTCACGGGACTCGGGCCAGGTATGGAGTGAAGTGTGGAGCATCACCGCCGGCCGCCTCGACTTCCAGAACCGCTGTTGCGGGAGCCGGTCATTCTCGATTCGAGATCTCGAATACGTACCCACCACCGACCTGGTCGGGGTGGCGCTCGGCGAATATGGGCTTCTCACGCAGGGACCCGACCGCCAGATCCGGGTCGACACCCTCGGCCGGCCGGCCCGGCCCGTCTCGGGGTTCATGGTCGGCCTCTATATCGAGCCGCTGTTGGCCGGAGTGCTGGCGCTGGTGGTCGGGTGGGTGACCACCGAGCAACGGCTGTCCCGGCTGCGACACGAGCTGGAGAGCCGCTTCGGTTCGGATGATCACACCTGGCTCACCGGCCGGGCTCGCCAGCTGCCCATTCTGTTGCCGCTGGTGTTTTTTGTCGGAGCCGGCGGGGTGGTTGCCGCCATCGAGCGCGTGGCCAGAACGGCCAAGGGAGACCTCTCCCAGGCCACCGGGTGGTTCGCACTGACCATCGCCGTGGTGCTGGTGATCGGAATGTCGGTGCTGGGCTACGTCCTGCAACGGCGCCAGTGGATGACGGACGCTGAGACGCAATCCCGGGCCTACTTCGTCCCCTCCTCCCGCAAAGCACAGCGTGCCACCCTGGTGGGAGGGCTGAGCGCGGTGGTGACGCTGGCGGCAGTGTTGACGCCGCTCATACTATGGACCACGGGGGACATCGACGCCTTCGTGGACGCTCTCAAGTACGCCCTGGGGGCCGCCCTGGTCACCGCCGGCGGTTTCTGGCTGTGGGAAGCAAGCCACCCCGCCCTCCCCGAGTAGCGTTCCCGCATGGAAGCCGCTGAGCAAAGCCGATCCCTTCCCGCCCTCGTCGTCCAGGTGATGGGAGGCAGCCTCGCACTCATGTGGCTGGTCGAGATCCTCGACACATTCGCCTTCGACGACGGCCTTCAGGCTCATGGGATCGAGCCCCGCCAGCTCGACGGACTCGAGGGCGTGCTCTTCGCACCAGTTCTACATGACGGGTGGACCCACATCATCTCCAACTCCGTGCCGTTCGTTGTGCTCGGCGCCCTGGTCATGACCTACGGCCTGCGTCGATGGCTCACCGCCACGGCAGTCATCACCATCGGCGCCGGACTCGCTACCTGGCTGCTGGCCCGCAGTGGCATCCACATCGGAGCCTCCATCCTGGTGTTCGGCTATTTCGGGTTCCTGCTCGGGATGGCCTGGTTTGAGCGGAGCGTGCGATCCATCGGCATCGCGGTGGTGGTCGCCGTCGTGTACGGCGGGCTCATCTGGGGTGTGCTCCCGTCGGATTCCGGTGTGTCCTGGGAAGGGCACCTGTTTGGGGTGATTGCCGGAGTGGTGGCGGCCGGACTGGTTGGCCGCCGCAAGAAGGCGACAAACTAGCGATGGCCTCCGAGACCCGGGTCGAGGTCGACGGCGAGCCATTCCGGATCTCCAGTCCCGACAGAGTGATGTTCCCCCACCAGGGATGGACCAAGCTCGACGTCGTCAACCACTTCCTCCTTACCGGCGAGGGCGCTCTGCGGGGGGTGTACGGCCGGCCAACGATGCTGAAACGCTGGCCGAAGGGAGCGGATGCTGATCCGTTCTATCAAAAACGGGCAAAACCGGGGGACGCCATGGAGACCGTTGAGATCCGCTTCCCCTCCCAGCGCCCGGGTCTCATGCGGGTGCCGAGGACGATGACGGACGTCATCCGCATGGCCCAGCTCAATTGCCTCGACCTCAACCCCTGGAACGCCCGGGCCGAGGACATCGACCATCCCGACGAGATGCGAATTGACCTCGACCCCACCCCCGACATCCCGTTCGGCGATGTGCGAACGGTGGCCGGATGGTTCCATGAGTTCCTCGACGGACACGGCCTGGCATCGTGGCCCAAAACCTCGGGATCGCGCGGAATCCACATCTACGTGCGACTCCAGCCCGAGTGGGACTACTACGAGGTCCGAAGAGCCGTCTTGGCCGCGGCCCGCGAGGCCGAGCGGCAGCTCGAAGGCCTGGCGACGACCGCCTGGTGGAAGGAAGAGCGAGTCGGGGTCTTCGTCGACTACAACCAGAACGCCCGGGACAAGACCATCGCTTCGGCCTATTCAGTCCGACCGACCGGGTATGTGTCGGCTCCGTTCTCTTGGGACGAACTCGACGACATCACTATCGAGAGCTTCCCAATGGTCGGGTTCGCCAAACGGTGGGAGGCCATCGGTGACCCCAGCGACGGCATCGACGAGGCGCCGGGAAGACTGGAGAGCCTCCTAGAGCTGGTAGCGGAGCACGAGGCGGAGGGATTGGGCGACGCCCCCTGGCCGCCCCACTACCCCAAGCAACCCGGCGAGCCTCCGAGAGTTCAGCCGTCCAAGCAGCGTCGAGCCGACGACGAGTACTGAGGCGCGATACGCAGTACGCAATACCCATGCCAGCGATCCGCGTACTCTTGGCCATGGCCGCGGCACGCCGGATCTACATCCTGGGGCTTGCCCTTGTGCTGGTAGCGGTCGCGTGTCGGAGTAGCGAGGGGTCGGTGACGACCCCGCCACCCGGTGGACAGATCGTCGCAGCACCGGTCACGACAACCACCACGACCACACCCGTGCTGGCTGAGGACAATTCGCTCGTGGGTACCGACATCTGGCTTGTTGATCCGCTTACCTTGGAACGTCGGGGCGAACCTGTGCGGCTGCCGGGGTACGTCGGCCAAGCCGCGGCATTGGCGGATGGCAGATTGGTAATAAGGGTGGCCCACTCGCCTCCACTGCTGGTGGTGCTCGACCCGACAACGATGACGACCACTTCTCACGAATACCCACCGGTATGGGGAAACATCGATTTCGTGACATCCAATCCCACTAACGAGGTCGTGCTGATCCGCGGCGAAAGTCCCACGCTTGGCTCGTTCTCGGCAGACTCCGGCACCTTCGAGGACGGCATAGCAACCAGCTGGGCGTGGCAATCACAGCTCCTCTCTGGTGGACAACGCCTGGCCTCCTACAACCTGGGCCGTGAGGACGAGCTGGGGAGTCTTCTTCCACCCCGCGTGGACGTCGTAGACATCGAGACAGGGGACATTCTCGTTGAGTTCGAGCTGCCGGATGTTGCCCACGGCTCGATTCCCATCAATCCGGATTTGGCGGCAGATCCCAAGTTCCCCTACGCCTTCGTTCATCCCGGCCTTGCCTGGGACGCTGAGCAGGAGCTGATCTACGTGGTGCACGCCGACGGAAACAGCATCAGCGTCGGCGATCTCGCCACCGGGAGTGTAGAAACCAGGCGGCTCGGCGAATCGCCATCGCTCTGGGCGACGGCCTTCGCCTGGCTCATTCCCCCTGCCGAGGCCAAGGGGGCTGCCAACGAAGCGGTGCGCCAGGCGTGGCTGAACGGTGACGGTACCCGGTTGATCTCAACCGGAACCCAGCACGACTACCTCCGCAACCAAGATAATGGCCAGCTGACCATCATCAGTCAGCCCCTCGAAGTACTCATCATCGACACCACGACCCTTGAGGTGCTCGAGCGCCTCGATCTCGGGACCACTAGAGGGTCGGTCTCTCCCGACGGTTCCCGGTGGATTCTCACCGGCGAGGACTCACGTCAGGTGGTGTGCGACGAGCTTTGCCATGGAGTGGTGGGGGGTGATCCCGAGTTTGTCGTCGACGACACCATCTTTGCCGGCCTCTACATAATCGATACCGGCACGCTCGAGATCGTTGCCCACCTCGAACCCGGCAGCAACTACTACACCCAATCCCATCACGGCCACCAGCTGATCACTGAGCACTTCGGGCCGGACGGCGACTTCTACGAGTCCATCGATGTCCAGTCCGGGGAGGTGACCGGCCGGGTCGGGTTCGGTGAACAGTGGTACCTGGCGAACGAGGCCGGTGTGTTCGAGTTGAAGGTGAACTCCGGCTCCGAGCCCTAGGCCACCACCACGTCTTTGAAACCGGGGCCGTGCGGGCGCTCAAGCTGGTCCATGGTGCATTCCTCGGCGTTCTTGTCGGGCCGCCATCGTTCCAGGCGGGTGGCGTGGCGGAAGCGGTTTTCGGTGAGCTGGTCGTAGCTGATTTGCACGACCACTCCCGGCTGCACCGGCGTCCAGGCCAGGTCCTTACCGGCCGACCAGCGGCTCTCGCCCCCCGGCATCCGGGCTTCGAAGCCGAAGGACTCATCGGATCGGAGCTGCTCAAACTGTTTCAGCAGTTCCACCCGGTCGTGGTCGGAGAAGCCCGAGCAGTGTCCGATGAAGTGGAGATCACCGTCCTCGTTGTAGAGACCGAGGAGCAGGGACCCGATCTTGCCGCCGTCCTTGTGCTCGCGATAGCCGCCGACCACGCAGTCGACCGACCGGCGGTGCTTCCATTTGATCATCTCCCGCTTGCCCTCGACATATGGCGAATCGGCGCTCTTGCAGACGATGCCGTCACATCCCGCCGCCTCGAAGTCGTCGAACCAGCCCCGGGCCACTTCGAGGTCGTCGGTGGAAGGGGTGAGATGCCAGGGGTCCGAGAGCGATACGAAGAGTTTCTCCAGTTGGGTGCGCCGTTTCGAGAACGGCTCCTGCCGCAGGTCTTTGCCCTTCAGGGCCAGGAGATCGAAGGCCACCAGGCTGGCCGGGATCTCCCCGGCCAGGAGATTGATCCGGCTCTCGGCTGGGTGGATGCGGAGCTGCAGCGAGTCGAAACTGGTCCGGTCGTCCAGTACGACTACTACCTCCCCGTCGACCACCGTGCCCGTCGGAAGTTGCTTGAGGGCCGCCTCGAGCTCGGGGAAGTATCGGAGCAGCGGCTTCTGGTTGCGACTGTCGAGGCGAAGGTCGTCGCTCCAGGACACCGCCCGGAACCCGTCCCACTTGGGTTCGTAGCGCCAGCCGGGCGGCTCGGGCGGCTTGTCTTTGACCCGGGCCTCCATGGTCGATATCGGGGGGGCGAAGGGCCAGGTACTCATCGCCGGAACCCTACTCACAGGCTCGCTCCTCAAGCTGAACGGGCTGGGGACCGACCACTAGGGGATGCTTCGCCGTGCCCTTATCCCGTTCGTCATCGTGTTGGCCGGCTGCTCTGGCAGCCCCACCGTCGTCGACTCGGTGCCTCCGAGCTCGATCATTCTGCTTCCCGACGTCCCCGACCTCGCACCTGAGGGGATGTTCGTCGCCGAGCTACAGGGCTCGGCGATCAACGACGGCAACACCTGGGTGGCTGCGGGCCGGGTGCATGTACTTGACGATGCCGGCGACCCGGTGGCGGGAGCCCTGGTCACAGGAGAATGGTCCGAGGGTGAGAACGAGCGCGCGGCATGTACGACCGACGCTGATGGCGAGTGCGACCTGGAGAGCGACTCCATCAGGAAACGAGTGGGGTCTGCGGAGCTGAAGATCACCAGTGTCGAGCACGATTCCCTCGCCTATCTGCCCGAACTGGATGACGATTTTGATCCGGAGGAAGAATCCCTGGCCGTCACGGTGTTCAAACCGTAACCGCCAGGAATATCCCCGGCTCGAGTCTGTTGAACAGGGCGACATGACCGACAGCAACGTCACGATGTACACCACGAGTTGGTGCGGCTGGTGCGATCGAGCCAAGAGCCTCCTCCGGTCGCGCGGCGTCGACGCCTGGACCGAGATCAACGTCGACGATCTTCCCGGCGGGCGTGAGGAGTTGATCGAAAAGACCGGTGGTCGAACGGTCCCCCAGATCTACATCGGCGACCGCAGAATCGGCGGCTTCGACGATCTCGCAGCCCTTGACCGGTCGGGCGAGCTGAATGATCTTCTGGAGACATAGTGGACGACATCGTCACCATCGAACGCGACGATCTGTAAGAGAAGCTGGACTCGGGGGCCGACATCCGGCTCGTCATGTCTCTGCAGCGCTGGGCCTTCGAGGCCATGCACATCCCCGGGTCTTTGCACTTCGACACACCGGAGTTGCTGCTCGAGGCTTTGGACCTGGATGATGAGATCATCGCCTATTGCTCCGATCCCGCCTGCGTCTTCGTCCTACCAGGCACTGGTCGATGCCGGGTACCGGAACGTCCGCCGCCACGCCGGTGGGTTGAGTGACTGGACGAATGCGGGCTATCAGCTGGAGGGCACTTCGGTCGCTGAGTAGCCTTACCACAGGCAGTGAGCGCGCGTTGGCGCTCACCTTTAGACCCGTCGAGCGCCGGCCGATGTTTCACTATGGCAAATAGACCGCTGCACCTGCGTTGGATCTATGTAAAGAACCACGCAACGCTCTTCATCGCGCTCGCCGTCCTGGTATTGGCGGGCGTTATCGCGGCGATTGTTCTGCTCGACGATCCGGCCAGGGGCTTGGCCGTGGGAGCCCTGCCATCCATGTTCGTCATCACGGCATGGACGCTGACCAACAACGCCGGTTATGTCGACCGAACCCATGGCTCCCTGCCCCACGAACGCCAGCTAGCGGCGGCCAAGCCGCTGAACCCGAAACCTTCCACCGCGCCCAAGACCCAGCAGGCCCCACCACCACCGGCCAAACCCACGCAACCAAGCCCCCAGCCCGCGCCGCCAGCGCCCAAGCCCCAATCCCCACCACCCCCGACCAAAACCCAACCGAAAGCCACTAA
>JAOTYB010000239.1 GCA_029862065.1 Acidimicrobiia bacterium | reverse complement strand
AGGGATGCGCGAAATCGGCACTGATGCGCTCGCTAACGCGGCTCCCGCTGGGTACCCGCCATTGGCTTTGGCCCACCACCTCCCGTACCTAGGTCGCTAGCTGCCACGTTCCCCTGGCCCGGTGCCCGTAGGGTGGACCCATGAGCGATAAAGCCGCATTCTTCACTGACATTGCCGCCGAGGTGGAGATTCCGCCGAGCGGGACCCTCAGCCGGGTGCTGTACAAGGATGAGCGGCTCCGGCTCGTCGTGTTCGCCTTCGACGCCGGTCAAGAGCTAACCGAGCACACTGCGTCGGTACCGGCTGTGGTGCAGGTCGTTCGGGGTCGCCTGCACTTGACGCTGGGAAGCGAAGAGGCAACCGCGGAACCAGGTAGCTGGATTCGGATGCCCGCGGGCCTTCCCCACTCGGTGCGGGCGCTAGAGCCGAGCGTCATGCTCCTCACCATGCTTCCTTCGGGTTGATCCCGCCTTCGTTTCCGTGGCGCCGGCTGCTCGAAGCCCAGCGCGGTGAGCCAGCGAAGGTGGATCAGATCCGGCCCCGCATGCGTGACGCAGCCGCTCTGGTGCCCGGTTAGGCCGTCTCCGCCTTCGATGGGTTGACTTGAACTGAACTACGAATCGAACGCCACCGGGCTGGATCGCAACGAACTTGTCATGTTCTTGGTTCAGGCCGGTCTCTGTGGGGGCCGGGACCATGCCTTGGCGTGCCTGTTGGCGTTGAACGGGCTCCGGATCTCCGAAGCGCTAGGCGCGGACATCGAACACCTCGGGTTGGAGCGGGGGCATAGGACCCTGACCATCCGCCGCAAGGGGGGGGCAAGATCGTCACCATCCCCCTCGCACCCCGCACCTCCCGTGCCGTTGACCTGTGCATCGGTGAACGTGACGAGGGACCCATCTTCTTGAACCCGCATGGCACCCGTCGCCTGGACAGACATGCGGCGACTCGGATCGTGAAGCGGCTGGCTAAGCGGGGAGGGATCGAAAGGCCGATCAGCCCTCGTTCGTTGCGGCATTCGTTCATCACCGCCGCCCTCGACGCCGGTGTTGCCCTGCGCGAAGTGCAAGAAGCTGCTTCCCACGCCGACCCGAGAACGACAATGCGCTACGACCAGGCCCGCGGGTCCCTCGACCGCCATTGCCACCTACATCGTCGCCACCTACATCGCAGGAGCCAGCCGCAAGCCGACCAAGCACGGCGCCACCACTCCAGTAGCGGCGCGATGCGCCCTATCTGTCGGATCTGCTCGCCTCGTCGCTTGTGCCTTCGGGTCGGCGGGGTGGCATTCTGTGCGGATGACAGCGATGGACGGCACTCCTCATCGAGACGAATTCGTGCCAATCGGTGGTGAGTGGCACGGACTCCTGTTCGACAACCCACACGTCGGGTATGACCTGCGGCTCACGTGGACCTTCACGTTCGAGTACCAGCCGGTTCGTCGTGACTACGGCACGATCGAGCCGAGCCTCGCAATCGATTGGGTGCCCTTCGGCAGATGCAGCTGGCGCAGCCTGGCGGGCAATCACGCGAGCGCCGACCGATTCGGCGAGCCGATCGAAGCCAGCGTGTACTTCTACGAGCACTACCGCTATGACGAGACAGATGTCCGGGTTCTGGAGCAGCGGGCTACAGAAGTGCGCGTCGGTGCAAAGGTTCGCGGCGATCTCGACGGCCTCGGGTTGGAAGCCGTCGAAGTTGACCACGGACTGGGTTTTCAAGGGATCTATGTCCATCCAAGCGTCCTACCAGACAGCACCGAGGCGGCGGAGTCCCTTCTTTCTGGTTTCACCGACACCACCGGATTGGTCGGCGTCCGGCGCCAGCACAACTACCTATTCCGACCGACCGGTCCAACCTAGAACCGAGCAACACCTTCAGGGTCGTCTACGGCCAAGCTCGCAGCCCGCTGCGCCCACGCCAGGTGTCGAATCGGCCCAAGCCGGCGCCGATCACCCTGTTCCGGCACAAGAACGCTCAGATCCCGCAGTAGCGCAGCCTCGGCACTGTTGTGCTCGCAGCTGAGGGCCGCACCGAGCGCGCCACGCGGCCGCCTGTTCGGAGCGCGGGCCCATCGAGCCTCGTCTGAGCACTCGCCCGCCCCAAAATGCCGGATCCCGGACGCTCGCGCGTGGGCGATCTGTGCGGTGCTGTGATGGATCACCGACCTGGACGGTCGTTCGCCGCAAATACCATGAGGGCAACTGTCCGAGTCATCGAGGAGTAGACCGTTGGCTGACCTGATTCTGTTCCACCATGCCCAAGGGCCCACCGCTGGCATCGCGGCGTTTGCTGAACAACTGCGCGCAGCCGGCCACCAGGTCACTGTGCCCGACCTCTACGA
>JAOTYB010000238.1 GCA_029862065.1 Acidimicrobiia bacterium | reverse complement strand
CGACAAAGGCCACCCCGGTCAGGTCCAGCTCTCCGACCTGGGCTGCAGTAGGCGAAGTCGGCGGCGGGCTAGTAGAGGAGGTACTGGTCGTGGCGCCGCCGCACGCGCTCAGCCCCAGCACCACCATGGCCAGCCACACGAATCGCTTTATGCCGCACCTCCTGCGCGTCGGCATTCTAGTGACGGACTCCGGTGGGCCCGGCCTGGGAAGCGAGGGTGCCCGGTCAGAAGAAGAGCCCCCCTTCCGGGGGGCCCTTCTCAGTTTCCGGCGCCCCTCCGTCAGTAAGAATTGGTGAGAGGGCTCAGGTTGTCTAGCTGCAGCCTTTGCTGTCGCCGCAGTTCATGCAGCGGTAGCAAGAGCCGTTGCGGACCGTGATGTGGCCGCAGGTGTCACACAAAGGTGCATCACCCATGTTGGCCGCCAACGCAGCCTGCACGGAACTTGTCTGTGCATCCGCAGATGCCATCACTGCTGTGCTCTGGCTCGCAGTCTCTCCATTGGTGGCGCCAGCGCTGGTGCCGTTGGTTGGCTTCGTTGTCGGGGCAGGCACCGGAGTTACTGAGCCGGCCGGCTCGACCACTTCGGCGTCCACAAAGGCGGCGGCGCGGCTTTGGGCGGCGATGTCCTCCTCCATCCGGGCTTCCTCCAGTCCGAGCTGTTGTCCTGCCTGGGTGGCCATTCCTCTCGGCGGCTCGGGCAGGGCCCTGGCCTCACTCGGGGGCACTTGCACCAGATCGTTGCGACCGAGGTACTCCATGCCGAGGGCCCGGAACACATAGTCGACGATGGAGTTGGCCATCTTGATGTTGGGATGGCCCTCCACCATGCCGCGGGGCTCGAAGGTCTGGAACGTGAAGGTGTCCACGTACTCCTCGAGAGGAACCCCGTACTGGAGCCCCTTGCTCACCGCGATGGCAAAGCACGACAGCACACCTCGGAGGGTGGCTCCCTCTTTCGCCAGATCAATGAACAACTCGCCGAGCGTTCCGTCCTCGTACTCGCCGGTCCGGACGAACAACTTGTGGCCGCCGACCCTGGCTTCCTGAGTGAAGCCCTCCCGGCGGGCCGGCAGCAAGAAGCGAGGGCGCGACATGCCCTGATAGGCCATCGTGGGCGAAACGCCTGCTCCAAAGTGCACAGCCGGAACGGCTCCGGTCACGATGCGAGCCTCGTCTTCCAACGCGGCCGGCAGACCCTCCACCTCGTCGTCGGGATGCTCGCCTTCATCGCTGGTAGCCGACAGCGGCTGAGATGCCTTTGAGCCATCCCGATAGAGAGCCATCGCCTTGAGCCCGAGCTCCGCCGACAACTGGTAGCTCTCCTGGATCTCCTCGACCGTCACCTCGTTTGGCATGTTGGTCGTCTTCGAGATAGCACCGGAGATGAACGGCTGGGCGGCCGCCATCATCTTGATGTGCCCGTTGTGGTGAATGAACCGCTCACCGAATTTGCCGTTGCGGTTGGCGGTATCGAACACCGGGAGGTGCTCATCACGCAGGTACGGGGCACCTTCGATGGTCTGGCGACCGCAGACGACATCGTTGGCCGACCGGACGTCCTCGGTCGAGAAGCCCAGCTCGCGGAGCATGTCGAACTCGAAGGAGGTGTACTGCTCCTCGCTGAAGCCCAGCCGCTGCATGGTTTCTTCCCCGAGCACGAACACATTGAAGGCGTGCTTGAGCTCGAACACACCGGAAAGCACCTCTTCGACATGCCGCAAGTCGTCGGGAGACAATCCCTTCGAGGTCAGGCTGGCCCGGTTCACACCCGGAGCACCGAGCAGAGTCATGGTTCCCACTACGTAGTCGACGATCTCGTCGATCTGGTCGTCCTGGTAGCCCAGGTGACGCAGCGCCGGAGCGATCGACTGGTTGGCGATCTTGAAGTAGCCGCCACCGGCCAACTTCTTGAACTTCACCAGGGCGAAGTCGGGCTCGACGCCGGTGGTGTCGCAGTCCATCTGCAAGCCGATCGTGCCGGTGGGTGCCAGCACCGTCGCTTGCGCGTTGCGGAAGCCGTGCTGTTCGCCCAGGTTGAGGGCGTTGTCCCATACCAGCTGAGCCGTCTGCAAGAGGTCGGCCGGTGCCAGCTCGGCATCGATCCCCATCACGTAATGGGAAAGGCCGTCGTACTCCTCCGCATCGGCGTCATACGCCGCCAACCGATGGTTGCGGATGACCCGCAGCATCGAGTCCTTGTTCTTTTCGTACTTGGCGAAGGGGCCGAGCACCGAAGCCATCTCGGCCGAGGTGGCGTATGAGTGTCCGGTAAGGATGGCTGTGAGGGTGCCGGAGATGGCCCGGCCCTCGTCTGAGTCGTACGGTATGCCGGTGCGCATCAGCAGCG
>JAOTYB010000007.1 GCA_029862065.1 Acidimicrobiia bacterium | reverse complement strand
ACCGCCGGATACATCTCCTGGAGGTCGTCGAGCGAGAAGGGCGGGTCGTCCGGGTAGGGTCCAGACTGACTGGCGTCGAAGTAGGGCAGATCGGGCCGACGGGCCTCAGCTTCGATGATGAGCTGGCCCATCTGCGTGCCCCAGTCCCCGAAGTGGATGTCCGAGACCACCTCGTAACCGGCGAAGCGAAACACCCGCTGCAACGAGTCACCGATCAGCGACGAGCGAAGGTGCCCAACGTGCATCGCCTTGGCGACGTTGGGGCCCCCGAAGTCGATAAGCACTTTCCTGTCGGCCGCTCTCGGCGAGTGGCCGAACCGATCGTCAGTGGAAAGCTCCGCCAACCGTTGCCCGAGAAAGCTGTCGGTCAGCTTGATATTGACGAAGCCGGGCCCGGCCACGCTCAACTCGGCGAATACCTCAGCATCGGCAACCTCTCGCACGACATCCTCGGCTATGTCGCGGGGAGCCCGGCCGGCGGCCTTGGCGGCGGCCAAGGCCCCATTGTTCTGGAACTGAGCAAGGTCGGGCCGATCCGAGACGGTCACAGCCCCGTAGGCGGCGTCGAGCCCCAGGCGCTCGTAGGCGTCGCCGAAACGTTCCGATAGCCAGCTCAACAGGGACATCCGAGGAGGATAGAGCCGCCATCGGAGCCCGGCGATGAAGATCCATTGGGCGCCACCGCTATGGTTGGCGGTCCTAGATGGGAAGGACCATCAATGCCGCTCTTTATGGACACTCACAAGAACGTGGAAGGCCTAACTGCCGAAGCCGTCGCCGGCGCCCACAAGGCCGATCTGGCAACCCAGGAGAAGTACGGCGTTGACTACAAGTCGTATTGGTACAACGAGGCTGAGGGTGCCGTCTACTGCCTCGTCGATGCTCCCAATGCGGAAGCGGCCGTGGCAGTGCACAAGGAAGCACACGGTCTCGTCGCCGACGACATCGTCGAAGTCCACGAGGGTCACTGAGGTAGGCCGCTCTAGCGGGTAACGACCCCACTCCATCTGGCGACTTCGTCCTCAAGGTCGAGGGGATCGACGGGAGCCTGGTCCTCCCATTGGCCCCACTCTTCTCGCGGAAGCATCCACATGATCTCGAACTCGTTGCCATCGGGATCGTGCCCATAGAGGCTCTTCGTGGCACCGTGGCTCGACTCGCCGGTGTAGGCCCCGGATTCGATGAGAAGTGGACGGGCAGCCGCCAGCTGGTCGATGGTGTCCACCTGCCAAGCCAGGTGATAGAGGCCCACCTGCCCCCGCTGCTTGGGGACCGCGTTCGGACCGAGGCTGAACAACCCGAGGTCGTGGTGGTTCTCCCCACCCGCTAACCGAAGAAACGCCGCCCCCGGCGGCTCCCCGGTTGGGAGGACCTCCATGCCCATCACCCGCGTGTAGAAGGCAACGGCTCGATCGAGGTCGCTCACGAACAGGACCGCGTGGTTCAGTCGGGACGGATTGATTGGCATTGGATTCCTTTCGGCGGGTTTTTGAACTCTATGACCGGTAGCCTCGCCGCGTGCGCCGCCTCTGTCTCATCCTTGCCCTCGGTTTATTGGCCACTGCCTGTCGAGCCGGCAGCACCGAGCCGGTCACTGCCGTGCAGCGACCCGTGGCCACCACCACAACCATCCCGGTAACAACCACGACCGAGCCGCCTACCACCACCACTACGCTGCCGCCGACCCCGACCACGGTCCCCGAGCAGCCAAGCGCCGATCCCCCGCCTCCACCACCCGACCGGTCCATTCCCGCGGCGATGATGGGGGCGCTCGTCATTGCCGAGGGTGGAGCCGACCTGTTCTTCGACCGGACGGCTGACCCATACGTACGCGCCCATGAAGGCCTGGTGTTCCCCGTCATCGAACGGGATGACGAATGGCTGCAAGTCCTCGACCAGTGCAACGACCCCGGCTGGGTGCTGTTCGACGAGGTGGCGTTCTCGGCTGCCCGACGGGATGACTCCCGCGTCGGTGCGGGGATGGAGTTCTCCGATGCGGTCGTCGTCGTCGATCCCGGGCATGGTGGACCCAATGTTGGTGCGGTCGGGCCGGCGGGTTTGGTGGAGAAAGTGGTCAATCTCGATATCGCTCGCCGCCTCCGCGATCTACTTCGCAGACCACACACCGTCGACTGGGAATCTGGCGAGATCTTCAACGGCTCGGCGATCCCCGCCGCCGGCCAGGTTTGGATGACGCGGCAGGAAGGGCCTGAGGGGGCTGACATCGAAACGGGACTCACGTTTCGAACAACGTTGTCCGACAGCCTCAACGCCCATGCGCTGGTATCGATCCACAACAACGCCGCTCCAGACGGGCCGTTCGAGGGTCCCGGCAGCGAGGTGTATTACAAGGTGGCCGACCTGGAATCCAAGCGCCTGAGCGGCCTGGTCGTGGAAGAGCTGCGACAAGAATTCTCTGCATTCGAGGCAGCCTGGGTGGGAGCCGATGACGCCGGGGCCAAGGTCCGGGTCGGGACCGACGGCGTCGACCTCTACGGCATCCTTCGACAGTCAGACGCCCCCTCGGTCATCGTCGAGGGTGTCTACATCTCCAACGAATCGGAAGAAGCTCTGCTGGGCACCGCCGAGTTCCGCCAGGCCTACGCCGACGCCGTCTACCGAGCTCTCGTCCGGTTTGTCACCACCGACGAAGACGGATCGGGGTTTGTCGACACCGAGCCCTTCACCGGAGGCCTCAGCTCGGGTCGCCCCGCCGGGACGTGCTCGGTGCCCGCCCAGCCGGAAGCCACCCCGTAAGGCTTCAGAGACCCTTAATCGCGCCAACTATTTCTGGTCATGTGCGAGGCGGTAGGTCGAAACAGCGCTCAACCCGATGGACGAACAACAGGGTCGACGTATCTCCGGGTTAAGAGTTGGGAAGCGCGATCGCCCTGTTGAAGACCTTTTTGGAGCGCTCACTCACCGAGCCGATGCGCCGGTGTCCGATGGCAGAACCTCGTGCAGGACGGCGCTGAGCTACGCCTTGGTGGTGACCAATCCGCCGCCCATGCGGGTCACGGCGTGGATGCGAAGCTGGGGTGCGTCATCCGGCAAAGCCTCGGGCGGAGCTACGTCAACCTGGAACTCACCGGCCTTCAACTCCGACTCGACTTTCACCGCCCAAGCCTCGGGAACGGTCACTTGGATGCCGCCCATCGTCGTCCTGAGCTCCAACTCGGCCCCCTCGGCCCCAATCGTGGCGTCCGTCAAGTCAAGGTCGATCCCGCCCATCGATGTGATAACCACGCCGGACCTGAGATCCTTGGCGTGGCTCTCGAACTTTTTGCCTCCCATGATGGTGGCAACCTGGAACTCGTCACTGGTCTCGTCGCCCTTCGTCATCTTCTTGGCGATGATTTGGCCAATTACCCATCCCGCCACCTGGGCAACCACAACCCACATGAGCCAACGCTTGAGTTTGCGCTTCATGGTCTCTCCTCCCTCGGTAGATCTCACTGCCACAGTAGGCCTCTCGTACGCCCATATGAGACAAGGTTTTCGCGTCCGCCTGGACCTCGATTAGCGACGCGGTGAGGCGCGTTTGCCGGTGACCGGGAGCCGGGCAAGGACCATGAATTCACCGGTGCCGGTTGGCCCGGCACCGAATGATCCGCCCTGAATGGAAACTCTCTGCCGGGGGCGGTTACCTGCTGTATTGGGCCGGTCGGCGGCCACATGCCCTCAAGGGTCTTCCGACCCTGGCCACAAGCAGGCAGAAATGGGCAGAGTTGGGATACCCGACGCTATTGGGCAACCAGAAAGTCAACAGATATCGCAGGTCATGGCAAACGAGATAAGGGAGTCCGCATGACGACCGACACGGGAACTGGGAGAAATCGGCTCTTCGAATTCATCAATCGCAGGATCGTGCTGGTCAGTGTGATAGTCGCCGTTCTGGCGATCGTCATGGCCGGTGTATTCGATGCCATCGGATCGACCGACGAGCCTGAATACGACCCCTCGGGCGCGATCTACGACACCCAACAACTCGTTGAGGACACATTCTCATTCACCGAAGGAACTCGCAGCGCGGCGTTCTTGGTGGAAGGCATAGACGGCGGCGACGTGCTCACCCGTGATGGGCTGCTGGAATGGAAGAGCAATTCCGCGGCTTTGAGGGCCGACACCACGGTCTTCCGGGACGATCCCATCAACTCCCACCTGGTGACTGAGTTCGACACCGATTCCGGATACACGGTCGACGGGGTGTTCTCATTGGCCGACGCCGTCGACCAAGAGCTCACCGGCGGCCTCGAGGCCGCCACCGACGCCGATGTCAAGGTCGCCCTCAGCACTCTCCTGGCCGGAGACGCTCCAACGGCGGGGCTGCGCACCACCCTTTCTCGACTCGCCACCGCCATACCGGGCGAGGTTGCCGGCCAAAACATCGAAGTGTGGGAGAGCCCGGCGTTTAGAGCCGAGGTCCGTTACGACCTCGACTCCTTCGAAGTCACCACCTCCAGCACCGACCCCGACGTCGTCGACTTTGAGCGTTTCCTCGAGGTGCAGCGCTGGCTCCGCGAGGCCCAAGTCGTTCTTCGTGGCGACCAGCAGAACATGACCGCCCTCGGGCTGGGAATCGACATCGACCTCGAATTCGAAGACCAGGCAGCCGAAGCCTCACCGTTCATCCTTGGGGCAGTGGTCGTCATTCTCATCGTCGTAGGCGGTCTCCTCCGCTCATACTGGGCCGCCGCCTACGTCGGCCTCGGACTAGTGGTCACCATGCTGATCTACAAGGGGATCTTCGCCCTGGTTGGCCTCAAGGGTGGCCTGCTGCTCGGGTTCATCGTGCCGGTGTCGATCATCAGCTTTGGAGTTGACTTCTTCATCCATGCCAGCGGTCGCGCCCGTGAAGCGCAGCTACGCGGAGCGTCTCGGGACCGCGCCTATCCGATCGGAATGAGCACCGTCATCCTGGCGCTGACGTTGGCGGCAGTGTCCTCGGCCGCAGCATTTGCCTCCAACGCGGTGTCGGGCATCGAAGCCATAACGCAGTTTGGTATCGGTGCTGCCATCGCCATCCTGGTGGCGTACGTGGTGCTCGGGATGATCGCGCCCAAATTGCTCCTCGCCACCGAAGAGGCGCTGGGCCCGAGGCCTGCCCGGCGCCACCACCTGCGGCTCGGAACCCGACTGGGATTCCTGCTGTCGACACTCGTGGCCGGCGCCATCGTGGCCGCTGGAACGCAGTTCTCAACGGCCGGTGCTATCGGGGGCATTGTCTTTGCCCTGCTCTTCATATACCTGCCGTTCCGGTGGACCCGACGGCGCAACACCCGGGCCAAGGCTGCCGGTAAGAAGATGACCGACGAAGTGAAGGGGGTGGGACATGGCTTGCGTTCGGCCGGCTATGTGGTCCACTTCCTAGCCCGCTGGCGGGTGGTGACGATTCCGGTCGTGGTTTTGCTGGCCATCGCCGGTGTAGTCGGTGCACTGGAGGTGAAGTCGGAGTTTCAGTTCAGTGACTTCCTCGCCAGTGATTCTGACGCGGTGCGTGGCATCGAAAAGTCGGAGCTGCACTTCGGAAACATCGGCGGGACCGGTTACATCTACGTGGAGGGTGACCTAACCGAACCCGCCACGCTGGAGGCGATGGAGGGCGCCCTCAATGAAGTGGTCACCTCCGGAGTTCAGCTATCCCGTGACTTCGATGGTGAAGTCCAGGTCGGCGACAACGCAGCAACTCTGGCTCGTTTCGCAGTTGCCTCATCGGCTGCCGCCCAGGATATCGAAGCTGCGACGGGGGTCGCCATCACCGATGGCGACGGAAACGGTCTACCCGACACGTCGGAGCAGGTGGCTGCGGTCTACACCCAAGCAACCAAGGCGGGGCTGAGAAACGACGGCGGCCAAATGGTCTTCTCCCCCGGCACCGTTGCAGCAATCTTGGCCGTCAACGGGTCAACCCAGGCGACCCGGCTGGAGGCGCTTATCGGGACCTTCACCGACGGACCGCTCATTGACGCAGCCGCGGGGGCGTTTAACGACGCGGCCGCGAACCTCGAGGCCAGCCCCGCTGGGGCGAGTTTGGACGTGGTCAGCGTTTCTGGTGACTCGATCACCACTCGCAACACCCTCGATGCCTTTACCAAGTCGATGTTGGTTTCGTTGCCACTCGCCCTGCTACTCACGTTCCTGCTCGCCTCATTCATCATGAAGTCGATCAAGTACGCGGCGGTCTCGGTGGTGCCGATTCTCCTGGTGGTGGCATGGGTCTATGGCTTCATGTATCTGGTCGGCTACTCCATTAATCCGGTGACCTCCACCATCGCCGCCATTTCGATCGGTGTTGGCATCGACTTCGCCACCCACTTCACCGTGCGGTTCCGCGAGGAACTGGTCGGAGAGGCCAGCCGCTTCCCGGCGTTGCGCCGGGCCGGCGAGGGAACCGGCGGCGCGCTGGTGATCTCGGCGCTCACGTCGATCGCCGGCTTCGGGGTGCTGGGCCTGGCTCCCATGCCGATATTCGCCGTGTATGGAGTCCTCACGGCGGTGATGATCGCTTTGGCAGTTCTGGTCTCGCTACTGGTACTTCCCAGCCTGCTGCTGTTCGTTACCCCGTCGCTCAAGGGCGACGACCGGGCGGCACTCGAACAAGAGCTCACCGGAGGTAGGTGGGTATACGAGCCGCATCGCCGGGAGACCGCACTCCGAGGGTGAGCCTCCGTGGATAGAGAAGAGAACCTATGAAGCTGCTGCTGTGGCTGGTGTTGCTGGTGTTGGCGTGGCCGATCGCCCTCCTGGCGCTCCTCCTGTACCCGCTTATGTGGCTCCTGAGCCTGCCGTTCAGGCTGGTGGGAATCTCCGTGCGCGGCGTGTTCGATTTACTGGACGCCATCATCCGCCTTCCGGCCCGAGCTCTCAGAGGAAAGCCACGAGACTGATTATTCGTTGACCTGGCGGGCGCCGCGGTGCTCGGCGGGTCCACTGTCGGCCTGCAGACAGTGACAGCCCGCCGAGCGGGACCGCCGAGTTGCAGACGATGTGCCCTACAACGCAGTCCTTCATCTCTTGCCCGAGTCGGCCGAAGGATCCCCATGATCGTTTTGGCCGTCATCGGGGCACTCATCCCAGCTCTCACAATTCTGTTGGCAGTTGGATGGGGATGGAGAAACGGCACGCTTGTTGAATCGGCCCAGGACCGGGTTGATTGGGACTTCGAACGGATTGTCGACCGTTTCTAGGGCCCCGGCTAGCCACCATCTCCTTCGTCTTCGGTTCGCTGGGCGTGAATCCGGCGGGTGGTGCCGACCAGCGACTCCCCGCTTCCCGATCCGTACCGCACCTGGATCATCTCAGCCAGAATCGAGATGGCCGTCTCGCCCGGCTGCTCGGCGCCGATGTCCAGGCCGACCGGACCATGGATACGGCCGATCTGGTCTTCTGAGTAACCCATCGCTGTCAGCTTGTCGACCCGCTTGGCTGAAGTCCTTCTCGATCCCATGGCACCGATGTACTTGACCGGGCTCTCCAACACCCACGGAAGCACCGGGTCCTCAAACCGGGCATCGTGGCTGAGCAGAACCACGTAAGTGCGCCGATCCAGCTCGATTTGATCCTTGAGGTCGTCTGGCCAACCGACCAGCACCCGATCGGCGTCCGGAAACCGTTCCTCGGTGGTGAACGCAGCTCGAGCATCGCTGACGGTCACATGGAAACCAAGTTGACGGGCCATCGTGGACAACGGTTGGGCGATGTGAACGGCACCGAACACCACGAGGTGAGGTGAGGGAGCCACACTCTCAATGAATACTTCCGTCTCGCCGTAGGCGAGGGTGCGGTTTTGCTCGTGCTCCATGAGAGCCTTGGCGTCGGCCAGGGCATCGCCGGCGATGGCACCTGGCAAGGCCCCGGCCACGTAGCCGGATTCGTAGTCGATGACGGCCTTGGCCCCAAGATCCGAGCCGGCCACGACCGTGGCGACGGCGCCGAGCCGCTCCTCAGCAATCAACCGCTCTATCGCCTCGACTACCACTGCTCGACGAGCACCTGGATGGTGCCCCCACAGGCGAGACCGACTTCGAAGGCATCCTCGTCGGCGATCCCGTACGTGACGAGTCGTGGGTCGCCGGATTCCAGAACCTCCTGAGCATGCAGGAACACATCGTTCTCGACGCAGCCGCCCGACACGGAACCTTCCATGTCGCCGGCCGAGGACACGAGAAACTTGGCACCTTCCGGCCGAGGAGCAGAGCCCTGCACGCGCACCACGGTCGCCACTGCGACTTCCTTGCCTTCGGATCTCCACTTCTCGTAGATTTCGAGAGCGTCCTTCATCTTCGAGCCAACTCCTTACGCTTCGGAACTGACTCTAGAAGCCGCACAACGGCTGTGAGATCGGCCAGGTTGCCGACCGGCATGAAATCGTCGACAAAAGGCAACACCGTCTGCATCCCCCGGGTCTGCGGTTGAAAGCCGTCCCGGCCGGCCAGTGGATTGAGCCACACCACCCGATGAACACTCCGAGCGAAGGTTCCGAATTCCCGGCGGAGCACCTCTGGATCGCCACGATCCCACCCATCGGATATCACGACCGCCACCGGCCCACCCCGCGTAACCCGTCGGCCCCAGTTCCGGTTGAACTGGGCGAAGGCGTCGCCGATAAGGGTCCCGCTCGACCAATCGTGTACCGCCGCGCCCACCTGTGACAGCGCCACCCGGGGGTCGCGATGGCGCAACTCGCGAGTTATGCGCGACAAGCCGGTCGAGAATACAAACGCTTCGACCTTGCCGAGGCGGCCCCGGGCCGCATGCACGAAATACAAGAGCATCTCGGTGTATCTCTCCATGGAACCACTCACGTCGGCAATCACCAACAGAGGCCGGCGTCGCGGCTTGGGAGCCGTCATCGACAGTGGCATGAGGTCTCGGCTTGGGCCGGTCATCTGACGCATAGTCCGCCGCAAGTCGGGCCTCCTCCCCCTGGAAGACGGTGCCCGGCGTCGGCTATGAGTGTCGGCCGGCCGCCACACCATTCGAGCAATGAGTCGCTGGACTTCGGTGAGTTCCGCCCTCGTCAAGTCGGAGAAATCCCGGGTCGCCAACCGCTCGACCGCGCTGGCTCCGACCTGGTCGCTCAATTCCGACAGGTCCTCTTCACCGAGGTCGGCAGCCACCACCGTCTGGGCGATCACTTGCACCCGTGGTCCCCGGGGATGGACCTCCAATTCGATCGGCTGAATCGGCGGCGGCCGGCGGTGTCCGGTTCCGAAAAAGAGTTCGAAAGCAGCGTCGAAAATCGGGATCTCTTCGGGCCGCGAGAGGGTGACCGCTCGAAAGGCGTGGTAGGCGTCCTCGCGGTTCTCAAGTCCGACGGCCTGAGCTGCCCTCACCAGCTCCGTGGTCGTATCGGGAACCACCCGCAAACCCTGCGCCCGCAGATAGCGAGTGAAATGGACCAGATTGTGTAGGAGTGGCTCAGCCATCAGGCCACTCGGCCTTGGTCGTCTCTCCCCCCGGAGGGGGGAGTACCGGCGCAGCCGGGGAGGGCGGCGCCCCCTCCGGCCCTTCGGGCCACCTCCCCCTCCGGGGGAGGACACAAGTGTGGAACGCCCATTTATCCGGCCGGAGCGAGGAGTTGCTCGACGCCACCGGCTCGCAGACGTTCGATGTCTTCCTGGTATTTGAGGATCACGCCGAGGGTGTCGTCCGCTAACTCCGGCGAAAGACGCTGGGCGCCGAGTACCCCGAGCGCGGCCGCCCAGTCGAGTGTCTCAGCTACACCAGGGGGTTTGAACAAATCCATTGAGCGGAGTTTCTCCATGGCCCGGGCCAGATCGGCAGCCAGCTCAGTCGGCACGTCGGGGATCTTGCGCAGCACAATCTGGACCTCGCGGTCGAAGTCGGGATAATCAATCCAGTGATAGATGCAGCGACGTTTCAGGGCGTCGTGGATTTCTCGGGTCCGATTGGAGGTAAGTATCACCACCGGCGGGTGCTCAGCCGCGATGGTCCCGATCTCGGGAATCGTGACCTGAAAGTCGCTCAGCATCTCGAGTAGATAGGCCTCGAATTCCTCGTCGGCCCGGTCCAACTCGTCTATCAACAAAACCGGACGCTGGCCCTTGGCCGTGGCCTCCACCGCTTGCAGGAGCGGGCGGGCGATGAGGTAGTCGCGGCTCATGATGTCGGTCACGTCGGCGTGAGTGCCTTCACCCCTGGCTTCGATCAGGCGGATCGCCAGCATTTGGCGGGGATAGTCCCACTCGTAGACAGCGTGTCCCACGTCGAGGCCCTCGTAGCACTGCAGTCGGATGAGAGGAGTCTCGAGAATGGAGGCGAGTACCTTGGCCACCTCGGTCTTTCCCACACCTGCTTCGCCCTCGAGAAAGAGCGGCTTGCCCATCTCCAGGGCGAGATGCACCGCCACCCCCAGCGAACGCTCGGCGACGTACTGCTCGGAAGTCAGGGCCTCGAGTACCTCGTCTACATCATTCATGAATCGTGTCATTGCCCCTGCAACTTACCCGGAGTCGCGCAGGCGCGGAGCGGTCGACCCGCCCCGCTCATCACCCCCTCATCTAGTCGGCGGGCTGGCCGAAGGCCTCGGCCAAGACCCGCTTGGTGAGTACGGACGCCAGGTGGACCCGGAATTCTCCGGAGGCGTAGAGATCACCGATCGGGTTGGCCAGGTCGTCTCCCACTGTCGCGGCTGCCGCCACGATCGAATCATTGGAAGGCTCTTGTCCCACCAGAGCCGCCTCAGCGGAGGCGGCCCGCTCCGGCTTCCCGGTCACGCCTCCGATGCCGATGGCGGCGGCAGTACATGACCCTCCTTCAACCGTCACGATTGCCGCCACGCCGACCACCGCGTAGCTGGAGGCCGGATGACGGTGCTTGATGTAGGCGCCAGATTGCCCGGTGCCCATCACCGGTACTTCCACTGCCGTGACGAGTTCGCCGGCCGCCAGGCCGGTGGTGAACAGGTCGACAAAGAAGTCGTCGGCCGAGAAGGACCGCTCTCCCCCGCCTCCACCCGTTATATGGATGGTGGCGCCAATCGCCTTCATCAAGGTTGGATAGTCGGCGGCAGGGTCGGCGTGGGCCAGACTGCCTCCGATCGTGCCTCGATTGCGGACCTGGGGATCACCGATGTGAGAGGCGGTATCTGCCAAAACCGGACAGGCCGCCTTTACAACGTCCGAGGCCGCCACTGCGGCATGGCTGGTCAGTGCGCCAATCATCAAGGAGTCACCGTTTTGGGTGATGCCGGTTAGCCCTTCGATCAGACTCAGATCGACGAGGGCCGGCGGATTCGCCACCCGCAGCTTCATTGCGGGAAGCAGGCTGTGCCCCCCGGCGATGGCCCGGGACCCTTCGACGCTGGTCAGGAGATCGACCGCCTCGGCGACGGTTTCAGGCCGGTAGTAGTCGAACGGTGCCGTCTGCATCAGTTGCCTCCTTTCTGAGCTTCGTCGATAGCTCGCCACACTTTCTCCGGCGTAAGGGGCATGTCGATCTGTTCGACTCCCAGATGCGCCAGCGCATCCATGACCGCGTTATACACGGTCGGGGTAGAGCCAATCGTCCCCGTCTCCCCGACCCCTTTCACCCCCAGCGGGTTGACGTTGGTGGGCGTCTCGGTCTTGCCGAGCTCGAACTTGGGCAGGAACTCCGCCTTGGGAATGGCGTAATCCATCATCGACCCCGTCGTCAGATTGCCCTCGTCGTCATAGTGGGCACCTTCCCATAGAACCTGAGCCGCGCCTTGCACGATGCCACCGTGGATTTGACCCTCCACGATCATCGGATTGATGATCGGACCACAGTCGTCGACGGCGACGTAGCGCTGGAAATCGATCTCGCCGGTTTCGGGATCAACTTCCACCTGGGCGATGTGGGTCCCGAATGGATAGACGAAGTTGGCCGGGTTGAAGAACGAAGACGCTTCGAAGCCGGGATCGACACCCTCGGGCATACTCCAGGCCGTGTTGGCGGCCAGAGCGATGTCCTGGATGGTCTTGCCCTCCTCCCGCGAGCCCTTGACCGAAAACACTCCGTCGCTGAACTCCACGTCCTCTTCGGCGGCCTCCAGCAGGTGGGCGGCGATCTTCGTGCCTTTTTCCTTCAGCTCCTCGATAGCGCCCATGATGGCGCCGCTCGCCACCGGGGTGGTGCGGCTCCCGTACGTTCCCCAACCCATGGGGGTCTGGTCGGTATCGCCGTAGACCACCTCGACGTCCTCAACCGCCACCCCAAGCTGGTCGGAAACGATCTGGGCGAAGGTGGTCGCCTCCCCTTGTCCGTGCGGGCTGACACCGACCATCAGGTGAACTTTCCCCGAGGGATGGAACCTGACGATGGCGCTCTCCCACAATCCACCACCGAAGCCCACGGCTCCCGCCACCTCTGAAGGGCCCAAACCGCAGATCTCGGTGTACGTCACGACGCCGATTCCAACCAAGCGGCCTTTCGCACGGGCCGCGGACTGCTGCTTGCGAGCCTCCTCGTAGCCGAACATTTCGAGCGCCTGGTCGAGCGCCGGCTCGTAGTTCCCGGTGTCATAGATCAGCCCGGTAGCCACCTCGTGACCGTCGGTAAACGGCGGAATCAGGTTCTTGCGGCGGAGCTCGACCGGATCCATCGACAACTCGCGTGCCACCAGATCCATCATCCGCTCCACCATGAACGTCGCTTCCGGCCGCCCGGCGCCTCGATAGGCGTCGACGGGAGTCGTGTTGGTGAACACCCCGTAGACGTCCTCGTGGATGGCAGGGATCGTGTAGGCCCCCGACAGCATGAGCCCGTGGAGGATGGTCGGTACCCCCGTCGAGGCGGTTGATAGATAGGCGCCGAGGTTGGCCCAGGTCTTAGCTCGCAGGCCAAGAATCGTTCCGTCGCTCTTGGCCGCCATCTCCACCTCTTCCACATGATCGCGGCCGTGGGTGGTCGCCAGATAATTCTCAGTACGGGTTTCGGTCCATTTCACAGGCCGGTCTAGCTGCTGGGAAGCGAAGATCACCATGCTGTCTTCGGGATAGTGAGCAATCTTGGAGCCGAACCCGCCGCCAACGTCGGGGGCTACCACTCGAATCTTGTGTTCAGGTATTCCCGTGTCGAGCGACAGGAGGAACCGGGCGATGTGCGGGTTCTGGCTGGTCACCCACAGAGTCACCGATTCCATGGCACTGTCCCAATCGCCCAGGGCCGCCCGCGGCTCCATCGCCGTAGGAATCAACCGCTGGTTGACGATGGTCTCCCCCACCACCACATCGGCCTGACTGAAGGCAGCCTCGACGTCACCGCCGCTCACCGTCCAGTGGAAACACTGGTTGCCGGCTACTTCGTCATGCACCAGTGGGGCACCGTCTTCGGTGGCTGCTTTGGGGTTGACGACCACGCCGAGCCGCTCGTAGTCAACGTCGACGGCATACGTGGCGTCGCGGGCCTGGGCCTCGGACTCCGCCAACACGATGGCGACTGCATCGCCCACATAGCGCACGGTATCGATGGCGATGGGCGGATGGGAGGGCGTCTGCGTGTCGCTATCCGGAACAACCCAGGCGCACGGAATGCCACCAAATCCGGCAGCCGCCATCTCCTGGCCGGTGTATACGCCGACAACGCCCGGCATAGCCGCCGCAGTCGACGTGTCGATGCTTTTCACCTTGGCGTGGGCATAAGGCGATCGCACCACCACCATGTGAGCCATCCCATCCCGGCTGAGATTGTCGGTGAAGCGTCCCTTGCCAGTGATGAGACGGGGATCTTCCAGCCGCCGGACGGACTTGCCGAATACTCGTTCTGTCGTCGTCATGCGCGACTCCTCTCCCGCGCCCGGCGTTCGGCTTCGCGGAGCGTGATCTTGTGTTCGGCCGGCTCCATCTCCCATGGGCTATGAGGATCGAACTGGCGGGCACCCTCGGCAACTGAACGCACGATGTTCTCGTAGCCGGTACACCGGCACAGGTTTCCTTCCAGCCCGTGGCGGATGTCGTCCTCTTCGATGTCTGGATGGGACTCGACCAGCTTGACGGCGGTCATGATCATCCCCGACGTACAGAACCCGCACTGCAGCCCGTGTTTCTCGGTGAAGGCCTTCTGCATGGCGTGCAGCTCTCCATTGGCCAGGCCCTCGATGGTGGTCACGGAGGCACCGTCGGCCTGGACAGCCAGCACGGTGCACGACTTGACCGCTGAGCCGTCCAGGTGGACGGTACACGCCCCGCATTGCGAGGTGTCGCAGCCGACATTGGTACCGGTGAGGCCGACATCCTCTCGGATGAAGTCGACCAATAGTGTGCGAGGCTCGACGTCCCGCTCGTAATTCGCGCCGTTGATCTTGATTGATACTTCCACTGCTCTCCTCCTGTCGACCCTGGCATGGACTCGCGGGTCTCAGGGAGGAGAGCGGGAGGCAAGGAGGGAGGCGAGCGCGCCCGGGGTGATGGATGCGGTGGACCGTGCCATCGTCACCTCCGGTGAGTGCTGAACCGACACTACCCACACCGAACGGCGCGTGTCGAAGTGACTGAGCACCGATTGAGCCCTAGCGTGAGCCGATCACCAAGGAGGAGCGATGGCCGGCGTTCTGGTGTTCGACGTCAATGAGACGCTGTTGGATCTGGGAGCGCTCGATCCTCATTTCGAGCGCATCTTCGGGAACGCCGCAATCCGCCATGAGTGGTTCGGGCTGGTCCTGCGCAACGCCCTCAGCTTGACCATCACCGGCGGATACCGGGATTTCGTAACCGTAGGTGGCGCTTCGCTCCGCATGGTGGCCGACCAACACGAGGTAGCCCTGACCGACGAGGACCGGGCCGCCATCTCTTCCACAATGACCAGCCTGCCCGCTCATGACGACGTCGCTCCCAACCTCGAGCGCCTCGCCAAGGCAGGCATCCGGATGGCGGCTCTGACCAACTCTCCCCAGGACGCCGCCGAAAGCCAGCTGGGCAATGCCGGGATCGCCCACCATTTCGAACGGATCATGTCGGTCTCCCCCGCGGGAAAATTCAAACCGGCCCCCGAGGTCTATCAAATGGCGGCTGCCGAGCTGGGAGTCGAGCCGGAATCGATGACCATGGTGGCGGCTCACGACTGGGACGTGGCCGGGGCGATGGCAGTCGGGTGCCGTGGTGCCTACATCATGCGTCCCGGCATGGTTCGCAACCCGCTTTACCCCAACCCCGACATCGAGGGCCCCGGCTTCGATCGTGTCACCGACGTATTGCTTGAGCCGGCCTGAAGATCGGCATCTCTGGCAAGGCGAGGTCGCGAAATCCTTTCCTGGCCTCCCGGACCGATGCCCGATCCGTCGAGTAGGGTCCGAAATAGTCACGGGCAACACTGGAGACGCATGACGCCAGACCATCCGCTGCGCACGTCAGCCGCGCGTATTCCACCCGTGTCCCCCCAGGAGGTCTGATGTATCCACCCGCGTTCAACTACTCGGCACCGACCTCGGTTGAGGAAGTCTTGGCCACGCTGGCCAAGGAAGGCGAGGGAGCTCGAGTCTTGGCCGGAGGCCAGAGCCTCATCCCGATGATGAAGCTGCGACTCGCTTCACCGTCGTACCTGGTCGACATTAACGACGTCGATGGGCTCGATTACATCACTGACGTGAACGGCCACGTGGCCATAGGAGCGCTGGTCCGCCACAACGACATCGTCAAGTCGGAGCTAATCGGCTCGACCAACCATGCCATGACCGATGCGGCCCCGTGGATCGCAGATCCGATTGTGCGCAACCGGGGCACAGTGTGCGGCTCGATCGCCCACTGCGACCCGGAGGGCGACTGGAACTCGGTGATGCTGGCGGCACGGGCCGAGGTCGTGGCCCAGTCGGCTGCGGGAGAGCGAGTGATCCCTATCGATGACTTCATCGTCGACTTCTTCACCAATTCCCTCGAACCGGGCGAGATTGTCAAAGAAGTACGGGTACCCAAATACACGGGCCGAGGCGGCGGGGCCTACGTGAAGCTAGAGCGCAAGATCGGCGACTACGCCACCGTCGGGGTGGCCACCCAACTCGAGCTGGGCGACGACGGCAAGATCGCCAAGGCCGGGATTGCAATGACCGCCGTCAACAGCAAGAACACGAGGGCCGCCGCAGCCGAACAGGTGCTGGTCGGCGAGACTCCGTCCGACGAACTCTTCCGCGAGGCGGGAAACGCCGCCGCCCAGGCCTCCGAGCCAGAAACCAACGTGCGCGGAACCGAGGAATGGAAACGGGAAGTTGTCAGCGTCTACACCCGGCGCGGCCTCGAGACGGCTTTGGCACAGGCACAGGCCCAGGCGTAAGGAGAGCACATGCAAATCAACCTCACCATCAACGGCGCCGAGCAATCCGCCGAAGTCGAGCCTCGCCAACTACTGGTCGATTACATCCGGAGCACCGGCAACACCGGCACCCACATCGGATGCGACACCACCAGTTGCGGGGCATGCACCGTTCTTGTGGACGGAACTCCGATGAAGACATGCACCATGTTTGCTGTACAGGCAAACGGAAAAACACTCACTACGGTTGAGGGCTTGAAGCAGAACGGCGAACTCCATCCCATCCAGACTGCCTTCAAGGAAAAGCACGGTCTGCAGTGTGGGTTCTGCACTCCCGGAATGATGCTCACGAGCGCGGCACTGCTCGAACAGAACCCGGATCCATCCGAGGACGACGTACGGTGGGCGATCAGCGGCAACATCTGCCGCTGCACCGGGTACGTCAATATCGTCAAAGCTGTGCAGCACGCCGGCGAACTGATACGCGAAAACTGAGGAGACAACCATGACAACTACCGCAGATCAGGTCGGCCACCTGCACACACCACCAGAGATTGGTGGGATCGGTCACAGTGTTCGTCGACACGAGGACGATCGCTTCATCCAAGGAGCCGGCAACTACGTCGACGACATCGAACTTCCCGGCATGCTCCACATGGCCATCCTGCGTAGCCCCGTCGCCCACGCCAAGATTCTGTCAATCGACACCTCCGAGGCGACGGCGCTCGAAGGCGTTGTGGCGGTCGTGACCGGAGAGCTCATGGCCGAACACAACCTCGCCTGGATGCCGACATTGTCCGGCGACACTCAAGCGGTCCTCGCCACCGACAAGGTTCGGTTCCAGGGCCAGGAAGTAGCTGCCGTCATCGCCACCCACCCCTACATCGCTCGCGATGCGTTGGGGCTGATCTTCGTGGACTATGAAGAACTGCCTGCCATTACCAGCCCCCAGCAGGCGATGGCCGACGGAGCGGTCCTCATCCGCGACGACAAAGAGGGCCAGGCCGACAATCTCGCCTATGAGTGGGAGTCCGGCGACAAGGACGTCACGGATCGGGCCTTCGCCGAGGCCGACAAGATTGTCAGCCTGGAGACTCACTATCCCCGGTCGCATCCGTCGCCACTGGAGACATGTGGAGCGGTAGCCGACGTCGACCCGGCGTCCGGTCAAGTCACTATCTACATGACCTCACAAGCACCGCACGCCCATCGGACTGTGTTCGCGCTGGTGGCGGGCTTGCCCGAGCAGAACATCCGGATCATCTCGCCAGATATCGGGGGCGGCTTCGGCAACAAGGTGCCGGTCTATCCCGGCTACGTCATCGCCACCGCCGCATCCTTGCTAATCGGCAAGCCGGTGAAATGGGTGGAGTCACGAACCGAGAATCTCATTTCCACCGGGTTCGCCCGCGACTATCACATGAAGGGCGAGCTGGCACTCAACAGTGAGGGCCGCATCCTCGCCCTGCGGACCGAGATTTTGTCGGATCAGGGAGCATTTTTCGCCGACGCCCAGCCGACCAAATTCAAAGCGGGCTTGTTCCACATCGTCACAGGTTCATACGACTATCCGGCCGCCCACGTTGTGGCCCGTGGGGCGTATACCAACAAAGCGCCCGGCGGGGTTGCCTACCGCTGCTCGTTCCGGGTCACCGAAGCCTCCTACATGATCGAGCGCCTGGTCCAGAACGCCGCCTATGACATCGGTATGGATCCAGCCGAATTCCGGGCATTGAACTTCATCAAGCCGGAGCAATTCCCGTATCACTCCCCGACCGGGTTCGTGTACGACTCCGGGGATTACGAGACGGCCATGCGCAAAGCGCTCGGCATCGTCGATTACGAGGCACTGAGGAAGGAACAGGCCGAGGCTCGGGCCGAAGGACGACTCATCGGAATCGGGATGGCCAGTTTCACTGAGGTGGTGGGAGCAGGGAATTCAAAGGATTACGACATCCTCGGACTCAAGATGTTCGACTCGGCTGAGCTGCGGGTACATCCGACCGGCAAGGCGATCCTCAAACTGGGTGTCAAGAGTCAGGGCCAGGGTCACGAGACGACGTTTGCCCAGATCGTCGCCGAGGAGCTCGGCATCCCGGCCGGCGACATCAAAGTGCTCGAGGGCGACACCGACAACACCCCATACGGCCTCGGCACGTACGCCAGTCGCAGTACACCGGTAGCGGGTGCGGCGACGGCGATGATCTCGCGGACGCTGCGAGAAAAAGCGCGCAAGATAGCCGCCCATTTGCTCGAAGCGTCGGCCGACGACCTCGACTGGGAGCCCGGCAAGTTCTTCGTGAAAGGCTCCCCAGAGCAGTCGGTGACCATTCAGGATGTCGCGTTCGCCGCCTACACAAACCCCCCACCCGACGAGCAGCCGGGACTGGAGGGCGTGCACTACTACGACCCGCCCAACATGACCTACCCCTTCGGGACGTACGTGGTTGTAGTCGAAGTCGATGCCGAAACCGGGGAATGGAATGTGGACAGGATGATCGCAGTCGATGACTGCGGTGTGCGGATCAACCCGATGATCGTCGACGGTCAGATTATGGGTGGGCTCACTGAAGGCTTCGCCGCTGCCACCAACCAGTTCATCACGTTCGATGACGAAGGCAATTGCATCGGGTCCAACTTCATGGATTACCTCGTACCGACCGCTTGGGAAACTCCACGATTCGAATTGGACGAGACAGTGACTCCGTCACCCCATCATCCGATTGGCGCCAAGGGTGTCGGGGAATCGGCCACGGTTGGTTCGCCGGCCGCCTACGTGAATGCCGTCATCGATGCCCTCGCCCACCTGGGAGTCCGCAACATCGACATGCCGCTACTGCCCGACCGGGTGTGGAGCGCCATCCAAAACGCCACGGGCTAGACGATGCAAGACGCCCTTGGCCTTGCAGCCCTCCTGGCGAACGAACGGACGCCGTTCGTCCTCGCCACTGTGGTGTGGCGGAGGGGCCCGTCGTCGGGCCGCGAGGGCGCCAAGGCCGTTATCACGGCCGACGGACAGATGAGCGGTTGGCTGGGGGGTGCGTGTGCAGAGCCGACCGTCATTAGTGAGGCTCTGGACGCGCTCGTAGACGGACAATCTCGGTTGTTACAGCTCGGCCCCTCGGAGGATTTCGGCACTCGCCAGGGAGACAGGGTGATTTCGGTGCCGATGGCGTGTGAAAGTGAGGGAGCGATGGAGGTGTATCTGGAACCGGCGGTACCGGCACCACAGTTGGTTGTGATCGGACGATCCCCCGGCGCTGAGACATTGGCCCGCATGGCCGAGATCCTGGGGTGGCACTCGGTGTTGGTCGACGACGGTGGCGGCGCAACGGAGCGGGTTGGTGTCGGCGACGTGGTCACATCCCTCGATCTTCCGTCATTGGACATCGGCGAACGCGACTTCATTGTGATTGCCACCCAAGGCAACTACGACGAGCAGGCGCTCGAAGCCGCCCTCGCCACATCTGCCGGCTACATCGGCCTGGTTGCCTCGCGCAAGCGAGCCGCGTCGGTGCTTGAGTTTCTTCGAGTCAACGGCGTCGATGATGGTGCTCTCGCGAGGATTCACGCCCCAGCCGGATTGGATCTGGGGAGTCTCCCCAACCGCGAGATCGCGGTGGCTGTGTTGGCCGAGATGGTGGCGTTGCAGGCCGGTGGCGGTTTGACGACGGGAGTAACGGTTGCCAAGAAGGAAGAGGCCATCGACCCGGTGTGCGAGATGATCGTCGACGTAGAGTCGGCTCGCTGGACGGCCGAGCACGCAGGTGCGACCTACTACTTCTGCGCCCCGGGCTGTCGGACCGCATTCGAGAAGGACCCGGCGAGCTTCGTCGGCTGAACAAGGAGCAAGGACCCGTGAAGATCACGAACGAGTTTGAGGTAAACCGCCCCATCGAGACCGTCTGGGACGCCTTCCAGGACGTCCCCTCCGTCGCCCAGTGCCTTCCCGGAGCCAGCATCACCGAGGACAAGGGCGGGCACGTCTATGCCGGGGCGGTCGAGGTCAAACTCGGACCGATGAGCCCCAAGTTCGAGGGTGAGGCCAAGATCTCCCCCGACGAGGCAGCCCGCAGCGGGCACATTGCAGGAAAGGGCGTGGATCGCAGTGGCGGCAGCCGGGGACAGGTCGACGTCGACTATCGGCTGGCCGAATCAGGGGGCAGCACCCGCGTGTTTGTCGAAGCCGACATCAAACTCTCCGGGGCGATCGCCCAGTTTGGCCGAAGCGGTCTGGTAGAGGAGATGTCGAAGCGACTGATCGATGAGTTCGTCTATTGCCTTCATGCCAAGCTGGATGCGGAGACTCCGCAGGAAGCGGCCACCATCAAAGCTGGTGAAGTGAAGGGATTCTCACTGTTCCTGGCCAGCATGACGGCCTGGATCGGCAAGCTCTTCAAGCGTCTCTTCAACCGCGGCGGCAACGGGTAACCAGCCGGGACGTGAGACCGCAACGCCTAGCGTTGCCCGCCCCCCTAACCCTCGCCTCCGGCGAGCGGTACCTTCCCCCCGAAGGGGGGACTGACACCCTGCTGGAGTTTGACGAGCCAAACTCCCAAGCAACGCCCAAAGGGCGTTGCCCGCGCCCTCGGTAGGATTCGAACCTACGCTCCCGGCTCCGGAGGCCAGTGCTCTATCCCCTGAGCTACGAGGGCTACCCCCACGATTGTAGGCGGTAGCCGGCTGTCGGCTAACGGAACCTTCTCTGGCAAGTTCGAGTCCGCCTCGATCGAATCGCAAACTCGTAGCCGGCCAGCTAGGCGGGATTGATGCGGCCATGGACTGAAGCGGGCGACGTAATCATGTAGAGCCCCCCGTCAAACAGGTAGGTCATCGGGACAGTCACCGGTCCCCTGTCCGGGCGACTCATCGACAGCAGGCCCTGCTGCGGCCCGGCGAGCAGCTCGGCGATGCGCTGGTCAGAGAGGCGGGTCACGTTGCTGACCTACGCGAGCCACTGAGCCGGATCCCCCGCCTTGCCGGTGAACCCTAGATTTGGATCCATGGGTGCATTTCTCACCGGAGTCGCCGCGGGGTTCGGAATCGCAATCCCGGTCGGCGCCATTGCCGTACTAATCGTCGAGGTCGGAATCAAATGCGGGTTTCGATGCGCCTTCTTCGCCGGGGCCGGTGCGGCAACCGCCGACCTCGTCTACGCCAGTGCGGCCGTAGTCGGCGGCGGCGCTCTCGCCGGGCTCGCCGAATCGGCAGATCAGCCCCTGCGAATCATCAGTGCCGCCGTTCTAATTGCCCTTGCTGTGTACGGCTTGCGTCGAGCGGGAACCACACGGGAGTCCAGCGAGACGAAATTACCCGACCGTCGAGAGCTCACCCGCACCTACGCCAGGTTCTTCGGACTCACGATTATCAATCCGGCCACCGTCGTATATTTCGCGGCTGTCATCGTTGGACTGGGAGTTGCCAGGGACACGTCGGCGATCGAAGGAGTGCTCTTCGTCACCGGCGCCTTCGCCGCATCGCTGTCGTGGCAGACGCTCCTCGCCGGCGTTGGCGGCTTGGCCGGAGATCGGCTCGATCGCCGGGCGCAGACTGTCGCCGTCGTTTTGGGCAACCTGCTCATTTTCGCCTTTGCCATGGTGATCATCCTTCGCTGAACCAGCTTTGACGCGGCGAGATCGGTGCGGTGCCTGTCACCGAAGGCTCCCGAACTCCATCAGATTCCCCTGTCAGGTTTGGACAGAGGTGGGAATGAAGGAGTATGAAGGAAGCAACCGCAGTCTTCGCAACAGGGGGTCCCGCTCTCGTGAGTAGTGGTGAGGCAGATTTTCGTAGCCTGTACGACCGCTACTACGACGCCATCCACTCCTATTTCCTGCGGCGCACGACCCGGCCGAACGCACAGGACCTCACCGCCGAGGTGTTCGTCGTCGCGTGGCGCCGCATTGAGGATGTGCCCCGCGGCGAAGAAACCTTGCTCTGGCTGTATGGAGTTGCGGCAAATGTGGCGGCCCATGAGCGCCGGAGCATGGCCCGAGGCGCTCGTCTGGATGCCACGCTGCGTTCTGTCCCGACGACCGGGCCAGAAGAGCCGGAGCCCCAGGTCGTGCGCCGAGCCGAATACGACAAGGTTCTGGCAGCTGCGAGTCGGCTCCGGCCGGCCGACCAGGAGATTCTGCGCCTGGCCGCCTGGGAGGAGCTTCCTCATGACCAGATATCCCGTCTGTTGGGGTGCTCGGTGGCCGCTGTGGATCAGCGACTCCATCGGGCCAAGAAGCGCTTGGCGAAGGAATTCTCGCGGACCCACGTCCCGGGCCACCCCCAGACCGAGGAAGGCGGTAGGCAATGAAAGACACCGATCGGATCTACCAGCTGTTTGCCGAAGCCAACCCGGCTCCCGCAGATGCTGCGCCCGTGACCAAACGTCCTGACGCCGATGCCATCCTCCGCGAAGAGAGGAAACCCACCATGTTGACCAAAGAACCAAGAACCATCGAAGCCACACCCCAGCCTCCCCGACTACGGAGATGGAGGGGACCTGCCGTCGCTTTGGCTGCCTTCGCCGGCGCCGCTGTGTTCGGCGTTGTTGTCTGGCTGACCATGTTTGACGCCGAATCCGACGTTGCCGACCCGGGCGATACGACTCTTCCGCCCACCACAGTGACGACCACAACCACGGTGCCCGTCGTGCCAGGTGCAGTGACTGTTCCCGACCTGTCGGGACGCACGCTGGCGGAGGCCCGTCAGTTGCTCGAGGAAGCCGGTCTTGAAGTGGTGGCACTGCCCGAAGACATCGACTTGGCAGTCGTTGTTGCCCAGGAGCCCGCGGCCGGGATCGAAGTCGAAGAGGGCAGTGTCGTGACGGTCGATCTCCAGATCATCCCGACATGCAATCCGCCCGATCCCGTCGCCCCCGGAGCAGGAGAAGTGATCATCAGCGTGTTCTTCGACTGCGGCAACGACACCACACTCCCGTCGGCTGGAATTGGCGTTCCCCGGATCGTCCCCGATCCTGGCACCGACCCCATTACTCGCCTCGAGGTAATCTTGCGGTCACTCCTAGCCGGTCCGACTGATGACGAGCGGGCCGTCGGAGTCGTGTCGGCCTTCGATGCGTCCACCGCCGACGCCTTGAACAGCGTGTCGCTTGCCGACGGACATCTGGTGGTCGACTTCAGCGACGCCATCATCGTCAACAACATGGGCACATCCACCGGCATGATCCAGTTCAACGCCGAGCTGCACCGGAACGTGTTCCGTCAGGCAGAAGTGGACAGTGTTGAGTTCCACCTCAACGGTGACTGTGGAGCGTGGTCGGCACTGTTCGAGTCGGACGGCTGCCGGAGCATTTCCCGGGCGGACTGGGAAGCCAACCTGGCTGAGTGGGATCAACAGCGCAATCAGTGAGCCAATCGGCACCTGTGCCCACCCAATCGTGGGTGGGCACAGGTCTGCCGGGACAGGAACTGTCGACACCAAACGTTTCGTCCAATCAACAAAGGAGCCATCATGTCATTGAGTCTCATCTTCTTGCTCTTCGGGGCAGCTCTCATCGCCGGCGCCACGGTCTCACTCCGTGGGAGCACGGCGGTCGCAGCCCGAAGCATCTCCGCTGCCGCCATGGCCGCCGGATACCTCATGTTCCTGATCGGGCTGGTTAACGCCTTGTCCGGAACCATGTGAAAGGACACCCATGAAGACCAATCCTGCTGCGACCGGGTACCGACCAAACACAGTTCGCTACCTAGCCGTAGGTGTGTTGCTGGCCTTGGCGGCGACTGCCTGCGGCACGGACGACCAAACAAACGGCGACCCACTATCGGGGACCCGGTGGGAGATGACGGAAGTGTGGGATGGAAGCGGCTTGGCGCCGGCCGAAGTCACAACCATCGGCACGCTCGTGTTCACCGACGGCATCGCCGGCGGATTTGATGGATGCAACGCCTATCAGTCCACCTACTCCTTAGATGGAGACTCGGTCTCGTTCGGCGAGGTGATCCTGCCCGGAAGCGCCTGTGACCCTGCCTATGCCGACCAGGCCAACGCCTTTATCAAAGCGATAGGAGCGACGACGGGCTTCGCCGCGACGGCCGACAGCCTGAAACTGACGGACACGTCGGGCGCCACCCAGCTGGTCTTTCGCCCAGCTACCCAGCTCCCCCTGGCGGGCGTGAGCTGGCAGGTTGCCTGGTACGGAGCGGGTGCCTCGCCACTCGACGGCACTCAGATCAGCCTCATCTTCCGAACCGACGGGACCCTGGCCGGCATCGCCGGATGCAACGACTACTCCGCCGACTATCGGGTCGACGGGGATCAACTCGCTATACGTGATCTAGCCAACACCGAGAAGGCATGCCTCGAACCCGACGGGGTGATGGAGCAAGAGTCCGACTATCTGGGCGCAATCCAGCAGACGGGCGCCTTCTCCACTTCGCTCATCGGGCTCGAATTGCTCGACGTTGATGGCAACCCGGTGGCCGAATACCGGTTCGCTGGTCGGATCCGCACCTAGCCTGGGATCCAATGAACGTTGATTTCTGGGTCGATCCGATTTGACCGTGGTGCTGGGTGACGGCCAGGTGGGTCGTCGAAGTGGTGGCGCCGGAGCGTGACCTGACGGTCACCTGGCAGCCGATAAGCCTGCTCATGAAGAACGAAGTGGCGCCAGACAGTGACCGGTACGAGCGTTATCGGTTCACTCACAATTTGCTGCGGGTGATGGAATCGGTGCGAGCCGACCTCGGCGAAGCGGCGGTGTTCCCTCTGTACTGGGAGCTGGGACGGCGGATACACCACGAACGGGATCGCTCATTCGATCCGGCGGCCGCTCTGGAGGCGGCCGGACTTCCGGTGGCCAACGCGGACGCTTTCAGCGACGAGGCTTGGGACACGGAGATTGGGCGGCGCATGAATGTCGGCCTGGCACTGGCGGGCGACGACATCGGCACGCCCATTATCGCCTTCGACGGTGCCGGCGGCGAGAAGATGGCCATGTTCGGGCCGGTAATCACCCGGGTGCCAAACAAACGGGACTCCTTGCGGCTGTGGGACGCCGTCGTCACACTCACGACCATGCCCGGCTTCTGGGAACTCAAACGGACCCGCACCGAACGCCCCGAGTTCGGTGCGCCTCCCACCATCACCCCGTTCCCGGCCCACTAATCGAGTTGCCGGCGACGCGGGCGCTTATGGTCGTGAGAAGTGCGGCCACCACCAGGCCGGCGCTCACCAAGGCCATCGGGACGGTATATCCCCCGGTCGCGTCGCGCACCGCCCCCACCGCGGCTGGCCCGACCGCGCCGGCCACCGACACCACCATCCACTGCGAACCCATGACTCTCCCGTAGGCCGGGCCCGAATACCACCCACCCATGATGGAGGCTCGCAGCGGGAGCATGGCCCCGAACGCCAGCCCGAACAGGAAGAAGTGGGTGAGCAACTGCCACGTCTGTGATCCGTCGATGGTGACTGCGGTTGAGCCAGCGAGCACCAGGAGGGCGACGACCTGGATGGGCAGGCCGCCCCAGGTCCTGGCCATGAACGGCGCGGCGAAACGCCCGGGAAAGCTCAAGAGGCCGGCAATTGCTGCCCCGGCCGAGGCGCTGGCGACCGCGAAGCCTCCCTCCTCGAACAGGGCGATGCGATGCAGCAGCACTGCCTGCAGACACATGAACAGGAGGGCAACCGACACCGTGTAGATGACAAAGCGGCGGTCGGAGACCAGCCGACGGAGGGTGACCAGGCGGGGCTCCAGGTTGACGGCTCCGGCGTGCGTGGACGATGTACGAGCCATCAAGAGCGCGGCGGCACCCCCGAGCGCCACCAGGACCCCGGCCAGCACACGCGAGGCCGTCCGCCATCCGAGCGCATCAACAAGGGCGCTCGCCAACGGGAGGAAGATCGGGCCGGCCAGCCCGCCGATCACCGTGAGGGTGGCAAGGCTGCGGGCTCGATGCTCGGACCCGAACCATTGCTCGACCGCAACGAAGGCGGGCTCATAGAAGGTCATTGCACCTGCGGGACCAATGAGCAGCCAGAAGGCAGCCAGGACCTGCCACGGCTGGGTGGCCAGCGAGAAGACGGTCACGCCCAGTCCGCCGAGGACGATCCCCGACACGAAGATGAGTCGGACCCCGAGTCGGTCCGCCCGGCGACCGATTGATGGTGCCAGCACGCCTCCAATGAGCAGAGCGCCGCCGTACCCGGTCGATAGAACTGTGGTCGAGAACGCCGCGCCGGCCGCTTCCTCGGTGATGAGCACCGAGACGGCATACAACATCACTCCGAATGCCACCGTCACAGTGGTGGACAGGGCAAGCAGCGGGAGCCAGCGTGCGTCGGGAGTCGGTGTCATCGCCGCAACCTACTTGTCGCCGGTAGGGTCGGGCCGCACCCGACCAAGGAGACGCACCATGGGCACCGTTGTTGTCCACTACACGCCCAAGGCCGACCAGGCCGACCAGAACCAACGCCTCGTCGAAGCAGTATTCGCCGAACTGAACGCCGCCGACCCTGGCGGGGTTCGCTATGCCACGCTGCGGCTGGAAGACGGCACGTTCGTCCACATCGCCCAAGTGGAATCCGACCCCAACCCATTGAGCGCCATCGCGGCTTTTGGAGCATTCCAAAAGGACATTCAGGACCGCTGCGAGCCGGGGGCGGGCCCCGATCCGCAACCCGCCACACTGGTCGGCAACTACCGTCTGTTTGCCTGAGCCGGACGAAAAACCTCATAGGCCGGGCGCCCTATTGCCACGACCACTAAGAGTGGTACTATGGTCTCACAAACCAATGAAGGGGAAGAAACAATGGCGCGAGCTCGTCGCACCTGGATCATCGGCGCCGTCGCCATAAGCATGTTGGCCGCCACCGCCATCGCGTCGGCCGACGACAGTGTCGTCAACATTGGCTACGACGAGGAGAACCGCATGCTTCTTCTCAACACCTCCCCCGCCGACTCAACCTTTGACTGCACTCTGCAAGGCAGCGAGGTAGTAGCCGGCTACGCCACCAGCGATGACGGAGTCGTGACCGTTGAAACCCTTCAAACGAAGGATGATGAGGCTCTCGAAGCCTTCATGTTCCTCAATCGCCCATTCGAGAAGGTGGACACCGAAGAATTCGATACAGCCGACGCGCCCGCCCCGTACGCCGGTCCTGACGGAGAGTGCGGTCTTTCCGCCGGCGTCGTCGCCGGACCGAACGGACAGGTCAACCATGGCCAGCTCATGAAGGCTTTCCACCAGCTCTTCGACATGCGAGGAAAAGGTTGCGTCAACCGGTTGCTCGCCCAGTCGGACCTCGGCAAGGGTGACCAGCAGGTGAAGACCGGCGATGTCGACCCCGAGTTCGCGGCCGGAGAGTCAGGAACGCTCGAGTTCCTCAGCTTCACCGTCGACTGCGAGCACGGCAAAAAGGAAAAGAGCGACGATCACCCCAGCCAGCAAGGCAAAGAGAAGAGCGACTCCCCCGGCAAGTCGGGTCAAGCAAAGGGCCGCAACAAGTAGTCGCCCTTTGCTGACGGAACACGTCGGGCCCTGCACGCATCCCCCGAGTGCCTCTGGCCGGGAGTAAAAGGACTTCGCCTCTAGCTCGCAGCACTACGGCAGCACACAATGAGGTCCTCTCGACGGAAGGGTTGGGATGTCCAGCAAGACGGTGCTGATCTTGGGAGGCGGTTGGGGCGGGTTGACCACCGCTCACCATCTGAGGAGCTTGCTTTCACCCGAACACCGGGTGGTGGTGGTCGAACGCAATGACCGGTTCTCGCTTCACGTCTCCAACCTGTGGCTCATGACTGGAGAACGAAAGGATCCCGAGCAAGTCTCACGCCCTATGACCAACCTCAAGCGGGAAGGGATCGAGTGGGCCCATGCTCAGGCTCAACAGCTGGATCCGGAGAGTCGCACATTGGTGACCGATCACGGCCAGATGATTGGGGACTACGTCGTCATCGCACTTGGTGCTGAACTAGCGCCCGACTCTGTTCCTGGATTCGAGGAGGCGACCTACAACCTCTACGAAACGGAGGGCGCCGCCCGGCTCCAAGAGGCGCTGAAGGACTTCGCGGGTGGCAAGATCGTGGTGTTGGTTGGTGGAGCTCCATTCCGCTGCCCGGCCGCGCCGTACGAGGCAGCCATGCTCACCGAATCGCTGATCCGCTCCCGAGAAGTACAGGACGATTGGGAGGTTTCCCTTTACACCCCCGAAGCACACCCGATGGCAGTGGCCGGCCCGGCGGTAGGCGAAGCCCTCGAAGCCATGCTTGCCGAGCGAGGCGTGGGCTACTTCCCCGAGCATGCTGTTACCAGTGTGGACGTCGACTCACATACGATCCACTTCGGCGACACGGTCGTACCGTACGACCTTCTGATCGGCGTCCCCCCCCACCGAGCACCAAAACTGGCAATCGATTCGGGACTCGTCGACGAGACCGGTTACATACCCGTGCACCCTCAGACTCTCAAGATCCTGAAGGATCCCAACACCCTCGAGACTCAGTTTCCCAACGTCTACGCCATCGGTGATGTGACTTCCGTCAGGCTGCTCAACTCGATGCTGCTCCCCAAGGCCGGGGTATTCGCCGAGGGCCAGGCTCAGGCAGTGGCCGGCGCCATCGCCGCCGATATTGCCGGCCAGCCGCTACCCCACGGCTTCGACGGGGACGGCTTCTGCTACGTCGAGGTGGGAGACGGCATGGCCGCATACGGGGCCGGGGACTTTTACGCCTTTCCAGGGCCCCGCGTCACGCTCGACATGCCCAACCCCCAATCTCGCAAGGCCAAAGAGGAATACGAGCGCCTCCTCGACCTATGGTTCGAGAACTGACGGGATCACACGTCAAGGCCGAAAACGCCACGAGCGAGGGCTCCCAGGAGGAAGCCGAGTAGCCCGGCGGCCGAAGCGAGCACCAGCATCTCCATCCCCGAGCGAACCCGCCGTTGGTGGCTAACGACGGCCTTGCCATAGCCGAGGATGAACAGCGTGAGCAGCGCCAAGACCACGGCGAGGCCCAACGAGACCGGTCGATCGAGAAAGCTGAGTGCAAAGGGGAGGATGGGGACAAACGCGCCGACCGCGTAAGCACCCGCCATCACAGCCGCGTCGCGTCCCGGAGTTGCCTGCTCAAAGGGCGCGTGGCCGTTAGCGACGGCGGCCGCAACATCCTGTTCGGCCTTCGAAGACAGATAAGTCCCCATCGACATTGACAGGACGCCGGCAATGGCGTTCACGGCCCCGGCAAAAACAATGACTGCGCTCGACAGACCGCCCCCCACCATGCCGGCAATGAGCGTCAGATTCTGGACTACCCCGTCCTCAACCCCGAAGACGAGCTCACGGATCGATTCCGGACCAACCGGTGGGCGTCCGTTTCTCAAGGACGCCGGGACAACGTTCATGCCCCGAGGATGGCCCTATCGCTCACGACCCCACAGGGTCAAACGTCGTTGTTCTTCGGCCAATCGCCCCCCGAGGCAGGGACTGGCTAGCTGGCCCGCTTGCGGCGTTCGGCCAGCCAGCGCTTGCGGAGGCGACGACGTTCGTCCTCGGCATAGCCGCCCCATACGCCGGCTTCCTGGTTGGTGTGGAGGGCGTAGTCGAGGCATTCCTCCTGCACCGTGCACTCCGTGCAGACGGCCTTTGCCCGGTCGATGGCATCGAGGGCATTGCCGGTGGTTCCGACAGGGAAGAACATCTCGGGATCCGTCGAACGGCACGCTGAATGCTCCTGCCAAAGTCCACGCTCAGCCGCTATCGCCATCTCCGCACGTCTCCTTCTCGGTCGTCCACAATGTGATTCCGTTCACAATGTGTCCAAAAAAACAATCCCCCCGGACTCCGTTCACCGTAACGGGTCGCGGCCAGGCAACCAAAGGGTATTTTTCGCGCTCGGCGTCGGTACGCTTGCGGCCATGAGCATTCAAGAAGAGCTAGCGGTCGAACTGAAGGACGCCCTCAAGAGCAGCGATCGCAATCGCAAGGACGCGATCCGCGCCATCGAGACCGAGGTCTCCCGGGCCAAAGCCGAACCGGGGTTTGAGGGAGAGATCGACGACGATCTCTACCGCACCGTCATTAGCTCATACGTCAAGAAGATGACGAAATCCCGCCTCGAGTACGAGGGGCTTGGCGAGCGCGGCGAGCAGATGGCATCCAAGCTGGCGTACGAGACCGACTACCTGGCCCGATGGCTTCCCCAGATGCTCGACGAAACAGCCACCAAAGAGCTGGTGTACGCCGCCATCACCGAGCTGAGCGTCGACGACCCCAAGCAGGCCGGCAAAGTGGTCGGGCACATCATGGCGAGCCACAAGGGCGAAGTTGACGGTGGTCTCGTGAACCGGTTGGTTCGCGAAGCCCTCAATGCCTGAGCTCCCCCGTTACGACCCCATGCTGGCCATCCGCTGGGGCCGGCCGTTCTCCGATCCGGAGTGGGCCTTCGAAGTCAAATGGGACGGTATCCGGGCGCTGGCTAGTTGGGACGGCAAGCAGCTCACCGTCCGGAGCCGGACCGGTCGGGGTCTCACCGAGGCCTACCCCGAGCTAGACCGGCTCGAAGGGCTCCCCCCTTGCATCCTCGACGGTGAGATCGTTGCGTTCGACGAGCTCGGTCGGCTGTCATTCAGCCATCTTCAACAGCGGGCCAGCGTCGAGACGCCCATTAGCTACATGGTTTTCGACCTCCTCTATCTGGACGCCCCCATGGTCGGGCAACCCTGGGTCGACCGAAGAGAACGGCTCGACAACCTCGAGTTGCCCACTCCCTACCTAACTGCCGAACCGGTGCTCGGAGATGGAGAGGCCCTGTGGGAGGGAGTCGCCGCCCAGAAGCTGGAGGGTATCGTCGGCAAGCGACTCGAGTCGCCCTACCGGCCGGGGGCCCGATCCGGAGACTGGCGCAAGGTGGCCCGGGTCGAGCAGGTGAGAGCCGTGGTCGGCGGATACCTGCCCGGCGACGGCAACCGGTCATCCACCTTCGGTTCGCTCCTGCTGGGTTTGGTCGACGGCGACGCGCTTCGGTACGTCGGCTCGGTGGGAACCGGCTTCACCGCCAGCACCCTGCGGGCCATTCGCTCCGGGTTGGACGAGCTGGCCGCAGCTGCGTCGCCATTTCACACCCATCCTGACATTCCACCCCAGGCAGTCTTCGTGGAGCCGAGCCTGGTCGCCCTCGTCGAATTCAAGGAGTGGACTCGGGCGGCCAAGCTGCGGGCACCCTCATTCAAAGGGTTCACCGATGACGATTGGGAGGCGGCTACGTGGGCGGCCGAGGGACCACCAGCACCGTAAACGGGATGCGCGCGAGCTCTTCTTCCTGGTGGGTCACCCGGAACACGTAGGCCTGCTCCCGGGGCAGCCGCAGATCGTAGAACGGGATCGCCAACGGCACCACGCTCTGTTGGCCCGGCCGATGGGTGGGCGCGTCCCCCACCCGTAACGTGCCCGAGGCGCGGGGCCCCAGCGACTGCATGTCCTCGTCCATGAGCGTGACCTCGATCGAAAGATTGGTTTCTCTCTCTCCTGGACTCACCTCAACCACCATCACAACCGACAGCGCTTTGTGGACGGCGGGTACCGAGCGGGTGCGGATGGTGTCGAACCCGCCGCCGAGGATGAATAACTTGCCGCCGTGGACCTGCGCCGAGTCGGCCAGCATGGCGGTGGTGACTCTCATCCAGCCTTTTTTCTGGCTTTGGTGGCCTCGACACTCGCCTTGAGGGCGTCGAGCAGGTCAACGACCTTCGTGGGCTCAGGACTCTCGGGAGCGACGATCTCCTGACCGTCAACCTTGG
>JAOTYB010000078.1 GCA_029862065.1 Acidimicrobiia bacterium | reverse complement strand
CTACCGCCGCCTCGGGATCGGTCTCGAGCGACCGGCCCTCCCACCGTTTCACAGTGCCGTTGAACTTCCCCTTGAGCGCCCGACGCAGCCGTTGCTCAAAGGCAACCGAGTTACTCGCAAGAACGATGGTGCTCTTCATCGGGCTACCAGATCGTCGATGGTGAGAATGTCCCGGTAAACGAGATTTCGGGATTGCACCTGGTCGAACTCATCGGGCGCAAGTTCGCCTTCGATGGCGAGCCACACAGAGCCCCATTCGGCTGTAAACACGATCTTTTCGATATACGGCGCCTCGGTGGCGATGGTTACCAGCAGATTGCCGGTAGGTGCCAGCCTCGCTCCCTGGGCTTCCGCCGATTCGGCCGTCGTTTCCTCAGGAAGCTGCTCGACTTGCACATTCGTGACGATGGCCTTGTGCACGATGATGCCCGAAGTGTTTGGCGTCTGCGGCAATTCAATGATGGCGGAGTTTGCATCCTCCTCGGCGTCAGGATCGACGAGGGACGGATCCACTCCGGTCACGTCGAAGGGAGCGAAGGAAGCTACGACGGCAACCAGATCGCCAGGGGCGAGCTCGCCACCCAGCGCCCGATCCGGCGAAAGCGATATCGTCACCGCCAACAACTCGTCGGGGATCGCGAACTCCTGCGTCTCGGAGAACTGCTGGGGAGTAACGAAGCGGCTGGCGATTACTTGCTCCCCCGGCACGAGGGCGACTGCCGTAACGGTTCCTTGCAGGCTGGAAAGGCTGTTGAGACTGCCGACGGCCTGAGCAGTGACAGGCACCTGCTGGCGCTCCACCCGCGCGCTTACGTCGTCGATCGACGCCCCTTCGGGAATCGTGTCGGAAACAACCAAGACATCCACCGTCTCCGTGCCTTCGAGAGCACGGTCGTCGGCGCCGTTGACGTATTGAACCAGCACCCACGTGCCCACTGCTGCGAGCACCAATGAAATCAGCACCCCTACCCATTTTCGATCCATTGGATTCCCTTTCGTACCTTTATATGTCTTGAATTAGCCGGTGAACTTGATGATGGTGACGCCATGCCCGCCGGTGCCGATGTCGCCCGGGCCGTGATAGACCGCGTTCGTGAAGTAGCCAACGAGGCATCGATCGTCATTGCCGGAGGTCCAGCCAAGGGGTCGGATTCCCCCGGGCCGGCACGGGTCGCTCGTTAACGGAGCCGCATGGGCACTGAACTGGCCACCAAAGTTGTATCCAACGATGCGGAAGGCGCCCTGGCCCGAGATGTCGTACTCGCCGTTTGAACCGTTGAGTCCGGTCTCGTCCCAGAAAAAGGGTACGAATACCGTGGAGCCGGTGCGGTCGATCCCCAGTAGGAGATCTGCCAGGTCCTCTTTATCGCAGCCGGTTGAAGGAGATGCCCCTGGATCCGCTCCCACCAAGCCGTCGTAGACCTCGGTCTTGCACGGAAGAGGATTCGATTCGTCAATGTCGAGCCACCCGAACCCACCGGAGAGCATCCCGTCTCCGTCCGAGTCCTGACCGGCCACGGCCGCACACGAGCCGGTGGTGGCGCCGTCGTGGAACGTGAGAACGGCTGGCACGGGTGCCGGGCTGGCAATGTCGAGGAACGACGAAGCGGTGACTCGGTCATCCAGGCCGTCCCCATCCATGTCGATCTCGGTCGGGTGGCTCCATGCTGGATCGGGAGTGATCCCGGGCGGGTCGGCAGGTGTGTCGAACCACCAGCTGGGAGGGCTCGTCCAGGGCGTTGCCTCGTCCTGAAATAGGTGGAAGGCAGGAGGGGGAGTGGCCGGAACCGGAATGATGCCGCCGGCACCGCCCTCCCAGTACGGCCGCTCCCACTCGCACTCGGAGATGATGATAGGGACGGTGGCAATCGGCGAAGCCAGCCCACCCCACGCCACAGTGGCCTTGGCTCCAACGGTGAAGCCGTCGAAACCGACGACGCCGGCAAACAACATGTCGAACTTGTTGTCACCGCCCGAGTCTTCGGTGCGGTTGTGAACCGTCACGGTTTGCGCGGTGAGATCGAGATCGATCCGCCAGGCATCGGCAGCACCATCACGCGCATTGCTGTCCACGTAGGTCTCGGCCACCGCGTATTCGTCGTAGGCGCCATCACACAATCCACGAGCGCAATCCCCGGCGATGGCCAGCGCAGCTGCGTCGGCGCCGTTCTGGAGTTGCCTCCGCTCCTCATACATGCGCCCGAAGTCGATGGCAAAGGCCGCCAGGGCCAGCAGCGCGACCAGGATCACGGCAACGAACACGAGGGTTGCTCCCGTCTCGGAGTCGCGACCCTTGGTCAAGCGAGCAATCGAGTCCATGACTAACCGCCGCATCTCATCACTCCCTCTGATTGCATCGTGAAATTGCTTATTGGTAAGAAAGCGATCTGAAGTTGGAATGGATACGCGAGAGTCACCGAGGCCGCGCCGCCCCCCTGATCGGCGCTGTCACAGCCTGTGAGGGTGGCCGTGATCTGTGTGGAGTCCAGCGAAGTGGCCGCGGCCTTGGCGATTGCCTCGCCGGCCACCGCATCCTGAGAGATGGCATACTCGCGAGCACCCTCCCGAGCGGCGTGGGTAAGCGAGTTCTGGGCGTTGTACGCCCGACCGAACTCGATGATGCCGAAGACAACGAGAAGCAGCAGTGGCGCAATGATCGCGAACTCGACCATCGCCGCGCCCCGGTCGCTCTTCCGCAAGGATTTCATGAGAAGGTCCGGTAGGACCCGGAGAGCAAGTGCGCCGCGTAACCGAGACGCACTCGCCGCTCCGAGGGTTCCCTAGCCTCCGCTCGAACCGTCGATGTTGGTCTCGGCCTTCTGGAACGCGTCGAACACGTCCACACCGAGGAAACCAATAACGAGGATCGAGACCGCCGCGATGAGCGCGACCATGATGCCGTACTCCACCATCGTGGCCCCTTCGTCGCCACGAAAGCGATCCTTCAGGTACCGAACATAAGCAATAGCTGGTGTGAACACCTGCTTGCCCCTTTCCGTGTTAGCCGGAGCGCCCTTACAAGGCGCTCCTTCGTATCTCCTCATAGTTCTCGAATCGAGACCCGCAACCGTCCCCAAAATTGCGTAAATCCGGTGAGGAGGACCAATCGACTCGCTAGCCGAGCCCGGCTAGAGGAGCCAGGGGTTCTCGTAACCGATCCAGATGGAGTACGCCTGCCGCAGGATCGAGGCGGCAACGGCCAGGTAGAACAAGCGGCGCATCACGAGGCTGGCACTCTTGAACCAGGCCTGCCACGACAGCAGGAGCAGCGGCGCCATGACGATGAGCATCTCGAGCGGATAGCGATACCCGTACAGAAGACCGCCACTGAACCGGTTGAGTCGGAGATGAATGAGCATGTACACGAGACCCGCCAGGGCGCTGGCCTTCACCCAGGGATCGGCCGCCTGCCAGGCCCGGCGAAGGCCGGGCAGAGTGAATAGCAGGAAGGGCGAGAACACCAGGAGTCCGTGGTTGGGGTGAGCCAGCATCGCCACCACATCTCCCCCGTACGCCAGCAATCCCTGCCGGCCGGCCCGCGTCACAAATCCGGCCCCGTAACTTGGCGGAGTTGGCGACCAGGAACCCAGTACCAGCCCGTTGTACAGAAGGAGCAGTCCCAGTCCAAAACCCGTACCGAGAGCCACCCACATGATCGGCCTCCAGGAGCGGGTCTTCCAACCCAGGTAGAGACCGGAAACCGCGGCAATGATGGCCGTAACCGGGCGTATGAGCAGAGCCGACCCGTAGGCAACGCCGGCCGCCAAATGGCTCTTCCCGATGAGACCCAGCATTCCGAGAGCCAGGAAGAACTGGGCAGGTCCATGAGGCCATAGCTCGTTGGCCGAGATCGACCAGGTAGAGGTGGCCACCCCGAAGATGAGGGCGGCCCCCACTGCCATTGCGGGAGCAACGATTCGCCTTAGAGCGAGGTGGAGGGTGGCCACGGCGCCGGCGCTCAGAAGGGCAGCGGTGGCGCTGGCCGGCAGCATGCTCGGTACGACGCCCGAGAACTTGGCAGACCCGAACAGCCAGTAGAGCGGGGCCGCGATGAACGACACCCCTGGGGTCCGGTTGCTCATGACGGTGCCGTTGATCTCACCAATCCAGGGCAGCTGAGCGAAGTTGCTGAGGTCGATATCTCCGAACTGCGCAAGGCGCCAGGCCGGGAGAGCGCTGGCAACCGTGTCGGTACCGGACTCGTAATCGAACCGAGCCATGGTGACCAGGTACAGCACCAACAGAGACCCGAAGACAAGCATGAAGGTGTGGAGGGCACTCAACATGTCCAGGCGAGTGCGAGCGCGGGCAATCGCCCCAGGCATCACGGTTACTCGATCGGTCGTACCGACCCCCTCGACTAGCACCTGTGGATCTCCCTGCTAGCCGCCGGAGCTGCCGTCGAATTTGGTTTCGGCGTCCGAGAATGCGTCCAATACATCGAGACCGAGGAACCCGATCACGAGGATTGAGACCGCAGCGATGAGCGCCACCATGATGGCGTATTCCACCATCGTGGCCCCCTGATCCCCACGAAGTCGAGCGTTCAGGTACCGACCCCAGGCAATAGCTGGCTTAAACACCTGCATGCCCCTTTCGTGTTAACCGGAACATCTCACACCGACGCTCCCTGTACCTAGATATCGTGCTTGACCACCGACTCATCGCGCTCACCAGAATTGATGATCTTGCGCGATCAGGGTCTGTCGACGGTGTTCCAGACCAAGTCCGGATCGATCGCCCCCAAGAGGTGCAGTATTGCCGCCAGCCCCACCATCACCCCAAATAGCACCACCATTCGTGGTCGTTCTGCCACCCACTGCCGATACGAGAGAAACAGCAGGGGTGCGGCGGCGGTGAGCGCCTCGAGCGGATACCGATAGGTTGGAAACCCAAAACCGCCGGCATAGTTGTTGGCCTTGTATTGCAGAAGGAGGTAAGCCACCGCGCCGATTCCGGCACCCTTGGCCCAATCCGGCGCGGCCCGCCAGGCCGCTTGAAGGCCTGGCAGCAATATCAGCAGGAACGGCGAGAAGACGAAGACGCCCCGCTGCGTGGAGAACCCTGCATAGAAGAGATTCCGAGCGTAAGCGAGCGTGTCGAATTGGCGGGCATTGTCTGAGAAGCCGGACCCGTATCCGCCCGAAATCGACGGAGAGCCGTACACCCACCCGTTGTAGGCGACGAGAACCACCAATCCAACGGCTGCCCCGGCCCCCACGAGGATGGCGGGCCGGAGGGCGCGAGCTCGCAAGGATCGGTACAGGCCGGTAGTGGCGGCTATTACTGCCAACGGCGGCCGCGTGAGAATCGCCATCCCGAAAGCCAATCCGGAACCGACGAGGCGGTGCTCCGAAAGCAGCAGCGCCAGAGCGATCCACATCATGGCCGGGCCGTGTTGCCACAGTTGATCGGAGGCCACCGACCAGGCCGCGGTGCCCAGTCCGGCCACATAGCCACCGACCAGGGCAGCTACTCCGGAGCCTCCGATCCGGCGAAACCCGAGTGCCAGAAGCGCCATTGCAATCGCCGTCGCGGCAGCCGAGGTAATGGCGGCCGGTCCCATGGGATGCAGGGGGAAGACCGCCGATGCTCTGTCTTCGGGCCAGAACTCCCCGAATTGCTGTTCCGGGGCGGTGATGGTCTCCGCCTCCTCAGGCCAGATGGCATAGACCGGGGCGGCAAGGAGGGCGGCGCCCGGCGGGTACTTGCCGGAGGCCGAGTCGCCGGCGGGCACAATCCACCCCGGCCAGTTGGTGCCGACCAGGTCGGTGTGCTCTTCCAGGTAGGGGGAGCCATGGGTGCCGATACCCCAACCAACGACGGAATTGGTGAACGCGTCGTTATAGCCCGGGTAGGACCAGGTCGCCGTGAGCAGGTAGATGACCAGGAGCGGGCCCGCCACGAGGAGGAACAACCATCGATCCCGAGCTTGGTCGGCAGCCCGGACAAATCGTTGGATGGTGGTCGCTGACAAGTAAGTCTCGCGGCTGTTAGCCATGCGGACCTATCGGCAGTTTTCGGGCCCCTCTTTCGACATTCGCCCCCGGCCCGAGCGACGACTAGCCGGTCGGTTGACTTGAGCCGATCAATGAGGACAGTGGGCGAATCTGGCCCAGCAGGGCCGCCCCACCCGCCAGCAGGGCGAGGGGCACGATTGCCAAGGCCAGCAAGCCCTCGGGTCGGTAGAAGCCTCCGGAAGCCAGAAGGCCGAGGCCGACGGCGGCGGCCACTGAGCCGATGACGGCAGCAACCGGCCGATCGGCAGACACAGCCGGCCTCTTCCCGCGGCGTTCGATCCGGTAGAACACGACCACCAGCGGTGCGGTGATGGCAGCCAGGACCGCCACCCACACCGGCCGGGTGAGCCACCAAGTGGTGGACAGGGCGTCGCTCCGCAATCCGTATCCGGACAGCTGGGCGAAGAGGACGCCGAAGACCATGGCGGGGAGGTGCCACAGGTAGACGGTCATGGCCAGGCCGTTGGCGGTGATGACCGAGCCCCAGACCCGCTCTCGCTGCAACCAGCGGCGAGCCGGTGACTCCAGCAACAGGATGACGCCGAACTGGAAGAGGCCGACTGCCATGAGCATGATCGTCGGTGGCTGGGTGTTGCCGAACTCCTCTCGCGGCACGCCCAGCAGACTGCGGGAGTAGAGGCCGACGGTTGAGAGCACGATCAGCGAACCCAGTCCGAGGGCGGCCAGGGCAACGCCCCGGGCCCGACCGGTGGTGCGGCCGTCCCGCCAGAAGAAACCGAGCTGGTGGACGGCCACCCACACGAACAGGTAGTTCACGTATCCGAAACCGACCATTCCCAGGTCCCTCACCAGCACATCGACCACTGCGGCCATCGCAATCGAGGCGACCGGGACCAGCAATCCGAATCGCTCGTGAAAAGCCACCATCACCGGGACGACGGGGATGACGAGCAGGTAGACGCCGAGGAACCACACCGGGACGGCAACCAGGGTGAGACCGACCTCGAGCGTTTCGGGGCTGAGGCGAACCACGTGAGCGAAGACGATTGTCAGCGCCGTCCACACCGCAGCAAACACCAGCGTGGGGCGAAGCAATCGGGCCATACGACCACGCAGCCAACCTGCGTAGGTGATGCCCTTGTCACGGGCCGACGCCCAGCTGGCAGCGTTGGCAAAACCACCCACGATGAAAAAGATCGGCATCACCTGCAGCCCCCACGTGAGGTACTGCATCCACGGAACCATGCCGAGAATGTTGTCGCCGGAGATGGCACCGGTACCGTCAATCGTGACGACGGCCATCAGCCAATGGCCGACAACTACGACGAAGATCGAGAAGACTCGCAGCAAGTCGATATAGCGATTGCGAGTCGCCGGTGTGCGCTTGACCATTTCCTGGACATTCATTGGGTAGCTCCTGTTGTTCATGACTCCATGGTCGAACAAACAGGCCGTTTCCTCTATGGGGGGACACCCTGATTCCACCGTGGGGGGCCTCAGGGATGGTCTAGAAGTCCCTTAGCTACAGGCCCAGGAGAAATCGCACTTCCTAGACCCCCGCCGCAACGTCGCCGGCGATGCGGGCGGCACGCTCGTTTGACCAGCCAACCATGATGCCGAAGAAGACCACCAGACCGATGCCGATCCACCCGCGAGAGCCCGGGTCTTCGTCGAGGAGCAGCCAGGCAGCCACCACGGCCGCCATCGGCTCGAGGTAACTCACCGAGCTGAGCATCGATACCGGCACCCGATACATGGTGCTGAGGTAGATGAGACCGGAGAATCCGGTCAGCCCAACGCCCAGCAGCAGCACTAACCCGAGATCGTCACCGATGTTGGGGATGGCTGCAATGGCCCAGGGCAAACTAACGAGTGATGAGACGAGCCCCTGCCAGGCACCGAACTTCAGGCCACCCAGATCGGCCGCGCCGGGTTTGACGGTCAGGAGAATGACGGCCAGCAGGCCGCCGGACGCCAACGCCCACAGCACACCTTCAGTGGTTGCCCCATTCGACGGATCGACCGCCACGGCCGCTCCGATGAACCCGCCGACCACCGCCAATCCGGTGCCGATCCGAAGCGGCTCGCCCAGAACCTTGGTGGCCGCGATCGCCATGGCCGGCGCTGCCACCCACACCAGCACGAGAGCGACCAGCACCCTCGTGCTCTCGATCGCTTGGAAGAAGGTGAACCAATGGACGGGAATCAACAGGCCGGTGACGATGACCGAGCGGCGACTGGTGACCGGAGGAGCTAGATCGCGGCGTATCGCCAGCAGCGAGAACAGGAAAAGGGTCGACAACGACACCCGCATGGCGGTGAGCTGCGCGTTGGGCAGATCCACCTCGCGAACGATGACCGGGATGATTCCCCAGGTAGTGACAAGCCCCACCAGGACTAATGGGGGCCAGAGACGATCGAACACCGCCGCAGCCTACCGGTGACTAGCCCCGCTCCAGGGGCGGAGAAATGGGCCCCCCTCCCGGCTTCGCCGAAGCAACCTGAAAGGTTGCCCTACCCCCTCCGGGGGGAGAAAGCCTCAAGACCGGCTCTCTTGGAGCCGAAATCTATGGGGATTCGATCAACGACAGTCCATACTCCGCAATAGTGGAGTGACTCCCTTCCTTGGACTCCTCCTCAGCTCGTAGGTCGGATAAGAGAGGGCCCCGTCGCAAGACGGGGTCCTTTCGCGTTGTGAGTCCACAGTTCCTTTGACTTGACATTTGATAGTTCACAGTCAGAACGCGTCTCGCTCGACTCTGACTGTGGACTGTTGACTTGGTCCAATGACATCCCTCGCGAGTACGTTGAGATACGTCTCGCGGACTGCCATTGATTGGCGCACCTCTGCCAT
>JAOTYB010000006.1 GCA_029862065.1 Acidimicrobiia bacterium | reverse complement strand
GCATCCGGCATCCGGCATCCGGCATCCGGCATCCGGCATCCGGCGAAGAGTGTTCGGTCCCAACAGCGTTGCTGGGAACCGTCAACGTGGTTTCCCTGGACTTGGCGCCGGCGGCGCCGGCAACGCCTGCGGCGTTGCTTGGGAGTTGCTCCGCAACTCCACGCTTGGAATCAGGTCAGGCTCAGTGCCAAGCGCCACCTTGTTACGCGGCTGAGAAATCTGCAATGACAGGCTCTCAATAGCTGAATGGCCAGGCTTTCCAATAGTTGCGGATGCGGATCCAGATGCCGTATAGGCCAAGGGGCTCAAGGATTAGGAAACCGATGATGAGCAGTCCGAAGAGGATCGCTTCTAGCTGGCCGGTATTGAGGGGGCCGGTGACCGGATCGTAGGGGAGGTACTCGCTGGCCGATTCGATCAACCGGGGCAGCATCGTCACGAAGAACGCCCCCATGATCGACCCGGATATGGTCGCGACACCACCGATGAGCACCATGGCCACATAGAAGATCGACAGTTCCAGGTTGAAGGAATTCGGTTCCAGGAACCCCGTGACGGTGAACAGGAGCGCTCCAGCGATGCCTGCGTAGAACGACGAGATGGCGAAAGCGATCACCTTGTAGCGTGTGAGATCGATGCCCATGATCTCGGCGGCGATATCGCGATCGCGAATGGCCGAGAACGCCCGACCGATCCGCGACCGGGCCAGGTTCTTGGCCACCAGCGCCATGACCACCAGCAAGCCGAAGCCCAGGAAATACAGCTTCTGGGTGTCGCTCATGAAGATGCCGAACACCTCGCCGTCCTCATCGAACCGGAAACCGAACAGGCTCAACTCGGCCGCCCGCCGTCCAATCCCCGTCCCGCCGGTCAGTTCCCTCCACGACCGGAAGACGTGCTCGCCCAGAAACACCAGACCGAGGGTGACAAACGCCAGGTAGAGCCCGCGCAAGCGCAAGGCCACCGGCGCCACGATCGCCCCCAGCACTGCCGCCACCAGTCCGGCGACCGGGAGCCACACCACCATGTCGAGCCCCATGGCGATAAGGCCGCGGGTGCCGGGGCCTTCCGGCGTCGCCAGCGCCGTACCGACATACGCCCCAACGCCCAGGAAGAAAGCATGCCCCAGGGACACCTGACCGGCATATCCGGTAACCAGATTAAGACCGATGGCCCCGATGGCGGCAAACATGGCGATCGTCGCCGGAAACAGCCAATCGTTGGAAATCCACAGCGGCAGCCACATCGCCACTGCCAGGAGAACGATGAGCCAGAAGCGTTGCGTGCCCGTCCGGAACAAGGCGATATCCGCCTTGTACGACGTGATGAGCCCGGGGCGGCCCCTCATACTCGCTCGACTTCCTTGGTTCCAAACAACCCGTAGGGCCGAACCAGCAGAACGATGAACATCACCAGCCACGGGGTCACCTGTGAGAAGTTGGCACCCAGGAAGTCGAAGTTCCCGGATTGGTAGGTAGCGGTGTAGGCCTCGGCCAGACCGACGATCAGGGAACCGACAATGGCGCCGGGAAGCGAATCAATCCCTCCGACGACAATCGCCGGCAGCGCTTTCAAGGCAACGAAGGCGCTGCCGGCCGAAACGCCCGCAAAACTTGTCCCGATCAGCATGCCGGCCACGGCCGCCAGACCGCCGGCCATGCCCCAGGCGACGGCGAAGACCACCGCCACCGAGATGCCCTGAGCTAACGCCACCTCTTGATCGAAGGCGGCAGCCCGCATCGCCAGCCCCAATCGTGAGTACTGGAAGAACATGACCACCCCGGCCACGAGGATCAGGGTGATGACGACCGTCGCCACCTGGGAGTGCAGTACCAGCAGGTCACCCCAATCCCACTGGCCGGTCCAGGGGGCAGCCACTCCGCGGAAGTCAACCCCGATGAGGTCGTTGATAACGGTCCTGATCGCAATGTCGAGCCCGATCGTCAGGATGGCTACAGAGAAGACCGGTTTGCCGATCATCGGTCTGAGGGCAGTCCGTTCCACCGTCAAGCCCAGCGCGACCGCGATAAAGATGGCCAGCCCCAGCCCTAACCAGAAATTCCAACCCAGCGAAAACGCGAAGTAGCTGACGAAATAGGCGCCGGTGATGACAAGTGCAGGCTGGGCAAACGACAGCACCTGCGTCGACTTGTAGATCACGACGAAGCCCACGGCGATCAGGGCATAGATGGCGGCCAGGCTTAGCCCGCTAATGGTTGCCTGAAGAAACTGGGTCACAACGCAGCCGCCATCAATACATCGCCTCGATAACAGCGCTGAACCGTTGTTCGATGGCCGAACGCTTCACTTTCTGGGTGGCCGTCAACTCCCCATCGTCTTCGTCCAGCTCCTTGGTGAAGAAGTCAAACTTCCGGATGTGCTCGACGCGAGCAAACTTCTCGTTGGTCTCCTCCACCGCCTTCTCGATGAGTTTGCGCACCTCCGGCTTGCCGGTCAGGTCCGCAAACGTCGTGTGATTGATCCCCTTGGCCTGGGCCCAGCCCGAGACCACGTCGTAGTCGATGCCGATGAGAGCGGTCAGATATTTGCGGCGATCGCCGATGACGACCGCCTCGCCGATGAAGGGTGAGGTTTTGAGGGTGTTCTCGATTTCGGAAGGCGAAATGTTCTTCCCCCCGGCGGTAATGATGATGTCTTTCATCCGGTCGACGATTTTGATGTGAGTGCCGTCCACCCACTCACCAACATCCCCGGTGTGCAACCACCCGTCGTCGGTGATGGTGCTGGCAGTGGCCTCGGCCATTCGCCAGTAGCCCTCGAACACCCCTTCATGGCGAACAAGGATCTCCCCGGTGTCCTCGGCGATCTTGATCTCGATGCCCGGATAGGCCTCGCCGACCGTGCCGAGCTTGACCCGGCCGGCCCTATTGGTAGTTGCCACAATCGAGTTCTCCGTCATGCCGTACGCCTCAAAGATGGGCACGCCGATGCCCATGAAGAACCGGAGGATCTCGGGAGCAATCGGGGCCGCCCCGGAGATGGCGTGGCGACAGCGGCGCAGGCCCAAGCGCTCCTTCAACGCTCGATACAGAAACAGAGAACCGGCCGCATACAACAGCCGGGAGAGGAAGGTGTGGCGGCCCTCGGTGCGCTCGAGCGTATGGCCAATCCGATCGGCGGCCTTCATCCAGACCACGTAGTTGAGCTTCTTGAGCCGGGAGGCCGAGGCGGCCCGGATGAGCACTCCGGCGTACATCTTCTCATAGATACGGGGGACGGCCTGAAAGATCGACGGCTGGATCTCACGCAGATCGGTCTGGATGGTGTCGATCGACTCTGCAAAGTTGACGACGGTACCCGCACTAAGGCCGAACCACTCAGAGAAAGCTCGTTCGTAGACGTGGCAGAGCGGGAGATAGGAAACGATGAGGTCGTTCTCGTTTGGCTCCGGGCTGACGAAGCCTGAATCTGCCCCGGCGATGGCGATCGCCGCGTTGACGTTCTTGACCGACAGCATTGCTCCTTTGGGGGGGCCGGTTGTGCCCGACGTGTAAATGAGGGTGGCCAGGTCATCTTCCTGGGCCGAGCTCATCACCTCGTCTACCGCTTCGGGGTGGGCGGCCTGATGCTCTTGCCCGAGGGCGAGGAAGTCTCCCCACGACATGAGGCGTGGGTCCTCGTAGTGGCCACGGATGCCCCGCGGCTCCAGGTAGACGATGTGCGCGAGCGCCGGGAGCTGGTCGATGACTTCGAGCGTCTTGTCGAGCTGCTCCTGGTCCTCGGCGAACAACACCCGCGACTCGGAGTTCTCGAGCAGATACTTGACCTCTGCAGAGGGATTGGTGGGATACAGGCCCATGCTGACCGCCCGGACCGCCTGGATCCCCAGATCGGCGTACAGCCACTCGGGACGATTCTCCGAATGAATCGCCACCCGGTCGCCCGGCTCGATCCCGAGAGCCAGCAAGCCATTGGCAACGGATTCGGCCATCGCCCAGTACTCGGCGAAGGTGATGTCCTGCCAGATTCCGAAATACTTCTCGCGCAGGGCTACCTGATCGGGCGTTTGCGTCGCCCGGTCGCGCAACCGCCGCGGGTTGGTCACCAGCTTCGTTTCAAGCAGCGTCATGCCGATCCTCCCTCTCCAACGATTGTGTGTTCCTGTCCGAGATACGCCCGGATGACGTCCGGATTGCTCTGTACCTCGGCCGGTCGCCCGAGCGCAACCGGCCGCCCGAAGTCGACCACGAGGACACGGTCGGCCAGGTCCATCACCATGCGCATGTCGTGCTCGACCAGGATCATGGCGATTCCGAGCTCATCGCGGATGTCGAGCATGAACCGGGCCATGTCTTCGGTCTCTTCGAGGTTCATGCCGGCGACCGGCTCATCGAGCAGCAACAAGCGGGGTTCCATCGCCAGGGCCCGACCCAGCTCCACCCGCTTCTGGATGCCGTACGGGAGGAACCCGACAAACGACTTGCGGAACGGCTGGATCTCGAGAAAGTCAATGATGTCCTCAACGACCTCCCGGTTGGCCAACTCCTGGCGCTTGGCGCGACCGGCGAATAGGGCAGCAGACGGAACTCCATATCCGAAGTGAAGGTGGCGGCCGAGCATCAGGTTGTCGAGCACGGTAAGGCGTTCAAACAACTCGACATTCTGGAAGGTCCTGGCCATTCCGAGAGCCGCGATCTTGTTTGGTCGCATACCGAGGATGTCGGTTCCAAGGAATCGCATCGACCCCTCCTGGGGGTGATAGACCCCCGATAGACAGTTGAACATCGACGTCTTGCCCGCGCCGTTCGGACCGATGATGGCGAAGAGCTCCCCACCCTCGACGGTAAACGAAACCTCGTCGAGCACCTTCAACCCACCGAAGCTCAGGTGGACGCCCGAGAATTCGAGGATGGGTCCCGATTGCTCTCCCCGATCGGCCTGCAAATGGGTGGCCAGGCTTCGTTCGTGCGACTTCATCCCCACCGCTTCCTTCGCCGATAATGCTTGATGTCCCGGAATGACTTGGACTCGTCTTCGCCACCCAGGCCCAGATAGAACTCACGCACGTCATCGTCGGCCAGCAGTTCGGTCGCCGGCTTGTCCATGACCACCTTGCCGGTCTCCATCACGTAGCCATGCGACGCGATCGACAGAGCCATGGTGGCGTTCTGTTCCACCAGCAGCACGCCGGTGCCCTGAGCGTTGATCTCGACGATGAGGTCGCGGATTTGAGCCACCAACAGTGGCGCCAACCCAAGGCTGGGCTCGTCAAGCAACAAGAAGCGCGGCCCAGACATGAGGGCCCGGCCCATGGCCAGCATTTGCTGCTCTCCGCCGGAGAGATATCCGGCCACGGCTTTGCGGCGGCCCGCCAACACGGGAAAGAGGCCGTAGACACGGTCGAGATTGTCGGGCATGGCACTCCGGTTGGTGTGGGCGCCGACCCGGAGGTTCTCGTCGACGGTGAACTCGGCGAAGATACGCCGTCCCTCCATTACCTGTGTGATCCCCGATTCAACGATTTTTGAGGCCGGCAACTTCTCGATCGGGGCATCATCCAGGGTGATGCCGCCCTTGGTGACGTCGCCCGAGTGCACGTCGAGCAAACCTGAGATCGAACGCAGCACGGTTGTCTTCCCAGCGCCGTTGGCACCCAACAGGGCAACGATTTGGCCGTCGGGCACCTCCAGGCTCACGCCGCGCAGAACCAGAATCACGTCGTTGTAGACAACTTCCAGGTTGTTGACAGCGAGCAAACGTCTCCTTGTCAGCAGCCAGGCCACCCTACCAACGGCCTAACCTGCGTGTCGTGAGCGAAGGTCGCGAAATTCTGGAACAGATCGCAGCCGGCCACCCGATCCCTCATCTGGCGAGTCCACAGGCAGACATACGAAGGCTGGCCGTAGCCGGCTGCGCCGGCCTGGGCTTGGCCGCCCTCGCCCCGCTGACCGAGCTGATTGAAAAAGAGCCCGACGCCCACACCCGAGCCGAAGCAATAGAGGTGCTGGGAGGCCTCGGCTCAGAAGCGTTTGCGGTGGTGTGGCCTGCCCGCCGCGACCCGGCGACGACGGTGGTTGAGGCTGTCGCCACCGCCCTGGGCGAGATCGGCGACATCCGGGCGGTTGAGTGGCTGAGCGAAATGCTGGCCGACCACCCCGAGCCCATTGTGCGAGAGGCGGCGGTGGCCGCCCTTGGTGCCATCGGAGACGAGCGGGCGCTGCCGCGGATTCTGGAGGCTGCCACCGGGGGCAAGCCGCAGATCCGGCGGCGAGCGGTGGTCGCCCTGACGGCTTTCGATGGCCCGGAGGTAGAACAAGCCCTGCTGGCCGCCCGCATGGATCGCAATCCGATGGTGCGGGAAGTGGCCGAGATGGTGATGGGCCGGCCGGGAACGACGTCCTAACTACCCGCAATCCATTCGACGCCCCCTGCCCAATGCTCCTGCTTCCAGATCGGAGCGTTGGCCTTGACCTCGTCGATGAGAAAGCGGGCAGCCTCAAAGGCGTCGGCTCGGTGGGCCGAGCTCACCACAACGGCCACCGATGCCTCCCCTACCTCGACCGGGCCATTCCGATGCTCGACGGCCACTGCGATGAGCGGCCAGCGATCCCGGGCCGAAGCCACCAGGGCGAGGATTTTCGCCTCCACCTGCTCGGCATACACCTCGTATACGAGATGGGTGACCCCTTCCTTGCCGGGTGAGTGATTGCGCACGGTGCCGAGGAACGCGACGACCGCTCCGGCGGTTTCGTCAGAGACGGCCCCCAGGAGGGCCGACGGGTCGAGCGGCGATTCAGTTACTCGAACGACGTCCCGATGATTCTCCTGCACCATACAATTCACGATAATGCGCGACCACCAACGATTACCCATCACCTGGCCTGAGCCGATCGAGACTCTGCCACCCACGCAGGCGCTCCCGCCGTCCAAGCCGCGCGGCGGCTGGCTGCTGCCGCTCGGTGCGGGAGTCCTCGGCGCCAGCCTGGCCATGGGAACGGTGTTGGTCACCGACCTGGGCCGGTCGAGCGACCCCCCGGTGGAGCGGATCACCGAGATCGTACGGACCGAGATCGTCACACCCGAGAACATTTCCGCCAGCTCAACGGCGGCGGCCGTCGCCCTCCGAGTAGTTCCGTCGGTGGTGACGGTCGAGGTCTTTGACGGGCCGGCGCTGACCAGCTCTGGATCCGGGGTGATCGTTGACGCCGAGGAGGGGTACGTGGTGACCAACGAGCACGTCATCGACGACAGCACGACGGTTGGCATCGTTCTGGCCGACGGCCGTCGCTACGAGGGCGAGGTTCTTGGCCGGGACGCGCTCACCGACCTGGCCGTCGTCCGCATTGATGCCGACGCCCTGGTGGAAATAGAGCGGGGCAGCACCGATGGCCTGGCGGTCGGCGATGTGGCCATCGCGATCGGCAACCCGCTCGGTCTGCGGGGAGGTCCAACCGTCACAGTTGGCGTGGTGTCGGCCTTCGACCGCCTCGTCGAAGGGTCGACGGCCGAGCAAGACTTGTACGGCATGGTTCAGACTGACGCTCCCTTCACCAGTGGATCCAGCGGAGGTGCCCTCGTCGATAGCCTCGGGCGGCTCATCGGAATCACCACCGCCGTCGGGGTGGGAGAGCTCGGTCCGGAGGGCCTGGGTTTCGCCACTCCAGTAGAAGTCATGAATCGGGTCACAGCTGAGATCATCGCCACCGGGTCGAGCGGACACGGGTTCCTGGGCATCCTCGGAACCACCCAGCTGGCGGCCCAGCCCGATGGCGGCCAGGCCCCAATCGGAGTGCTCGTATCGGAGCTGCTTGAGGGGTCGAGCGCCGGGATCTCGGGCATCGAGGCCGGCGACGTCATCACTACCGTCGACGGACGGCTGGTCACCACCATGGAAGGGCTCGTCTCCAAGTTGCGCCGGTTCGGCCCCGGCGACAGCGTGGACGTCGAGGTCCAGCGCGATGGGTCGCCGCTACGGGTGCGCCTCGAGTTGGGCGATCGGATCAACCAGTGACCGACAACATTTTCGACCGCCTGGCAGAGCTACTGGCATCGTCGGGACCGGTGAATTGGGAACTCGCCACCGAGCTAGGCGCCAGCGTGGCAGGCGAACCGGGCACCGTGCCGGCCGGAGCCCAGGACTATTGGCTTGGCCTGGTCGACACCGTCCAACGGATGCTTGCCCAACACACGCCGCTCGACTTCCCGTCCGTGCCCACCGCGGTTCTCGACCGGCGCGACTGGACCGCCGCCACTATCCCCGAGTTCGACTATCTTGCCGAGCCATTGGCGGCGAAGCTGAGCGCAGGCCAGACCGCCGGACCACTCGGTCCGATCTTCTCGATCATGGTCGGCCTGCAAATCGGGTCAATGGTCGGCTCAATGAGCCACCGGGCGCTCGCCAGCTTCGATGCCGCTCTGCCGCCACTGGCTGGAAGCCATCACCGTTTCATCGCCCCCAACATCGAGGAGTTCGTCTCGTCGCACGGGCTGGAGATCGACCAGGCACGCTTCTGGGTGGTAGCCCACGAAGTGGTACAGACCCGCTTGCTGGCCGAGCCGTTGCTCTCAGCCCGCCTGCGCTCTCTCATCGCGACCTACGTCGACGGCCTCGAGCTGAACCCGGACGCGATGTCCCTGGGCGGGAGCGAGGCCGGGTTCGACCCCGAGCAAATCGGCCAGATGATGCAGGATCCGTCATTCCTCACCGGCATGTTCTCCGGGCCACACCAGGACGAGGACCTGGCCGAGATACAAGCGTTCCTGGCCGTTATCGAGGGCTACACCGGCTTCCTGCTCAACCACCTCGACCACAACTTCATCCCAGAACTGCCGCGTATTCGAGAAGCGGTCGATCGACGCCGAGCGGAGCCCTCCCCGGGTGAGACGTTCCTCCAGAAAATGCTGGGCCTCGAGCTCGGGCGACCCCAGGCCGGAACCAGCTTTTTCGAAGAGATCGAGCGTAGGTGGGGTTCGGAAGCTCCGACTACAGTGTGGGAAGGGGAAAATGGCCTCCCCACCTCTGCAGAACTGGCCGATCCGGTTGCTTGGGCGGCACGGACGCTGCTCTCGTAACGCTCAATTGCACCGCCGTTTCGTCCGATATCCAGGCTCTACCCACTGAGGCTCATGAACGACATTTCACCGCTCGATCCGACGATTCCGGGCGCCGTATGGCGCTACAAGTGGCTCGTCCTATTCCTGGTCATGGTCGGCGCCGTACTCGGTGTCGCCTGGGCGACGTTTACCTCGCCGGTGTTCACCGCCAAGGCCGAGCTGATCGTGGAGGATCCCGGCGCGATCACCGTCTTCGACTCGACTCGGTCGGCCCAATCCGACCGCTACACAGCGGATCAGGTTCAGATCCTCGACTCACCGGCTGTGGAGAACAGTGCTGAGGCCATCGTTCTCACCCAACTTCCCGATTTCGACAACGACGTCAGCGACATGTCGACCATCGACGGAGACTCCGACAGCAGCCTCATCACGATTCGGGTTTCCGGTCCGGACAAGCAAGAGGCGCAGATCGTGGCCAATGCCCTCGTTGCCGCCTATCAACAGGTGAAGGAAGAGACGGCCGAGACCAGCGCCGAAGCTGCCCTGGCCGAGCTCGACGCCTCCCTGGCCGAGGTGGACAACCAGGTGCTCGATATTCAGGCCAGAGTGGCCGTCGCCCGCTCATCCAGCCTGCTCCGAGCCGATCTCGATGGACAGTTCACCCGCGCCGTCGACCGGATCGTCGCATTGCAGGATGAGCTGGCAGACACAACCTCCGACATCCGGGCTGCCGCCATCCGCCTCGAGCTGTCCGACCTCCTGCTGCAGGTACAGACCTATCAAGAGATCCAGAGTGTTGAGAGCACCAACCCCACCCTCAGCCCGCTGATTCAGGAACTGGAGAGCACCATCGCTCGGCGCTCAACCCTCGAGACCCGCCGCGACGAGATCGCCGTCGACTCCAAGCTGGTGACCCGAGGCATATCGCTCACCTCGCCTGCCCCGCTGCCGAAAGGTGACGGGCGCGAAGCGACCCGGGCCGGGATTATCGGCGCCGTGGCTGCCTCTTTCCTGGCAATGGGCGCCGCCTACTCCATCGCCATCCGCCGCCGCAGCTTCACCAGCCGCGCCGAGCCTGAGATCGTCATCGACGCCCCGATCATCTCCGAAGTCCCACGCTTCGCCGACGAAGGCATCACCTCCGCCCTCCCCGTGCAGGACATGCCACAGACCCGAACGGCGGAGGCGTTCCGATTCGCCGCCGCCGCCCTCGACATTCAGTCGGCCTCCTCCGGCGCCCGCAGCCTGGTCGTTATCTCTGGCAGCGCCCGCGATGGCAAAACGACAGTGCTGGCCAACGCCGCCATGGCAGCTGCCCGTGAGGGCAATCGGGTCCTGGTGGTGGACGCTGACTTTGGCAGCCAGAACCTCAGCCAGCTCCTGGTAGGCAACATCCCGCCCGCCACGGGCATCACCGAGGTCGTGGAGACCGGGGCCGATCTGCGCCGGGCCATCGTCACAGTCCCCGTCGCCGACGGTGCCTCTCTCAACCTGCTGTCCCGCGGCCACCGTCCGGTTATCGCCGCCAACTTCTTTCGCAGCGCGGCCACCCGGGTGTTCTTCGAAGGCATTCGCGACGAGTTCGACCTCGTCCTCATCGACACTCCTCCGCTGCTGCATGTTGCCTATACGAGCATCATCTCTCGCTACGCCGACGGGGCCTTGCTGGTCGTCAATCACGGCGGAGCCGTATCCGAGCTCGAAGAGGTCGTCGACCGGCTCGAGTTCATCGGCACCAAGCCGGTCGGGTACATCTACAACCGGTCACCCCTGCGGGCTGATCAGACCGACATCGAAGGCTCCCTCAAGGACATTCTCGGCGGAGGCGTCGCGACTATGCGCAGCAACGGCGAACCGAGCAAAGGCCTGCTGAAGCGATGGTCCAAGGTACCGGGAGCGGCTGCCGCCCCGGGGTCGATGCCGAAGAAGCGGCAGGCCAATCCCGCCCCCGCCCCCGAGCGACCCGCCGCCACCGACAGCCCGGCGCCGTAGGAGCAGCCCAAGCGTTAGACGTCCTCACGGCCCGGCCGGCCGCGATCACCCCTGGCCGTAGGCCACCCACTCGTCGTAGGTACGAGGGTCGTTCAACCAGAAAAAGTGCCGACCGTCCTGGGTATACGAGTTGTCGAAGAAGCGGTTGTTGGCCGAGTTAAAAGCGGCGTTGTCGCCACGGTCCTGACCTATCCCACTCCACCCACCGTTGTCGGCGATCACGTTGTTGCTGACGGACAGGTTTTGCAGCGAGAGTGCCCCGTAGGAAGCTGGCGCATCAGAACGGTCCTGGTCGACGCCGACGATGCCGTCGGCGTTGCCGGAGACCAGGTTGTCGGTTACCTCTACGTTCACCGAGGTCGACACGAGGATCCCCGCCCCCCACACCCAGGCATCGAAGCCAAATCCGTTGCCGCGCACCTCGTTGCCGGTGATCACTGCGTCATAGCTGATCTCGTGATAGATCCCGGCGCCGGTGTTGTCGATAACCCGGTTGCCCTCGTAGGTGGTGTCGATGTTGTCTATGTCAGTCCACAACCCCGGCCCGTCATTGTCGTGAATGAAGTTGTCCTGAACCACCAGGCCCTGGGTGAAGGCAAATTTGCTGCCACCCGCCTCCCAGCCGGTGCTGAAGCCGACGGTGTTGTTTCCATACACTTCATTTCCAACAATGGTCACGCCTGCCCCCTTGGCGGCCATCCCCAGCTGGCCGTTCTCGTAGACCTGGTTTCCCTCGACGAGCGCCCCGGTGGTGGCGGCGATGCCCACTCCGTGATTCCACCGCACAACATTGTCGCGGATCACCCAGCCGGAGCCACCGATCAGGTCGTTGGTGTCGCGACGGCTGTCGATGGCACCTTCCTGGGCGGGCACCGCATACTTCTCAATCACCAGGTCGGCGATGGTCACCCCGTCGGCGTCGCCTCGGAAGGCGTGAGTCACCACACTCAACTCAACGATTCGGCCTGTCGGATTCTCGCCCAGGTAGATGGTGTCGGCACCTCGGTCGAAGTGCCAGCTCCCCGGCCCCACCCGTGCGGCCGAATCGACATGAGTCAGCAGCTGGTCGTCTATGAACAGATCCTCCGGGTATGAACATCGTGGGCTGTCGCCCGAGCACTGACCATGAATCCGGCCTTCGGCCTCCAACCCCTGCGCCACCCACATGGCTCCCCGAGCTTGAAAACCGGTCACCACCACTGCACCGCTGAGCACCGCCCCGGGCCGGCCGGTGAACACCTGCCCGTCTCTGGGCTCCAGCAGCTCGCCCCGATGGACTCCGGGGGCAAGGACGAAGGTGGATCCGGGCGGGCTGGTGGCCACCAGGCTCGAGAGATCATCGTCGGGCGTCACCACCAGGGTGGGTGGCCCGGATGCCACGAGCGGGGCAAGAGTGGTGGTGGATCCCTCGGATTGGGTTGATCCACGCTCGTCGGGGACGGTCCCGGGCGGTGCGGCGTCCGCCGGACCGGCGTCGGCTCCCGACTGCCAGGCCACCACCGCTACCACCAGAATTGTCGCCCCCAGGATGGCCAGCGGAATAGCCAGGTCGCGACGTAAGGCCAGCAGGCCGGGTGAAGGTTTCACGGGGTCGAGTCTATGGCCCTGCGGTTAATTGAGACCGTAGCCACGCCAGGCGTCGAAGGACATCTGGCGGTTGTCCCACTCGAACCAGTTGCCTGAGCCGCTCAGGTTGTAGGTGTTGTTCTCGAACCGATTATTGCGGCTGGTGAACACCGCGGTTGAGCCGACATCCTGGGCAACGCCGGTAAGCCCATCGGACATGGTGACCGTGTTGCCGTGGACGTAGAGGTTCTGAATGATGTGCGGCCCGTACTTGGCCGTTTCAAAGCGATCCTGTTCGACCGCCCCGATGCCATCGGCGTTGTTGACGACGGTGTTGCCGCGAATCTCGACTCCGGAAGAAGACGAGATAACGATCCCCCCGCCCCACAGCCAGGGCGTGAACCCGAACCCGTTGCCTTCGATGTAGTTGTCACGGATGAGGGCGTCGTAGCTGATCTCGAAGTAAATGCCGGCCTTGGTGTTGTTCTTGATGGTGTTGTTGGCGAACACCATGTCCTTGGCGTTGTCGTCGGCCCACAAACCGGGGCCCCAGTTGTGATGAACGTAGTTGTTGAGAAGCTGGATGTTGGTGGTGTCGGCGAACTTGGATCCACCCCGCTCCCAATCCAGCAGAAACGAAAGCTGGCCGTTGTAGGCGATTTCGTTGCCACTGAAGACGGCCCCGCTCCCCACTGCGCCCACACCGAGCTGCCCATTGTGGTGGATGTTGTTGTTCTCGACCCGGGCGTTCTTGCCGACTTTTATCCCCACCCCGTGGTTCCAGCGGACTTCGTTGCCGGAGATGACCCAGTTGTCGGCCCCGCCGTCCCCGTTGTGGCGGCGGTTGTCGATGGCGGCGTGCTGGGCCGGGTTGGCGTACTTCTCGACGATCAGGCCGGTGATGGTGACGTTCGGGGCATTCCCGTAAACGGCCCCTTCCGTCACGCTGGTCTCGACGGTCTTGCCCGAGGGGTTGTCCCCTATGTAGATGCGGTCGGCGCCGTAGTCGAAGAACCACTTCCCGGGCCCAACTGCCGAGCGACTATTGACGTGCTCGAGACGAGCATTGTTGATGAACAGCTCTTCTGGGTAGCGACAACGCGAGCTGGCGTTCTCGCAAACGCCAACTTGAGCGCCCTGCTGGCTTTGGCCACCCACCCACCACTGGCCGCCGTCTTGCGACCAGCCGCTCAGCACCTTCGATCCATTAAGAACCGCTCCCGGCTCCCCAATGATTGTCTGACCGGACTTGGGCGAGAAACGCTGCATGCGGTGGGTGCCCGACCGGATGTACAGGGTCGATCCATCGGAGGCCGCATTGATGGCGTCTTGGATGCTGGAGCCGGGGAACACGCTGATTGCTCCGGGTGGCACGGTGCCGCCACCACCACCGCCAGCACCGCCGACCGGTGAGGCGGGAGTTCCGCCGGTTACGCCACCGACCGGAATCCCAACATGGAGCCCGACCGAGTATTCACGAGGGGTCCCGCCATCTTCACCAAGACCGCTGAGGTACAGGCGCCCATTGGTGGTCCGGTACACGCCAAGGGTGTCGCGACCGTTCTGGTCGAAGTCGGCTACCACCACCGGGTCCCCGGGATTACCGAGGAACGCGTGGGGGCCGATGGCGCTCGTGTTCCCGTTTGAGAGCTCGTAGTACGCGTTCCCCTGCTTCCACAGGCCAACGGTGTCTTTTCCGTCGCCATTCCAATCGCCGGCGATCGGCGTGCCGTTACCGTCACCGAACGTGAATTGCTGCTCGGCGATCCCGGTCACATTGGAGTTCCGCAGGTAAAAGGTTCGGTTCGACGATCGGTACACGCCAACGGTGTCGATGCCGTCGCCGTTCCAATCACCGCAGACCGGGCGATCCTCGGGGATCCCGAAGTAGATCGAGACGTCGGCAAATCCATAGTTGTTCTGCTGGCGAAGATGGAGGAACCCGGTAGTCGGACGGTACAGCCCCACCGTCTCGGTCCCATCACCGTTCCAATCGCAGAGCATCGGCTGGTCGGACGGGATGCCGTAGTAAAAGTCCCCGATGCCCTCCATGCGCCACAGTCCGAGGCTTGAGTCGTAGAAGGCCACCTGTGGCCCACCATCGACTGCCGCAGCGGGGGGAACTCCCACCACCGCGGCCGCTACCAGGGCAAATGCCACCAGCAAGGGGCGACGCAATATCCGTTTTCTCCAGCCCATTTCTCAAAAACCCATGTCAGCGCACCGGGACAATAAGCGCTCTGTGTCACTAACGCCAATCCGGAGAGCGGCGGAGCTCAAGACAGGCCGAACGAGTTCCACTCTTGCAAGCTGCGCTCTCCGTTGTTCCATTCAAACCGACGGTCGGAACCGTTGAGCGTGTACTCATTGTTCTCGAAGCGGTTGTTGCGGCTGGTGAACACCGCGTTGTCACCGACGTCCTGCACGAGGCCGGTGTGACCTTCACTCATCGTGATCTTGTTGTCGTGCACGTACAGGTTGGCGACAATCTGCGGGCCGAAGCTGGCCGGAGCATCCGAGCGGTTTTGCTGGATACCGGCGATACCGTCGGCGTTGTTGATGACCTCGTTGCCGTAGATCTCAACATCGGGCGAAGCCGCCACCACGATGCCCGCTCCCCACAACCACGCCGAGTGGCCTGCGCCATTGCCCTCGATGTAGTTATTGCGGATGACCGCCTTGTACGAGATCTCGTGGAAGATACCGATGCCAACGTTGTTGGTGACTCGGTTGCCCTCGTACAGCGTGTTCATGTTGTCGATGTCAGTCCACAGGCCGGGACCGACGTTGTGGTGCGAGTAGTTGTTCCGAACCACCAGGTCGGTCGACTTCGACCACTTGGTGCCGCCACCCTCCCAGCCGTAGGCGTAGCCCGAGGCATTGTTGTAGGAGATCTCGTTGTTCTCGATCAACATTCCGGGACCGTCGCCACCCAGGCCAAGCTGGCCGTTGTGGTGGACGTAGTTGCCAACCACCCGGCTGCCGTTGGTCGACTTGATGCCGACACCATGGTTGTTGCGGACCTCATTGTTGGCAATGAACCAGTCCGAGCCGTTGGTGTTGCCGCTCGGGTTGGCCCGCGTATCGATCGCGCCGACCTGGGCCGGGCTGGCGTACTTCTCGATAACCAATCCGGTGATCGTGACATTCGACACCTGACCGGTGAAGGCGCTCTCGGTTACCGAAGTCTCGATTCGCTTGCCTGCCGGGTCCTGGCCGATGTAGATCCGGTCGGAACCGTAGTCAAAGAACCAACTACCGGCTGCGACTGAGCCCTTGGACGAAACATGCTTCATGCGGGCATCGTTGACAAACAGCTCCTCGGGGTAGTTGCACCGAGGAGCTCCCGAGACACAGTCGCCGTGCAAGCGGCCAGACTGACCTTGTCCGCCGACGAACCACAGATTGCCATCGCGCTGCCAACCCTCGAGAAGCCGGGCACCGCTCATCACCGCACCCGACTCTCCGATGAAGGTCTGGCCGGACTTGGGCTTCACCGACTGTTCGCGATGGACACCTGCGCCGATCAAGAACGTGGCACTGCCACCGTTCTGATCTACTACAGACTGAATGCTGGTGCCCGGGGCGATCCGGATCGCGTTGCCGGGAATGGAAACCGCCGGCTTGACGATCGGGGAGGCCGGGGCGGCGCTTGGGACAGGAGTGGCCGATTGCTCAACCGGGGGCTCCTCGGCCGGAGCCGGAGCCGGAGCCGGAGCTGCCGGAGCGGGTTGCGCCTTTGGCTTGACGACGTCGGCCAGCTCACCCGTGTACTCGGGATGCTTGGTTTGGACTCCGCCGGAACCATCGAATTCGGCAGCGAGGGGGATGCCAGTCACAGCACCCAGGTCATAGACGTGGGCGATCTTGTCGGTGCCGAACAGGTTGGTGACCGCCAGGGTCTTGGTGGCCGGCTGATAGACGCCGATGCGATCGGTGCCGTCGCCGTCCCAGTCACCGACGACCAGGGTGTCGGAGGACGACCCGAAGTAGGCCTCCATCACCGGCGCGTCTGACACATGCCCGCGGGCGATGGCCACGAACCCGTTCTTGGGATCACGCACACCAACGGTGTCGTAACCGTCGCCATTGAAGTCCCCAGCAAACGGCAGCCCCTTGGAGAAACCGAATTGGAAGTCCCGGTCCCCAAATCCCAGCGAGTTGGTGTCGCGCAGATAGAACCGCGACTCGGACGGACGGAAGATGCCAATCGTGTCAACACCATCGCCGTTCCAGTCTCCGCACAGCGGCCGGTCGCCCGGGTTTCCGTAGTAGAACTCATAGTCGGCGACTCCGGTGCTGAGTCCGTTGCTCAGAAGCAGATACCCGGTGGTCTCGCGATACACGCCGACAGTGGCGATACCGTCGCCGTTCCAGTCGCACAACAGTGGGGTGTCGCCGGGGGCTCCGTAGTAGAAGCTGTCGCCACCGGGAATGTGCCAGCTGGACGAGCCCGGATCGTAGAAGGCCACCTCAGTACCGGAAGTCGAGTCGGCGCCGGCGATGGCTCCTTGCAGTGGTACGAGTATGGCAAAGACAGCGATAGCCGCAGCTAGGCGTTTCATGTACATCCCTCACAGTGGTCTGTATGTGTTACTCAGAGCGTTATCGACCACGGAGAGTGATATCTTGAGCCAACCGTTAGCAGCCAGAGCGGGGGGAAAGTGGCGGAAATCGACGCAGGAAGCAGGACGCAGGACGCAGGACTCAGGACGCCGGACGCCGGACGCAGGACGCAGGACGCAGGACGCCGGACGCCGGACGCTAGGACGCCGGACGCCGGACGCCGGACGCAGTAAGCAGTAAGCAGTAAGCAGTAAGCAGTAGCGCGGAGGCCCGAGACCGCGCACCAACAAGGTACTGCCTATTGCGTATTGCGTATTGCGTATTGCGTATCGCGTATCCCGTATCGCGTATCGCGTATCCGATTGAAACGCCCGGGGATTGAGCTGCCGTACACTGGCCTCCCGTGAAAATCCTCCAGATCCACACCCAGTATCGTCAGCCGGGTGGAGAGGACTCGGTGGCCTCCAATGAGGCGGAACTGTTGCGGGACGCCGGGCATTCGGTCATCGAGCATCGGGAGCAGAACCCGCCGGGACCGCTGGCCGCCGCCGGCGACATGATCCGAAGCCCCTGGAACCCGGCGGCCGCCCGGCGAGTCCGTGACCTGGTTCGGGTGCACGCCCCCGACGTCACCCACTTCCACAACACCTGGTACCACCTGTCCCCCTCCGTGTTTCGGGCAGCTCGGGAGTTCTCGCCAACCGTTCTCACGCTCCACAACTACCGGCTGGCCTGCGCCAACGCCATGTTGCTGCGAGACAACCAGGCATGCGAACTGTGTGTCGCGAGCCAGAACGCCTGGTACGGCGTGCGTTACAAGTGCTACCTCGACAGCTACACCCAGTCATTGGCATCGGCCTCGACGATCGCCTTCAACCGCCGGCGGGGGACCTGGCGCAAAGACCTCGACCTCATCCTTGCTCTCACCGATTTCGCCCGTGACCGCTTCATCGAAAGCGGGATCCCGGCCGACCGGATCGCGGTGAAACCCAATTTCGTACCCGACCCCGGGCCCCGCACCCGGGCGGCCGAAGACTCCAACCGGGTGCTCTTCGTTGGCCGGCTCACCACCGAGAAGGCTCCCGACGTGCTGCTTAATGCGTGGGAGAGAGCCGGGCTCGACTATGAGCTCGACATCATCGGCGTCGGCCCGCTCGAGGCCGACCTGCGACGGAGAGGTCTGCCCAGTGTGTCCCTTCTGGGTCAGGTGGACCAATCAGCGGTGCGGTCCCACATGCTCGAAGCCCGGGCACTGGTTCTGCCATCGATTTGGTACGAGGGCCTCAGCATGGTGTTGCTGGAAGCATTGGCTGCCGGCGTGCCCGTTCTCGCATCCGACATCGGCCCGATTCCCGAAGTCGTTGCCCCGCTCGGGCCCGACTGGCTGGCCCGACCGGGCGACCCGGACGACCTGGCCAAGGGCCTGGCTCGCCTGCAAGATCGCGCTCACGTCGCCGCCGGATCAACCAGCGCCCGACGCCTCTTTGAGGACCGCTACTCCGAACAGCACGGCCTGGCCGGGCTGGAAGCGGTCTATGAAAGGGTCGCTCGTACCATTTCAGGTCCCACCTCCGAGCGTCGATAATTCTTCCATGGGAATCCCTCGAGTAGACGTCTTGGGCGTTGGCATCAGCGCGATCAACATGACGAGCGCGGTGGCGGAGCTCAGCCGCTGGGTGGACGAGAACGAGCCGCACTACGTGTGCGTAACCGGCGTTCACGGCGTTATGGAGTCGCAGGCCGACCCCGACTTGCTGCGCATCCACAATCGATCCGGGCTCACGACCCCCGATGGGATGCCGATGGTGTGGGCGGGCAAGCGGGCCGGAGCCATCGATATGTCTCGCGTGTATGGGCCGGACCTCATGCTGGAGATCCTCGGTCGGTCGGCGGCCGCAGGCTGGACCCACTTCTTCTACGGCGGCAAAGAGGGTGTCCCCGAACTGCTGGCCGCCCGTCTCGGCGAACTGTTTCCGGGCCTCAAAGTGGTCGGGACCTACTCGCCGCCCTTCCGTGACCTCACCGAGGCCGAGGTCACCGAGATCACCAGCTCCATCAACCGCGCCGGGCCCGACTTCGTATGGGTCGGCCTCAGCACCCCCAAGCAGGAACGCTGGATGGACGCCAACCGGGCTCGGCTCAATGCTCCCGCCCTCCTCGGAGTGGGAGCCGCCTTTGACATCCACGCCGGCCTGCTTCCCCAGGCCCCAGCATGGATGCAGAAGCGGGGTCTCGAGTGGCTCTATCGCCTGCTCAAGGAGCCTCGCAGGCTGTGGAAGCGCTACCTGGGAAACAACCCTCGGTTCGTGTTCCGGGTGCTCCGGAGACCGCCCCGTTTAGTCACCGTTACCGAGTTGTATCGGGGACCCCAAGCCCCCGATACAACCGCGGAAAGTGAAGTACAGTGAGTGGCATCCGAGCCATTTGCCCAGCAAGCTCTGAACAGGGCCACCCAAAGAGAAGGAACTACTGAAAATGGAACGAGTACTCGTCACCGGAGCCGGCGGATTCATCGGCCACCACCTCGTCACCGATCTCCGTAACCGCGGCTACTGGGTCCGGGGTGTCGACATCAAGGAACCCGAATTCAGTGACATCGACGCCGATGAGTTCAAGATCCTCGACCTCCGCCGTTGGGAAGCCTGCCAGGAGGCCACCAAGGACGTCGACCACGTCTACGCATTGGCCGCCGACATGGGCGGCATGGGCTTCATCTCGGCCAACCACTCGACCATTCTCCACAACAACGCCCTCATCAACCTGCACACCTTGGAGGCGGCTCGGGAGAATGGGGTCTCGAAGTACCTCTATACGTCGTCGGCCTGCATCTACCCGGAGTACCTCCAGGAGGACGCCAACGTCACGCCTCTCAAAGAGGAAGACGCCTATCCGGCAGCTCCCCAGGACGCCTACGGGTGGGAGAAGCTTGTCTCAGAAATCGCCGCCCACTACTACCACCTCGACTACGGCATGGACGTGCGAGTGGTCCGCTTCCACAACATCTACGGGCCCTACGGCACCTGGACCGGCGGACGCGAGAAGGCCCCGGCCGCGCTGTGCCGCAAGGTCGCCGAGGTCGAAGACGGTGGAACGATCGAGATCTGGGGTGACGGCGAGCAAACCCGCTCCTTCTGTCACGTGGACGACACCGTGGAAGGCCTCGTCCGTCTTATGGACTCGGGCTACACCGAGCCGCTCAATCTGGGTCGCGACCGCATGGTCACGATCAACGAGCTGGCGCAGATCGTCATCGAGATCTCCGGCAAGCAAGGGATTACGCTCAAGCACGTCGACGGGCCGCAGGGCGTGCGGGGCCGAAACTCCGACAACACTAAGCTGCGCGAGGTCCTCGGATGGGAACCGACTACTGCCCTCGAAGAAGGCCTAGTCGATACCTATCGCTGGATCGAAAAGCAGGTTAAAGAAGGCGCCGCGTAGCCGCGGCAAACCGTCCTGCTAGGGCAACGACGACCCGGCGAGAGGAGAGCGTCGCGTGACCGACTCGATCTTCTCACCTCCTGAACGGTCGCCCCGCAATGAGCACGGGTCCGCCTCAAAGGCGTTGATCGCCAGTGCGCTGAAAGACCGCACTGCCCGCTACCGCTTCCTGACCAGAGCGCTGGCCGTCCTGCTCGGCGGCTACCTCTTTTTCGACCGTGCGTTCGCGTGGATCCATGTGCCAGGGACACCGTTGTTCGTCGGCGAGTTCATACTGGCGCTCGGGCTCTATGTCGTCATCCGATCCGGTGAGGCGGTTCGATTCATCCGACTGAGTCTGCCGATGCAGTTTCTTGTCGCTTTCATGGGGTTCGGATTCATGCTCCTCATCCTGGGCGCAACTTCCAACCCCGTTCAAGAGGCGGTGCGTGACAGCGCCATCTTCTACTACGGGTTGTTCGCAATTGTCCTGGGGGCATTGGTCCGGGCCTGGGAGCCGGCGTATGACTTGTTCATTCGCTGGTACACGAGGATCATCCCGGCCTTTCTGATGATCGGGACGGTGCGTCTTCTACTGGCCAACCGGCAGACCGGGTTGTTCCTGCCCGACTCGGAGGTCCTGATCACGTCACACAAGCCGGGCAACGTGGGGGTACAGGCGGTTATTGCGATCGCCTTTCTCTTGCTGGTCGTCGCACCCGAAGTGGAGCGACGTGACCGTGTGCGAAATGTGCTTCTTACCGTCGGCGGACTTCTCTTGCTCGCTCTGGCGGGAACCCAAAACCGAGGCACACTGGTCGCCGGCTTCATAGCTCTCTTTGCGATCTACTTGGCAGGCAAGCGGGCGCGGCCGGCAATGGGCAACGTTCTGGTCGTTCTCATAGCCGCGATGTTGCTGGCTTTTGCATTCGATGTGCGGTTCGACTTGGAGCGACGGGAAGTCTCAATATCCCAGCTGTTTTCAAATATCACCGACATCAACGTCCGGGCCGAGCCGGGTACCGGTGAGGATGATGGCACCATTGCATGGCGACTCGAGCTCTGGGACCTCGTACTGGACGACACGTTGACGAACGAGCGTTTCTTATCTGGTTTCGGTTTTGGGCCGAACCTCGCCGGTAAATACGGGTTCTATGCTGGTGCGGAAACGGGCCCCGAATTGCGCAATCCCCATAACTCACATCTATCGGTGCTCGCCCGCATGGGCCTGATCGGAACGAGTCTCTGGGTGGCATTGTGGGCCGTCTGGTATGTGTATCTATGGAGGGCTCGAAAACGGCTGAGCCAGTTGGGCGAATCACAGAAAGCCGCCGTCCTCTCGTGGTGCATGGTGGGAGCGATGGCGGCCCTCATCAATGGCTTCTTTGACCCCAGCTTGGAAGGTCCCCAGGCTGCCGTTTGGCTGTGGAGCATCTACGGACTTGGCTCGGTCGTGGCCACTGAAGGAACGGTCGGGAAATGGCGAAGTCGATCGGCCACGAATCGACAGGCCTGGTGAGCCAAGCAAATCTCTCCGCTCCATCCGAGACTCGGCGCCCGCGTGTCTTGGTAATCGCCTACGCCTGCGAACCGGGAAGGGGATCCGAACCAGGGGTTGGCTGGAGCCTGGTCCAGTCGGTTGCCCGGTTCGGCGAACTGACCGTGCTGGTCGGACCTGAGCACATCGGCGCAATCCAGGAATGGGAGCGCGAGAACCCGGATTCCACGATCGAATTCCAACTCGTCAACGAGCCGAAGTGGGCGCGCTGGTTGCCACATGCGCCTACCGACAAGTCGCGAAGACACTTAATCGGGTACTTCATCGCATACCTGGGGTGGCAGCGCAGCGCTCGGCGACTGGCGAAAAAGCTCCACGCGGACCGACCCTTCGACGTGACCCATCACGCCACCTACTCCGTCTACTGGCTGCCCTCTCCGGGGCGTCGCCTCCCGATTCCTCTGGCCTGGGGCCCGGTCGGCGGTGCTGTTACCACTCCGTCAGACATGTGGCGGGCTCTGGGAGCGAAAGGCATCGCATCCGAGTTGATCGACCTCATCGCAGTTCGGGTCTTGTCGCTGGCCCCCGCTACCCGGCGGACCTGGCGGAAGGCAGCCGTGCGCATCGCCCAAAGCGAAGAGACCCAGGCGCGGCTCGGGAGGCCCCGTCCGGCCGACGTGGTTCTCAACCATGTCATGTTCACTGAGGTCGACCGGGTCGCCAAACCGCGGGAGGACTTCATACTGTTTCTGTCGTCGTTCGAGACGCGCAAGGGGGTTCGATTGGCCGTCCGCGGGTTGGCCGAGGCCCACCCGGACGTGCGCATGGTGATCGTCGGCGATGGCCCGGAACGGTCGGCGCTAGAGGGCCTGATCGAGGAACTCGGCCTCCTTGATCGGGTCGACCTCCGAGGGTGGCTCCCCTACCCGGAAGCAATGGATCTGCTCGACCGGGCCGGGGCAGTGGTGTTCGCCGGCGTTCGGGAGGAGGGCGGGACCGCGCTGGCTGAGGCAATGCAGCGCGGCGCGCCGGTCATCGTGTTCGCCAACGGTGGCGCCAAGACCGTGGCGGAATCTGCCATCGACCCCGGTCGGGTGCGGTTGGTGTCACCCGGGTCCCGCCAGGAGATCGCCGAACAATTCGGAGCGGCGATGACCCACTTCTATCAGGCCTCCGGGCTCGACAACACACCCAACCTCAACACTGCCGAAGCCCATGCCACACTCGAGGCCGCTATCAGAGCAGCCATCGCGAGCGGATAGGCAGCCAAGTCAACAGTTGACAGTTGAGCGGCAAGCAGTACGCAGTATGCAGTACGCAGTACGCAGTATCTCGGGGACCCGAGGCGGTGCACCAACTAGGTTTTGCCTATCGCCTATCGCCTATCGCCTATTGGCGTCGAGTTGCGCAAGCTCGGCGTAGCCGAGCAGAACTCGCCTAGCTCTTCGGAGCCGAGTCACCGCCGTTGCCGGCGTCCCGACGGGAGCGGCGGGTTGAGCGGGTCTGGCCGACCGTGGGCCGGCCGGCGGATTCGCCACCGAGACCGAGGATGTCCTTCATCGAGCCCTCAGAGGCCGTCATCTCGGCACGCAAAGGCGCCTTGGTGTAGATATATCCGATGGCCGGCGTCTCGATGAAGTGGAGCCGGTCGGCAACCTCTTCCAGCTCGCTGACACGACTGTTGTGGGCAACAATCGCCACCACCGCGTCGACATAGCGAACCAGAGTGCTGGCGTAGGCGACCTGCAAGAGCGGCGGACCATCGATGATGACCAGGTCAAACTGCTCCTTGACTTCGGTGAAGAACCGCTGGGTGTCCTCGGTACGGAAGAAGTTGGCGGCTTCGACCGGCTGGCGGCCACGCCACAACAGATAGAGCGAGCGATCGTCGGTGACTACCACCTGACGCACGGCCTGATCAAGCGGCACGATGCCGGCCACCACCTCGGTAATGCCGGCTGCGGGCTGCTCCTCTCCAAGGAAGAGGCTGGTCAGCTCCTGGTTGCCGAAGTCGGCGTCGATGACGAGCACTCGCAAGCCCTCACGGGCGGCTGCGATGGCTGTGTTGGCGGCCGCAGTGGTCTTTCCGCTGGCCAGGGTGGCGGAAACCATCATCAGCGACTTGGCGCCGGCCGCCGAAGCCCGGATGTCGACGGCAGCCGCGGCAAAGCGGAAGGCTTCAGCCGACGCCGACGTCGGCGCTTGTGTGACGGGCAGGGGCGACTTGATTCCCTCCAACAAGAAGTCGGGGACCTCGGCCAGCAACGGAGCGTTGAGCACGAGCTCCGGCAATGTCCGACTGCCGAAGGCCCGGCGGCGGGAGGCCAGGAAGTAGGTGAGGGCAGCGGCCACAGCCAGGCCGAGCACGATGGCAGCGGCGAGAATGCGAGCCGGGCCCGAGCCGGTGGTGGTCTTGGGGGTCGGGGCCAGCGAGAGGTTGGTAACGCCGCTGCCGGTCAGCTCCAGATCGATGAGGATGGAGTTGGCCCGGCCGGACAGCGTCGCCAACTCGTCAATCCCGGCCTCTTGCTCGGCGAGGAGCGCCTGTAGCTCGGAGTCACCCGCCTCGATCGTGTCGATGACTGCGGTGGTCTGGAAATCTTGTAATAGGTCATCCAATTGCAAGCGGACTGTCGCGGCGGCGTCGCTCTCCGGGTCGAGGCCGTTGAGCTGACGCTGGAGGTCGAGGAACGTACCGAGGTCGGCTTCGAACTCTTCGTCCAAACCCGAGCGCACTTCGTCGGTAATGCTGTCGATCTGCGCCTGGAGATCGTCAAGGTCTGAGCGCAATCCGGTTCGCCGACGCTCGATTTGCAGCACGGCCTTGTTGGCGGTGTCCTTCAACTGCTCGAACCGCACGTCCTGGTAGGACTCGACGAGGGCATTGGCGCCGATGCGGGATAGCTTGGCCGTGTCGGCCGTGAAGGAAACCTCTACCTGGTTACTATCGCGGCTGGAGGAAATGCTTATGTTGGACAAGAACTCGTCCTGGGAAATCGCCACACCGGCGATGTCACGCTGGTCGAGCCAAAAGGGCCATAGGTCGTCTTCTATCGTGAATGGATCGCCATTAAGCGCCTCTGGAGTGTTGGCGGCCCACAGGCTGATGAGCCTTGCGGCCTCATCAGCCACCCGGGGCGATCGCAAGATCTCCACCTGGTCGGCCACATACCGCTGCGGGTTGCTCGTCGATCGGGGGATATCGCCGATGTTGAAGAGCTGCGATGCTCGCGGATCCTCAACCACCATCTCGGCTGTGGCTTGGAAGGCCGCCGGGACATAGGCCTGGAACGCCAGCCCGAGGCCGATGAACACAGCAACGATGAGAGCGACCAACCAGCGGTAGCGCCACATCGAAGCGACAATGCTCGGCTGCTCGAGGGCGGCTAACTCATCAAACTCTCTCGGGCGGAGGGTGTCCATCAATCGTCCTTTGGTGGGTGTTGGGAGGCAATCATCACGGGACCCCCCGGCTAGTAGCAGTGTAAACCAATTCCGATTACAGGAATTGACCGCTAGTGGCCGGTGCGTTCTCCGAGCGCAGCTGGAATGGTTCTGGCCAGGATACGAATATCGGTCACAAACGACACGGTATTGACATATTCCAGGTCGATGTGGGTGGCTTCGTGCATGGGAACTTCTCCCCGGGCCGATACCTGCCAGAGGCCGGTGACGCCGGGCTTCACCAGGTGGCGAGCGTGCTGCCAGGGCTCGTACCGGGCAACGATCTGAGTCATCTCCGGTCGCGGCCCGACAAGGCTCATTTGTCCGGCGACCACATTCACCAACTGGGGGAGCTCATCGAGGCTCCATTTGCGGATGAATCGGCCGACCGGAGTGAGCCGGGGGTCGTCCTCCGACTTGTGATTGACCCGCCGGTCTGAGCCAACGAAATCGGGGGCCGACCCGCCGCGACGGTCGGGTTCCATTGAACGAAACTTCAGGACTTTGAAGGCCCTGCCGTTGCGCCCGACCCGTTCTTGGCGGAGGAAGATGGGTCCACCCAGATCTATGAAGACGGCGATGGCAACCGGAATGATGATTGGGAGGGTCAACAGCAAGAGAACTAAGCCGACCAGTCGGTCGATGAGGGTCTTGACGAACCGTTCGTAGAAGCCCCGGTGGCGTACGCCCGCCATCGCCTCAGCCGACGCAACCTGTGGTTGGCGCCCGATGGTCTCGGCTGCTTGTGTCATCTGGATTCTCCGCCCTCTAACCCCGTTAGCCACGCTATTACCCTAGTCCCCACTCTTAGTGGTCGCTCACTCAGCGTAGTTGCAAACACTATTCCTGCCAAGGACCCCCACGTGGTTTGGGAGTCATGGAGAAATCTAACTAGTTACCGCCGAAACTTCGATAGGTCGTAAGACTCAATCGTTGGGACAAAGTGAGGTAATAGTCGAGAGTTGACAGACGGCCTTAAGCAGTAAGCAGAGACTTGGTGGCACCGCGGCACGCCCTGTTAACGGCAAACTGCGGACTGTCAACTATCAACTATTCACTCGGTTACCCGAACGCCCAGCGCCAGGCTCGTTTGAGGAGGGCCGGGCGACTGGGGGTGGGCAGGTCCGCCAACACTTCGACGAGGTGATCGGGAGGCAGGTCCCCGACCAACACGTACGCGAGATCGGGCGTGCGCCAGAAAACACTGACGGCACCCGGTGTGTAGGCGCGGTGGTACCCGCCGTTGCCGCCAATGTCCACCGTTCCTAATTTAGCCAGGCCGCCGCCGTCGCTCTTGCGGCTGACCTCGAATACCGAGAATCGGAACAACCCATCAGTGAAGAACACCTGAACTCCCCCGGGAGCAACGTACGAGTCGGCGGCCCAGTAGTGACCGGCTGACTGCGGCACTGTGGCGGCGGAAGCCGTCTCCCGATAGTCGGGCTCGGGCATCGAATCCATGTCCACCATGTCATCATCGCCGCGGGCATCGAACTCGAGGAAGGTCGAGTAGCGATAGAGCGAACCGTTCCCCTGATACACCTCTGTCGTGAGCGGAGCGGCCGTGGTGGCGTCGAGCACGAACTTGGCCCGGAGCGAGGAGCCCTGACGCACCTCGACGGTCCGCGATTCCCGAAGCCCGGTGACGCTATTTCCGTCCTGCACGGCGTAGCCATCCCAGAGGCGCCACTCACTGGTCGGGGCCATCTCCAGGTAGCGAACCCCCCCGGCGTACTGCTCGATCATCTTGCCTTCACCGATCACGAACGACCCGTCGCGCCCGGTCACCCGCGTCATTCCCTGCGATTGTTCGACGTCGGTGACATGGGCGAGCACACCATCGGCGGTCCAACAGACGACGAGCTGGCGACCGACGAATTCAGCGTCGCCCGCTTGGTCGAGATCATCCACCAGATCGGGAGCAGGAAGTGTCCCGATAAGGGTCACGAGCAGGAGGGTGGCGGTCAGCGTCATCGGTTGGCCACCGCTTGCACTTGCAGCACGTTGAATCCCGGGTCGGACGAAGCACGGGCCACATGTTGTTCGACCACCTGATTCAGTTGCAGCGGCACCGACTGGTTGCCGGCCACGCCGAAACCGACCCCCACGACCAGCGCGGCCACCGCCGCGGCAGCCGCCATGGGCCGAAAGCGGGCCCGCCGGAGGGGAACGACTTCTGCCACATCCTCGAAGGTCCCGGCTCGCACCTCGACAACAGGAAGCGAGCGAAGCTGATCTCGCACCTCAGCAACCGAGCTGAGCTCAGTTCGACATTCGGCGCACTCCACAAGGTGCTCTTCGGCCTGCCGCTGCTGGGTCGCATCGAGCTCTGAATCGAGATAAGCCGACAACCGGTCTTCGAGGTGCATCAGCCGGCCTCCAGCGCGTCGCGCAGCATGAGACGGCCTCGATGGATCCGGCTGCGGACCGTCCCCACCGGCACCTCGGCGGCGTCGGCGATCTCTTGGTAGGTCAGGCCGACCACGTCGCACATCACAACCGCCTCCCGGAACTCGTAGGGGAGATTGAGTAGGGCGGCCTGCATCTCGTCGCTGAGCCGGGTTTCGGCCAGGACGTCATCCGGAGTGGGCGAGGTGACCAGCGCCGAGCGATCTTCGGCCGGCAGCTCGGTGGTGGGGCGGCGCTGCTTGCGTCGCACCTCATCGAGGAACGCATTGCGAGTGATCCGCCACAGCCAACCCTCGAATGAGCCGGGCCGGTAGGTGGCCAACCCTCGCCGCACCCGCACCAGGACCTCCTGGGCGAGGTCGGAGGCATCATCGCGGTTGCCGGTGAGCCGGTAGGCAAAGTTGTAGATAACACGCCCATAGTCGGTGGCTACTTGCTCCCAGGTCGGGATTGCCTCGTTCGAGGCCATCTACCCACCTAACGGCAAGAGAGGGGCAAAGAGTTCCCTAGGGAGTCGAATCTGACGGCTCTTCACCGTTGTCATCCCCCGAGTCGAGACCCCGTCGAAATTCCCTGGCGGACGAACCGATGGAGCGGGCGATGAGCGGCAGCCGGGCAGCACCGAACAGCACGACCACGACCACAACAATGATTACGAGTTCCGGCCAGCCGAGTCCACGCACTGAGCCTCCTTTGATCGCTCGCAGGTTACCGGTGGCTCAACCGAGAGCGAGAGAATCCACGAATTGCTGCAGCCGTTCACGGGTGACGAATCGAACCCGGGGCTCGCGGCGCTCCTTCTCGTAGACGACGAAGGGGCCGAACTTGTCGGAGACAAGCAAGCCCCGATCCGTGCCAGACTGCTCGAAATCCACCATGAATCGACTGATCATTTGCTCACTCAGCTCCGGGTAATCGGACGACCCGAGGGGGTCAACACAGATATAGGTCCTGCCGGAGGCGTTGGAAGCGACGTACGACTCATACCCCTCCTTGGCGGCCGGGGCCGACACCGTGTAGCCGCCGAGACGGAGCAGACCGAGCACGACCTCACCGGCTTCTGCCGACGGTGGGTCAACTCCCTGCAACCGCAACCCGGACTCGAGCTGGGCTGAGATCTGTAGATCAGCCCCAGCCGGCCCGACACCTTCGTCGGGGACTGAAGCGGCGATGCCCGGCGGTGAGCCTTGCGGGGCACCCGAGAACGACGCCAACGGATCGGGCCCTGCCTGCTTGAACACCACCGGGGGCGGAGCCGGCGGCGGAAGCGTGCCGGGAGTCTCGAGACTCTGCTCGCCGGCTACGGCATATTCCGTGCCGCTCTTGCCGTAAGCAACTACCCGGCTGACCTGATCGATGGGGAGCGAGTGGCGCTTCTCTCGAACGACCTCGATGGCTTCGTTCACGAGGAGTTGCGTGAGGACCGGATCGGCGTTGTCCGGAAGCGGAACGTCGAAGTAGACGGCGGCGACGTCGCCCTTCACGTGGAAATCGGCCACGGGTGCGCCCGGCCGTGTGGCAGCAGCCGCCGGCGGTGACCCGACGCTTGGCTTCGTCGATCGCGCGGCGGTGACGGCGAAATACGCCAGTCCGGCCACAACAACCAGCAGAAGAATGATCCCGATAGCTGCGCCCATGTGCTCCCCTAGTCCGGTTACAGGCCCGAGCCTAGAACGTCAGGAAACCTCACGAGCTCTGGCAACCAGCGCTCGCTGACGACGAATCTTCCGACGCTCGCGCTCAGACAGCCCACCCCAGATGCCGAATCGTTCGCCCTGGGTGATTGCAAATTCGAGGCACTCGTCCTTCACTGTGCAAGCACCGCAGATGGCTTTGGCCTTGCGAGTCGAAGCGCCTCGTTCGGGGAAGAACAGGTCTTGATCGGCCCCGCTGCAGTTGGCGAAATCCTGCCACGACAGTTTGTCGAGTACCAGAGCCTCAATCAGTTTGGTGTCCACTTCCCACCTCTCACAGACGTGTAATTACGTTCTTGTAATTTAGGGTGCCCGCGCGCGCGGGTCAAATCCGCTCGGCCCAAAGCGCCGAGCGGAGGCAGACAGCCCACCGCCAACCGCCCGCCAACTCAGAGTGCGTCTGTCACCCGGAGGGGCATTGATCTGATCGGTCCGGAAGGTCGCGAGCAGCTGCCAGCTCCGAGTTGACTCGATGTTCGGACTGTCGCCTGCAGGGGATATCACCCCTCATGTATGCCCCTGGACAGTCGGGAATCGCCAGGCCAGAGAACTGGCGACTGGAAGCCGGCAGCCCCACCGGGGGGCAAAAGGTGGTTTCCCCCGGGCACGGTTGGTTCCCCAACGCGCGGCTCCATTGCTAGCTTTCATAGCGATGACCGACCAGGCCACCCGCACCAAACGCCCCCTCCCCTGGTTTCTCGAGTTCTACAACTCAAACGTGGGCCGCAAGTGGGTCATGGCGATCTCGGGGATCGTCGGACTCGGGTTCCTCTTCTTCCACATGTTCGGGAACCTCCATATTTTCGAGGAAAAGGCCCGGTTCGATGAGTACGCAGAATCCCTGCGTGAAGTCGGAACGCCCGTCTTCTCTCATACCTTCATTCTTTGGCTGGCCAGGCTCGGCTTGCTGGCGGCATTTGTGATCCACCTGCACGCTGCTTTCACGCTGTGGTGGAAGAACCGCAACGCCAAGCCCGTCGGGTACGAGCACCAGCAGTGGGTCGAAGCGACGTTTGCCTCCCGCTACATGCTCATCACCGGGGTCATCGTTCTCGTCTTCATCGTGTATCACCTAGCCCACCTCACCTGGGGGCTCGACTTCTTGAATCCGAGTTTCACCCGCGGGGAAGCTCGCGAGAACCTCATCGAGGGGTTGGAGAGCCCCTTCACCGCCGGCTGGTACATCCTTGCCAATCTGGCGCTCGGGCTGCACGTTCTCCACGGTGCCTGGAGCATGTTCCAGAGCATCGGGATCACAAGCCCCCGGTTCAACAAGTGGCGTCGTAACTTCGCTATCGGGTTCGCAGCGGTCATCGTGCTGGGCAATGTCAGCATTCCGCTGGCGATAACCACCGGGTTGATCGGCTCATGATCCTCGACAGCAAAGTCCCCGAGGGACCGCTGGCCGAGAAATGGACGAGCCACCGGTTCAACATGAAGCTGGTCGCTCCCACCAATCGGCGCAAGTTCAAGGTCATAGTCATCGGAACCGGCCTGGCCGGAGGATCTGCAGCAGCCACGCTCGGCGAGCTTGGATACGACGTCGATGTCTTCACCTACCACGACAGCCCCCGCCGGGCACACAGCATCGCCGCCCAGGGTGGAATCAACGCCGCCAAGAACTACCGCGGTGACGGCGACAGCATCTTCCGGCTCTTCTACGACACCATCAAGGGCGGTGACTACCGCTCTCGCGAGGCCAACGTGTATCGCCTCGCCGAAGTCAGCAACGAGATCATCGACCAGTGCACCGCCCAGGGAGTTCCCTTTGGCCGTGAATACGGTGGCTTGCTCGACAATCGCTCCTTTGGCGGCGTGCAGGTGTCCCGGACCTTCTATGCCCGGGGCCAGACCGGCCAGCAGCTCCAGCTGGGCGTCTATTCGGCGCTAGCCCGGCAGGTGGGACTTGGCTCGGTCAAGCTCCACACCCGCGCCGAGATGCTGGAGGTGGTGCTCAAGGACGGTCAGGCAGTCGGCGTGGTAGTGCGAGACCTCACGACCGGCGAGATCTCCACCCATTCAGCCCATGCCGTCGTACTGGCAACCGGCGGCTACAGCAACGCTTACTACCTCAGCACCAACGCCATGGCCTGCAATGGGACCGCCGCCTGGCGGGCCTACCGGAAAGGCGCCCAGTTCGCCAACGCCAGCTTCACGCAGATTCACCCGACCTGCATCCCGGCTAGCGACGAGTTCCAATCCAAGCTGACCCTCATGTCGGAGTCACTCCGCAACGACGGGCGCATCTGGGTGCCAGAAGCGGCAGAGGACCCACGACCGGCAGGGCAGATCCCCGAGGCCGAACGCGACTACTACCTGGAGCGCCGCTATCCGAGCTTCGGCAATCTCGTTCCCCGCGACGTGGCGTCCCGGGCCGCCAAAGGCCAGATCGATCAGAACAAGGGCGTCGGTCCCCTCCACAACGGCGTGTATCTGGACTTCCACGATGCGATCGAGCGCCTCGGCAAGGACGTCATCGAGGCCCGCTACGGGAACCTGTTCGAGATGTACGAGCGGATCACCGATGAGAACCCCTACGAGACGCCGATGCGCATCTACCCCGCTCCCCACTACACGATGGGGGGCACCTGGGTCGACTATGAGCTGATGACCACCGTGCCCGGCCTGTACTCCATCGGCGAGGCCAACTTCAGTGATCACGGCGCCAACCGCCTCGGTGCGAGCGCCCTCATGCAAGGCCTGGCCGACGGCTACTTCGTACTGCCGTACACCATCGCCAACTACCTGGCCAAGTCCCTCAACACCGACCCGGTCTCGACCGACGATCCAGTCTTCCACGAGGCCAAGCGCGACGTCACCGA
>JAOTYB010000237.1 GCA_029862065.1 Acidimicrobiia bacterium | reverse complement strand
TACTGGTGGTTGTGGTCGGCCGGGTGGTGGTCGGGCGGGTGGTGCTGGTCGTCGAGTCGAGGAGCGTGGTCGCCGCAGAAGTAGAGCTGGTCGTGCTCGCCGGCAAAGTAGACGTGCTCGAGCTGGCGGCCAGGGTGGTTGTCGTAACCGTCACCGCAATAGTCGAGTCCGGCGCAGTGAGCTCGGCGGCGAGCACCGTTGGGGGTGGGGAGTCGTCTGAACCGCCGGCATTGGCCGCCCAAGCGATGCCTGCCACGAGGGCGACGATGAGGACGACGCCGATGCGAGCGCGTCGATTCACCGCATCCGCATACCCGTAATGGCTTCCGTCGATCCGCACTGTTACCCCTGATATTCGGCCACTGCCTGTGGTTGGCAGGACGCACAATAACCGTTCGCCCGGACAATAGTGGACTTAGCCGGCCTCTGTTTCAGTACCCGTCACCACGGCCCCGCACGGGCAGGCGAATGATCCGTCGGCGTCGAGCAAGTCAGATGTCCGGAGGAAGATGGGCACTTCCAGGGTGGGGCAGTGGGCACTGAAAGCGACCTCTTCGAGCTCACGGGCCTCCGGGTTGAGGCCGCGTCGCAGCTTGTAGACCCGGGTGCGGTCGGCGTCGAGCTGCCGCCGGGCTTCGGCCCGGGCCTGGTGGGCCACCTTCCGTCGGGTGAGGTCGTCGTAATGCCGCCAGGTAGTCAACAGCGACGAAATGGCATCCTCGAGGACCGGATGAAGCATGCCAAGACGCTAGTCGGGCACCCGGGCAGGTAGAATCATCACTGTGACGCAATCACCCGACCTCCGCCGGTGCCCATGGTGCGCCGAGATCGTCCCGACGGCGGGGGGACCGGGCCGCCCCCGGCGATTCTGCCGACGTTCCCATCGCCAGCGGCACTATGAGGCCAGACGGTTAGCGGCGGCTCAGGGAATCGCCGCCGACGAGGTGCTCTTGAGTCGCGAGGTATTCGACGCCTGGCGCGACCAGATTGCCCTGCTCGCCTCCGCGGTTGATGACGCCGACCAGGACCTCGGGAATGCTCCGGGCCTCCGGGAGTACACCGAGGCGTTCCAAGCGCTGTACGCCGCGGCGGTGGCAGCCAAGTCGTTTCGCCCCGATGTCCGGGCGATCGGTTCCGACTGACCTGCCGACTAGCGATGGAGGGCTCGGGAAGCCCGTTCTCGCATCGAGTGGACCCAAGCCTTCGGCCGGTCGAATTCGCTTCCCAGGACCGCCAATCCGGCAATGATCACCAGCGTGCCGGGGCCGGGAAGGAACAGCAGGGCGATGCCGACCACGATGACGGCCAGGCCGATGATCGACACTAGAAGCCGTCGCAGCAGCTTGAGCATGTGGCCGATTCCCCCTGGCTGGTCTTGAGGTGTCAACCTTACCGGGACGCAGAATCTTCCGGTGGAGGTATCGGAATTCGCCCTACAGTGCCCGGCATGAACCTCGAAGCTGCCTTGGCCTTGTTAAAAGGACGACGGACCAATCTCCGCATGGATCCCGAACGGGCCGTACCCGATTCGCTCATCGCCACTCTGTGTGAGGTGGCGGTGTGGGCTCCCAACCACAAGTTGACCGAGCCCTGGCGCTTCGCCGCCATCACCGGCGATGCTCGAAAGGACCTCGGTGAGCTGGCGGCCCGGGTGCTGGTCGATGGGGGAGTGACAGATCCGGCCCGCTTGCAGAAGGCCAGGGTCAAGTATTTGCGGGCGCCGGTGATGCTGGTGGTGGCCTGTGCTCCCGACCCCGACCCGGTGCGACATGCCGAGGACCTCGCCGCGGTGGCCGCCGGCACCCAGAACCTGCTCTTGGCGGCTACCAGCGCCGGCTTGGCGTCCTATTGGGGTACCGGCCTCACAGCTCGGTCCGTCGAAATGCTCGCGTTCTGCGACTTCGAGGCCGGCTCCGAGATCGTGGCGATGGTCTACCTCGGATGGCCGACGTCCGAGGCGCCGCCAACCGGGCGTCGCCCACCTGTCGTGACCTGGGTCAAGGACTGACTCTATTACGACACAGTGACGTTTTGACCTTCCACCTGGACTCAGGGGTTAAGGCGCGGGGAGCCTCGGCTCAGGAGCTCCGGAGCGGCCCAACGCCGTCGAGCTCGAATCCGAGGTCGTCGATCCAGCAATACCACCATGCCTCGTCCGGTTCGAGGCTCCGGATGAGCGGATGGTCGTCGTGAGCGAGGAAATGGGCCCGAGCATGGTGATGGGTCGACTGGTCGCAGCAGCCGACGTGGCCGCAGGACTGACACATCCGCAGGTGTACCCAGGTCGAGCCGATGTCCAGGCATTCCTGACAGCCGTCCGTCAACGGCTCGAGGGTCACCGGACCACTGGGGACATGGGTGCAATCGTCCATGCGGTCGAGGTTAGGCCCTCGGG
>JAOTYB010000077.1 GCA_029862065.1 Acidimicrobiia bacterium | reverse complement strand
ACCTTGCTGACACCTTGCAGCCGAATCATTGAGAAACTCCGAGGGAGAAATGCCGTAACTGGCTCAAAAATCGTACCAGTTCACTCATTTTCTGTGGGACCATCCGATTCCTGGCGTCGGCGCCACTCAAGGTAGCCATCGGTGAAGGGGCCAATGTCTCCGTCAAGCACGGCTTCCACATTCCCAATCTCGACATCTGTCCGCAAATCCTTGACCATTTGATAGGGCGCCAGCACATAGCTGCGGATCTGGTGACCCCAGGCTGCCTCGTTCTGCTCACCACGGATTTCCTCGAGCCGATCGGCGTGCTGTTGACGGGCTAATTCGGCGAGGCGCGAGATGAGCAACTCCATGGCGCGGGCACGATTCTGGAGCTGGGACCGTTCGGCCTGACAGTTCACGACGATGTTGGTGGGGATATGGGTTATTCGCACCGCTGAGTCGGTTGTGTTGACATGCTGACCCCCGGCCCCCTGCGCCCGCATGACGTCGATTCGGAGGTCATCGGGGTTGATCTCGAACGGGGACTCCTCGACTTCGGGTATGACATCGACTGCGGCGAAGCTCGTGTGGCGGCGGTTGGCGGAGTCGAAAGGGCTCATTCGTACCAGGCGGTGCACCCCTCGCTCGCCCTCCATGTTGCCGTAGGCGAAGTCGCCCCGAACGGTGAACGACGCAGATTTGATGCCGGCCTCTTCGCCCTCTTGATAATCGTCGACCTCAACTGTGAACCCGGCAGTCTCGAGGTGCCGGGTGTACATCCGCAGCAGCATTTCCGCCCAATCCTGGGCGTCGACCCCACCCGCCCCGGCGTGGACCGAGACCAGCGCCGCACTGTCGTCGTAATCACCGAAGAACAGGCTCTCTCGTTCCAGTTGGGCCAGCTCGGTTTCCAGTTTCCCGAGCTCGGCCATCGCCTCGCCCACGACCGACGTGTCGTCCTCGCCCTCACCGAGGTCGAGAAGGGTTTCGGCGTCGTCGAGGGTGGACGCTATTGAGTCGACCTGGGCGATCGTTTGCTCGTAGCGAGCGAGGACGCGGGTGACTTTGCGGGCTTCATCGGGGTCGTTCCACAGGTCAGGGGCCGAGGCTCGTTCTCTCAGCTTCTCGAGGTCGACGGCTTTCTGATCAACGTCAAAGGAACCTCCGGGCATCATCGAGACGCGAACGCAGGTCTTTCAACAAAGAACGGGGATCGGACATAGCGGGAGGATACAGGGGGGCGGGGTACTTTCGAGTGCGATTGCTCGGAGAGGCTGCCAGCTACCAGTCGCCAGCGGGCCGAAGAAAGCAGCGGCCCACTATCTGGTCGCGTCGTCTGTCAGTCCCCCCACAGGGGGGACTGACAAACCATGGCTCTACGCGACGGCGCCGTGGCAACGTTTGTATTTCTTGCCGGAGCCGCAGGGGCAGGCTTCGTTGCGGCCGATCTTGCCTGACGCGTCGGCTTGGGGGCGCTTGCTACCCCCCAGGTTGGTGACGGCAGTCGGGGTGGTCTGGGGAGCCACCCGGGGGCGAGCCTCCTGCACCACTTCGACATGGTTCAGATACCTCACCGTGTCGTGCTTCACGGCCACCACCAGGTCGGAGAACATGTCGTACCCCTCCCGCTGATACTCGACCAGCGGATCCTTCTGCCCCATGGCTCGCAAGCCGATACCGGCCCGCAAGTAGTCCATCTCGGCCAGGTGCTCGCGCCACTTATTGTCGATGACCGACAACACCACCCGCTGCTCGAGGGCTCTCAGGTTTTCGGTGCCGACCTCTTCCTCGCGGTGGGCGTAGAACTTCTGGCCATCTTCTTGCAGGCGCTCCACCAGTTGATTGACATCGGTCCCACCATCGGTCTTCAGCGACTCGGTCGTGAATTCGTGCGGATATAGCTGGGTCAACTGGATGAGCAGCTCGTCCCAATCCCAGCGATCGGGTGGTTCAGCCGGATCGACACTTCGGGCGACCACGTCATCCATGACGGCATCCACCCATTCGCGAACCAGCTCATTCGCCTTGCCTTCCGCCAGGATGCCGGAGCGCCACTCGTAAATGACCTCGCGCTGGCGGTTCATGACCTCGTCGTATTTGAGGACGTTCTTGCGAATCTCGAAGTTCTGAGACTCGACCTGGGTCTGGGCTCGCTCAATGGCCTTGCTCACCATCTTGGCTTCGATGGGGACGTCCTCGGGCATCTTGAGCCGGGACATGATGGCGGTGACCCGGTCGGAGGCGAAACGACGCATGAGGTCGTCTTCCAGCGACAGGTAGAAACGCGACTCGCCGGGATCGCCCTGCCTGCCCGACCGTCCTCGCAGCTGGTTGTCGATCCTACGGGACTCGTGGCGTTCGGTTGCCAGCACGTAGAGGCCACCCAGAGCCACGACCTTCTCGTGCTCGGCTGCGCACTCTGCCTCGTACTTCTCGAGCTGCTTGGCATAGAGAGCGTCGTATTCGGCGGTTCCGGCCTCGATGTCTGGCGTCTTGGCCATCGACCTTTCGGCCAGCTCCTCGGGATTGCCGCCGAGCCGGATGTCGACGCCGCGCCCCGCCATGTTGGTGGCGACGGTCACCGCCCCCACCCGGCCGGCCTGGGCGACGATCGTCGCCTCCCGCTCATGCTGCTTGGCGTTGAGCACCTCATGGGGGATCCCCCGCTTCTTGAGCACTCCGGAAAGCCGTTCGGACTTCTCGATAGAAACCGTGCCAACCAGCACCGGTTGCCCGTTGTGATGGCGGGCTTCGATGTCGTCGGCCACCGCGTTGAACTTGGCGGTTTCGGTCATATAGACCAGGTCGGGTTCGTCGAGGCGAGCAATCGGCCGGTTGGTGGGGATCTCGACGAGTGTCACTCCATAGATCTGGTTGAACTCGGCTTCCTCCGTCAAAGCCGTGCCGGTCATACCGGCCAGCTTGTCGTACATGCGGAAGTAGTTCTGAAGGGTGATGGTGGCGAGCGTCTGGTTCTCGTCTTTGATCGCCACGCCCTCTTTGGCTTCGATGGCCTGGTGGAGGCCCTCGGAGTAGCGACGACCCTCCAGGACCCGACCGGTGAACTCGTCGACAATCATCACCTCGCCGTCGGTGATGAGGTAATCGACATCCTTTTCGAACAACGTCTTGGCCTTGAGCGCGGCTTCGAGATGATGCACGAGGTCGACGTTCGAGTAGTCGTACATGTTTTCGATTCCGAGCATCTCCTCAACCCGGGTGACGCCCTCCTCGGTGGTGATGACCTGCCGTTTGGCCTCGTCGACCTCGTAATGGAGCTCAATCTGCAGCCGCTCGGCGATGCGGGCAAAGTCCCGATACCACTTGACGGTGTCGGCCACCCGGCCGCTGATGATCAGCGGGGTCCGGGCCTCGTCGATAAGAATTGAGTCGACCTCGTCAACAATCGCGAAGTTGTGGCCCCGCTGCACCATGTCCTCCGAGCGCATGGCCATGTTGTCGCGGAGGTAGTCGAAACCGAACTCGTTGTTGGTGCCGTAGGTGATATCGGCCGCGTAGGCCGGTGTCCGTTCGCTGGGCTCGAGGTGGCCCTGAATGAGGCCGACGTTGAGACCAAGGAATCGATGGACACCGCCCATCCATTCGGCATCTCGTTTGGCCAGGTAGTCGTTGACGGTGACCACGTGGACGCCTTCGCCGCTGAGCCCGTTCAGATAGCACGGCATGGTGGCGACGAGCGTCTTGCCCTCACCGGTGCGCATCTCGGCCACCATCCCCCGATGCAGCGCCCCTGCGCCAATCACCTGCACATCGAAGTGACGCTGCCCCAGCACCCGCTTGGCGGCTTCGCGGACCACCGCGTAGGCCTCTGCCTCAATGTCGGCCAGGGTCTCGCCGGCCGTCAGGCGGGCCCGGAAATCATCCGTCTTGGCCCGCAGCTCGGCGTCGGACAACGGCACAATCGACTCCTCCCAGCCGTTGACGGCCGCGAGGAGTGATTCGAGTTCCTTGAGTTTCTTGCCCTCGCCGAGGTGGAGGATCTTCTGAAAGACAGACATGAGTAAGGAGTGAATCCTAACGATGGCGTAGTTTTGACCGAGTAGCGCCGGGTCAGTCGATGGCCAGTTGGGAGGCCTCGAGCAGCGTGGCGGCATCGAGACCGACATCTTCTGGCAGAAGAAGCCCCGTCACCCTGCTCGCCTCGAGCATGAAGGTCTCCGGTACGGACACCCGCTCTCCGTCGGCGGAGATAGCAATCGCCGCCGTCATGGTTTCACCATCATGGCCGGCAGTGACCACGGCCGCGACTTCACCGGTATCGAGACGCAACAACGACCCGGCCGGGAAGATTCCCAGAATGGAAACGAACACCTGCACGAGGTCCGGGTCGAGCTGGGTGCCCGAGCCCGCGACGATGGTTTGGAGGGCAGTGGCCGGCGGCATGGCCCGCTTGTAGGACCGGCGGGTGGTGAGGGCGTCATACACATCACATATCGAGGTGATGCGGCTGTAGAGGTGAAGGCGCTCGCGACGCCCGATGTCGGGGTAACCGGTCAGGTCGTACTGGGCGTGATGTTCAAGCGCTACCAGGGCCGCAATCTCTTGGCCCTCGCCAGTCCCCGCCAGGATGGCCTGCGCACCCTCGTGGGGGTGCCGTTTGATTTCCGTCCACATCTTGTCGTCCAGCCGCCCCGGATACTGGATGATCTCGACGGGAACCCGGATCTTGCCGAGGTCATGGAGCAAGGCCCCCACGCCCAGTTGCACGAGTTGTTCGGTGTTGAGACCGATCCGTTGGCCGACGGTGAGCGCCAGCAGCGCGGTGTTGATCCCGTGATAAAAGGTGTACTCGTCATGGGTTTTGAGGCTCGACAGCAACAAGGAGGCGCCGGGCTGCAACAGGACCTGCTCGAGCAGCTGCTCGACCGTCCATACTGCATCGGAGATATCGGCCCCTTCACCATCCTCCATCGAGTCGGCCACCCCTTGCAGAAAGTCGAGCGAGGCCGTGTAGGAGTGACGGATTTGAGACATGGAGGCGAATTTGACGAGCTCAGAGCGGTTGAACGGACGCTCGTTGAGCCGGATCGTCCCATCGGCGGGTATGTCGGAACCATCCTTGGCCAGAAAGGCGGCCAGCTCACCCAGGTCGCCCGAGCTGGGCCGGCCCTCCAGCGAAATGGAGTCCAGTCCGCGTTCTTGAAACAGGCGATAGAGGTCGCGATACTCGAGCGATTCCTGCGGCAGGAGCGTCCGGTCGAGATAAAAGGCGTTGTCCATGATCGAGAGCACGACCCCGTCGATGCCGGCAGTCAGGCTGCCGGTGGTTTCCATCAACATGTCCAGCGCCACCTCACTTTGGGGATGGCCGGCCGGGTACAGGTGGACGTTAGAGATGACCCGTCTCAGCGAGCCGAGAAATTCGGTAACTGCGGTATCAGGCATTCGTCGACCTCATTGCTTCCCGGGCCGCCGCCCGCAGCGCTCTCGTCGACGACGAGAACCGACCTTTGGAATCCGCGACAGCCCGGAGCGCCTCCCGGGCAGCGTCGCTCTTCCGACTTCCCAGGGCCTCGATTACGGCAACCCGCACATCGACACTCAGCGTTTCGTTGCGGAGCGCCGAACCCAGCGCCGTCACCACCAGCTCATCCTCGAGCGCTCCCAGGAGGTCGGAGGCGGCCGCCCGCACGCGGACGTGGTCGTCTCCGAGCGCGGCGACCAGATGGTCGAGGGCACCATTTCCGAGGCAGGGAAGCAAGGCGCGGAGGGCCTCGATCCTGACCCGATGGTCATCATGACGGGCGAGACGGGCGAGCGGTTCGCCGGCCGCCTTGCGCCCCGACTTGCCGATGGCGATGACGACGTTGCGAACCACGTACCAGCGCGGGTCGGCCAGGCCGGGAAGCACAGACCGGATGTCGACGCGGGCGATCTCGGTGACGATGTCGATGAGGGCCCGGCGGCGGCCCGGATCCTCTTCGGAGGCAAGCTGCTCGAGGACCCGTCCGCCGGCGCGACGAGAGAGCTTCTCGAACAGGCCCGCCCGCACCTCCCGATCTTCGGCATCGCCTGCCGTCAAGATCGAAAGCACTTCATCGGTCGCCGCCTCATTGAAGGCGCCGTTCAAGAGCTGGGGATCGACAAGGGTCCCATCCAGTACCTCGAGCCAGGAGCTCGCCGCGTCGAATTCGCCTGTCCGGATGGCGCCGACCAGTTTGGCCACCCAAATGCGCAAGAGCCGCGTAACTCGATCGGTGCGTTGCTCGATGGAGAGCAAGTCGGCCAGGACGCCCCAACCCACCCGGGGCTGGTCGGCCAGTGCCGCAACCTGGTCGGCGAGTGATTCACCGGTGGCCGATTGGCCGGCATCGGTTTTCATGAAATTCGCCAGATGGGTGCTGACAGTGCCTGCCACCGACCGGCGGGCGTCGGGCTCGTTCTCGCCGAGCACACGTTCCACCAGGCCGGGATCGCGGCCCTGCATTTCGGCAACCACCCTGGCGTACTCGACGAGGAGGCCGAGAGCCGCGTTGCTGGTGTCTCCACCTAGTTCGGCTAGCTCATCGGCCGAGAGTTGATCCAGGAAGTTTCGGAAGGGCTCTTCGGTGTGGGCCTCCATGATGGATCCGAAGACAACCGTCCGATAGTGAGCGTCGAGCCGAAAAAAGGCGTCGACGAACGTCTGAACAACCCGCGCTAGTCCGGCGGGATCAGACGCGTCCACTCGGTGGTAGGTGTCCCGGAAGAGGTCAACGAATTGGGGACCGGCCGCCTCAGGGGAGCCCTCCATCAGCTGATCGGCCAGGGCGTGCACGCTGCCTGATTCGAACAACGCCTGCACATCGGGATGACGACCGGCGGCGGCCTCATCTTCTGCCGGGTCGTCCTCTTCTTCCCGGTCTTCAAGAAGGTGGTGGGCCCGGACTTGAATGGCAGTCAAGCCGGCCAGTTGGAGCCGGATGGGGAAGTCGAGGTCGAGGCCACCTGGCTCCTCATCGAGGACGGTGAAGAAGCCGATGATTTCATCTGGCTCAGGGACCGAGACCACCGTGAGGGTTTCGATCCGTTCGGCGAACAGTTTCTGCGCCAAACGATCGGCGGCCCGATTCTCGACCGTCGTGGTATGGCCGCCGGCTTCGAAGCCGTCCACCCCGATGGTCAGTGTGACATGAACGTCGGCAAAGCCGCCAACGGCCTCAACCGCTTGCACAAAGGATGGAACCGCTTTTGGGTCCGGATAGAGCTGAACCCCATTCCATGCCACCGCCAGCGCCTGGACGAGCTTGTCGGCGTCCATCAGTCGAGGTCGATCAAATGCTCCCGCAGCGCGTAAAGGACAGCTTCGTTCCGGGAGTGGAGACCGAGCTTGTCAAGGATGTTCCGCACGTGGTTCTTGACCGTGTTCTCCGAAATGAAAAGCTGTTCACCGATCTCCCGGCTGGTGTAGCCCTGAGCGACCAGTTGCAGGACTTCGATCTCCCTGCCCGTGAGCGTCGGCCGTCGGCTTGAGGCCAACTCCCGATGACGAAGCATTTGTTGGACAACGCCGAAGAGCTTGGCGGCCATGCGGGGGGATACGACCGCACCATTCTCCACGACGTCGGTGATTGCCGCCGCCAAAGTCGGGAACGGTGTGTCCTTGATCACATAGCCGTGGGCCCCGGCCTTGATACCGGTGAGCAAGTCATCCTCGGACTCGCTCACGGTCAGAAGCACGACTTTGCTTTCGGGAGCTGCCACCAGCAGTTTGTCGACGACCTCCAGGCCGGATTGACCGGGCATGAGCACATCCAGCACGATTACATCGGGCTGGAGGCGTTCGGCCTCAATCAGGGCTCCGGGAGCGTCCTCTGCCTCACCAACAACGTCAAACGCTGCCTCCGTCAACGCGGCCCGAAGGCCGGTGCGGAACAACGGTGCGTCGTCAACGACGAGAACTCTGGTCATTTCGATTCGATCAACCCCAACTGCCCGTCGCGGCGGCGATACAGAACAGCATGACCGTCTGTCTCGGCGTTGAAAAAGAAGAAGAAACTATGTCCAAGCATCTCCAGCTGCAACGCAGCCTCCTCGGGGCTCATGGGCTTCATCGTGAACTGTTTTGAGCGCACGATGGAAGCACTGGGCGGCAATTCTCCAGTGTCATCGGCGGGTTCGGGGCTTTGATTTAGCCGTTTGTTTGACTGTCTGCTGCGGTCAATAACCCGTTCTTTAAGGCGCCGGAGCCGGCGTTCGAACTTGTCGACGGCGCTGTCAACGGCCACATGCTGGTCGTGGCTGGTGGCATGCACCCGGACGATGTGGCCGGCGATCGGGGCCGTTATCTCCACTCGATACTTGTCGGCCGACTGCCGAGGGTTCGGTTCCTCTGAAAGCTCGACGTCGGTGATCCCGACTTTCCCATCCCAGAATCGAACCGCGCTCTGCAGTTTGCTGGTCGCCAGCTCGCTGATTTCGTCGCTGACCTGAATCTTCTTGCCGTGGACCTGAATCTCCATGAATCCCTTTCGCTCACCTCGCGTCTAATGCAGCAGGTGAAAACGGGTGGAGACCGGCAACCGAACAACCAGGCAACCTCTCGGAGTCGACCCTCTAACTATACGCCCGCATTGGTCGCGACGATCGCCGCCTGCTGTTCGCCACCGAGAGCGGCCCCGGCCGCCGCCAGGGTGGCGCCGGTAGTGATCACGTCGTCCACGATGATCATGCCTGGCTTGGGCTGGCCGACTCGGACAAAGGTGACCGGTGCCCGTCTATCCCGGCGTTTCCCGGCATGGTGGGAGCGCCAGGCCGGGGGCCGGAGCGCCTGATGAACCGGCAGACCCGTGAGCCGGCCTACCGCCCGTGCCAGCTCGAGGGCGGGATCGACGCCGAAGCGGACCCGTCGATTGAGGGCTCGCGGCACAGGTACCAGCGCCTCGGCCGATGCGGGAACGAAGGCGGCCATGGCCAGTGCCAGGACCGCCGCCGGCCCGACC
>JAOTYB010000076.1 GCA_029862065.1 Acidimicrobiia bacterium | reverse complement strand
TGGCTGGGATGGCTGGGTCTTACTGTGGCCCTGCTCTCTGTCATCGGAGCGCTGTGGCCGCTCGACGGCGACAGTGAAGGGTTCCTCGCCATCATCGGTTTCGTCGGCGGTTTCATCTTGTTTTTCGTGTGGGTGCTCATCGCGAGCATCGGCATGATCAGGATGGAGAGCCCTCCGACGGAGGCATGAATCCGGCACGCCGGGCGTAGCGAATTCATGAAGCTACGAGGTCCTTGAGACCAAGGCGGATCATCAGGTCAAGCGACTCAATGTGAACCGGGCCGCCGCCTGTCGCTGCAGCAACACCAGCACTGTTCCGAGCATCGGGTTGCCACCAGAGGCACGGCGCGGAAGCCTGGATTGCAGACCTGGATTCGTTTGTAGTCGAGTGACAGAAATTGGCAATCGAATCCCGTCGGAGATCAAGGCGGCTGAATGGGGGAATCCCCACTCCAGTGGGGGTTCCCTCGCGTACGCCCGCACATAGCAGCACAAATTGAGCGGTCTTGTGCGGCCGTTCAGGCGCCGGTACTAGCGGTTCCCACCGGGCAGCCGCCATCATCAGCGGACTGACCACGCGTCGAACCCCCTCCGAATCTTCATCAGCCCGACTAAGGCAAACACGATCAGCTTTGGAGGCTGAGTGGCTGCAGCACTCCGGGCGGAGGGGTGCAGCCGATGTTTGTTGGGTTAGTTTCGACTCCAAAGGGGTTTTCGACAGGACCATCGTATTCGATGGGGTTGCCGGCCCCTACAGGTCTGGGTAGCAATCCGGATAGCAATCCAAGGGTGCCAATCGGTGCGCCTCATCGCGTTAACAAAAGAAACCCCATTTGTCGGGGGTTTCTGTGGTGTCGGAGAGCTGGTGGCGCGGGTCGGCAACGCGTGGAGACTGCAGCAATGGGGGAGCCTGTGGCTGCCCCGTGGCGGAATTGAAGGCGCTGAGCCCGCTAGATAATGCCGGTACTGTGCGGCGCGGAATCGATTCGGATGGTCTAGTAGCTTCGGCTCGACACCTGGGGAGGTGGCATAGATGGTTATGAACGCCTCTGTGGCAAGGATATGGCGTGGTTGGACGACGGTCGAGAATGCTGACGCCTATCAGGAAGTCGTAGATGGTGAGGTGCTTCCGGCAATCTTCGACCGTCACATTCCGGGGTTAGTAGGTGCACACCTGATGAGGGCTGACCGGGTCGAGAACGAGGAGGTTGAGTTCACCACCATCATGTGGTTCGAAAGCCTCGACAGCGTCAAGAACTTCATGGGGGAGAACTATCAGCGATCCCACGTTCCCGAGAACGCCCAGGCCGTCTTGAAACGGTTCGACGCCGAAGCGAAACATTTCGACATCCTTGAGTACTTCGCTTCGTGAGATCGTTGACGATTCAAACGATCGTTCGCGAACGCACCTACCGGCGCATATGAAGCGGCCTAACTCAATTCGCTGCCGCGGTTGGTCACGGATCGGGTTGGGTTCAGTCGAGTCTGAGTCGAAGCTCGGGTCGTCCAGTCTCCTGATGGATATGTCGGTCCACGAACCTGAAGCCATAGGCGTCGTAGAAACGACGGCCGATGGTGTTGGCCTCGAACACGTCCAGTTCCAGGACGGGAAGGGACTCGCGAGCACGATCCATCAGGGAACGGCCTATTCCGCGGCCCTGATATGAAGGGAGGACGAAGATTGCGCCCACCTCGTTACCGACCAGGGCCAGGAAGCCGACCACACGGCCATCAGTTTCGTAGACGATGACTTCGGCCATCGGAAGCCAGTGTTCGGCAATCTGCTGGCGCTCGGTAGCTAAGAAGTCCTCGCTGAGAAAGGAATGTGCAACCAGCGATGCCTCGTACCAGACATCCAGAAGCCCGTCGAGGTCCTCGGCAGCGAACGCGCGAATCATGCAACCCGAAGATACACCCCACCGGAACAAACCCCTTCCGCGCCTCGGAGTCCGCACATATCGGCACATCTTCTGCAGTGGGGAGTCGGGCCGACCACTCCCTGCGCGGGTAGGGTCGTCAACGACCCATTGAAAGGCGGGACAAGTGAGCATCAGGATCTTGATCACGGGCACAGTGAAAGACGGCATGACCGCCGAGTGGAAGGCCGTCGCGGCGAAAGCGACCGCCGCTTGCCGCGACGAGGAAGGCACACTCGTCTATCGCTGGTACCTGGCCGACAGCGGCCAGGCAATCAACTATGACGAGTACACCGACGAAGCCGCGTTCTTCGCTCACTTCGCCGCTGCCAACGAGTCGGGCGTCATCGAGGGCTGGATGGGCTCCGAAGACGTCCAGCACGTTGCGGTGCTGGACCCGGTGAACGACGAAATGGCAGAAGCGCTGAAGGCCTTCGGCGCGGTCTACTACTCGATGGCGGAAGGCTTTTAGCCCTGCCGAGGCTAAACCGACCGGTGCGGCGCGGCAGCCGTCGAGTTCGGGACCTTGCACGACCTGAACGTGGCGCTGATCAGTAGTTGGACCTGCTCGGCCGAGTCACACCCGCCCATAGCGGCACACATTGAGCCGCGTCCGTGGTTGGCGGTCGATATCGGGGCCCCACCTCCTAACCTCATCGCATGCTCACCCATGACGAGTTCGTCCAGCTGGCCGCCGAGTATTCGGTGGTGCCTCTCACCCTCGAGGTAGTAGGCGATCGCGAGACGGCCGTCACCGTGTTCGAAAAACTGGTGGGCGAGAAGCCCGGGTTCCTGCTGGAGTCGGTGGAGGGCGGCGAGCGCTGGGGTCGCTGGTCCTTCGTCGGGTGGGATCCGGCGTTCACTCTGTCGACGACCGACGGGGTCTCCACCATCACCGGAGCCGACATCGAGGTGCCGGAGGGTGATCCGCTCGCTGTGCTCGAGCAACTCCTGGCCCGCTTCCACACGCCTGAGCTGCCCAACTTGCCGCCCTTGCATTCCGGGGTCGTCGGCTACCTCGGCTACGACTGCGTTCGCTACGTCGAGCATCTGCCAAACCGGCCGGAGGACGATCGAGGGTTGCCCGACCAGCTGTGGCAGTTCGTCGGCTCGCTGGCCGCCCTCGACCGCTTGACCGACACGGTCCTTCTCATTCGCAACGTATACGTCGAGGACGACCCGTCGGCCCAATATGCGGTTGCGGTGGAGGACCTGCGGCAGGCGGCCGCCCGTCTCGGAACCGGGATCGACTATTCGCCGGCGACCACCGCCGATTTCTCGCAGACACCGCCCGATGCCGTTATCAACCTCACGCAGACCGAATACGAAAACGCCGTCAAGACCGCCGTCGACTACGTCTATGCCGGCGATGTGTTCCAAGTGGTTCCGTCGCTGCGGCTGGAGGTGCCATTCGATGGCGACGCCTTCGCCGTCTACCGGGTGCTGCGCCTCATCAACCCCTCGCCCTACTTGTTCTTTGTGCGCGACCAGGACCTAGCCATCGCCGGGTCCTCACCCGAGATCATGGTGCGGGCACGGGGCGGCAAGGTGTTCAGCCGGCCCATCGCCGGCACCCGGCCCCGGGGAGCGACGCCGGCGTTGGATGCGGCCTTAGAAGAGGAGCTGCTGGCCGATCCCAAGGAGCGGGCCGAGCACGTCATGCTGGTCGACCTGGCTCGCAACGATCTGGGCCGCGTATCTGAGTTCGGCACCATCAACGTCGACGAGCTCATGACCATCGAGCGCTACTCGCACGTCATGCACATCGTGTCTGGTGTCTCGGGCAAACTGCGTGACGGCATCGGGCCGGTCGATGTGTTGCGGGCGACTTTCCCCCACGGCACCGTGAGTGGAGCTCCCAAAGTGCGGGCGATGGAGATCATCGACGAGCTTGAGCCGGTGGCCCGGGGTCCCTACGCCGGAGCGGTCGGATACATTGACTTCAGCGGCAACCTCGACACGGCGATTGCCCTTCGGTCCATGGTGGCCAAGGGCGACCGGGCCTGGGTGCAAGCCGGGGCCGGGGTGGTGGCCGACTCCGATCCGGCCTCCGAATACCAGGAATGCCTCAACAAAGCAGCGGCCGTGCTGGCCGCCATCGCCGGAGCGCAGCAGGTATGACGCCCGACACCTACGGCGACGTCACGGCCGAGTATCAAGCCATTCACGACGCGGCGGCGATCGTCGAAGGCCGGCACGCGTTGGTGCGAGTGGTCGGCCCGGATGCCGAGTCGTTCCTCGACTCACTCCTCAGTCAAGAGCTCGTGGGACTGGCCGACGGCCGGGTGGTGCGGTCACTGTTGCTGGGTCCCCGGGGCAAGCTGCGGGCCTTGCTGTGGGTGGTCCGCACCGGTGACGAGTTCCTCATCGTGTCCGACAGGGAAGCCGCCGACTCCGTGGTTGAGGATCTCACCCGGTTCAAACTGCGGGTCGACCTCACCATCGGGCCGGTCGAGCCGGTCATCGATCTGGTCGGTCCCGGCTCGCCGAGTGTGCTGGCAGCCACCGGCCTGACTGCCCTGGCCGCGCCGCTTGGCACGCTCGATCGGTTCTTCGTGCTCGAGCCCGAGGTCGATCAGCTGACCGCGGCCGGTGTCCGGCCGGCCGGCCGCCTCGCCTACACCGCTATCCGGGTAGAGATGGGGGAGCCGATCATGGGCGAGGATGTGGACGAGTCAACGATTCCCCAGGAAGCCGGATCGCTCGTCACCGAAGCCGTCTCCTTCACCAAGGGCTGCTACCTGGGTCAGGAGCTGGTGGCCCGTATCGATTCGCGGGGCCAGGTCAATCGACAGTTGCGCGGCGTGGTGCTCGCAGAGAACCGCCTTCCCCCGTCCGGGGCCGAGGTTGTTGCCGGAGGGGAGCCGGTCGGGTCGATCACCTCGATTGCCGAGTCCTTGTTGGTGGGAGCGCCCATCGGTTTGGGGTTGATTCGCCGAGAGGTGGAGCCGGGGAGCGACGTCGAAATCCGCTGGGAGGGCGGTACCGCCCGTGCGCAGGTACGGGAGCTGCCGCTGCTGGGTTCGGAAAGCACTCTCGCCAGTTAACAAACTGCTCATAATTGGGCACCAGGCTGAGGTGGCATGGACGGAATCATTCTCCTCATAGAAGACGAGGAAGAGATCGCCGAGCTTCTTCGACTCGTATTCGAGAAGGAGGGGTTTCGGTTGCTGCATGCCGCCTCGGGTGAGCGGGGCCTCGAGGTGCTGACCGAACGCTCGCCGCGGGCGGTGCTGCTCGACCTGGGCCTCCCCGGCATCGACGGCATGGAAGTGTGCCGCCGCATTCGAACCAAGAGTGATGTGCCGGTCATCATGCTCACGGCCCGTGACGACGAATTCGACAAGGTGGTCGGCCTGGAGATCGGTGCCGACGACTACGTCACCAAGCCCTTCTCTCCCCGCGAAGTCGTCGCCCGGGTCAAGGCAGTGCTGCGCCGTTCTGAGCAGCAACCCGAGGTTCCGGCGGCCATCACCGTGGCCGACTTCGAGATCGACAGCGGGCGCCGCACCGTGCGCCTGCCGTCCGGAGACGTCGTGGAACCGACCGCCCGGGAGTTCGACCTTCTGTGGCACCTGGCCCGCAACCGCGGCATCGTGCTCAGCCGCGGCCAGCTGCTCGAGGCGGTGTGGGGGTATGACTACTTCGGTGAGAGCCGCACCGTCGATGTACATGTCCGCCAGCTACGCAAGAAGCTGCCCGATGTGCCCATCGAGACGGTGTGGGGCGTCGGCTACAAGATGGGCCGGTAATGCGCCGACAGTTCTTCTGGAGTCTCATGGCCGCCGCCGCACTGGCATTGCTGGTGGGAGGCATTGTCGCCGGGTACGGCACCAATCAGCGGGCGCGAGCCGACCAGGTGGAGGAGCTGAGCCGCCAGGCCGAAGCGATCGGCCGACAGGCTGAGGCATCGGTGGAGGGAGCCCGCCAGCGGGGCACGGCGGCGTTGCGCAACCTCCTCAACGAAGGGACTGTTCGCGACCTGCTGGCGTCGGCGGCCCTCATCGGCGGCCATGACTATCTCGAATTGGCGGCAGTCAATCAGGGCAAGCTGGTGGTGCCGAGCAATAGCCAGCTGGTGCCTGCGCTCGGCTTGGACGAGGTCGAGTTCGAACAGGGAACCACGCGAGAGTTCGACGGTGAGGTGGATGGCGAGCCGGTGGTGGTGGTCGCCCGCACTATCAAGTCCGGCTCACCCAATTTCACCATCGCTGTTCTCGTAGGTCGGGACTCGGAGTTGCTGCGGAGCGGGGCGGCGTTGCGGGCGTTCGTGGTCGCTTTGGGAGCGGCAGTTGTCATCGTGGCTGTGCTGGCCGGCCTGTTAGCCAGCCGTTTGAGCGAGCGGCTGTCGCGGGTCGACGCCGCCGCCAGCCGGGTGGCGGGGGGTGACCTCACAGCCCGGGTGGAAGACGACGGCGACGACGAGGTTTCTCACCTGGCCGACACGTTCAACGACATGGCTGAGCGACTGCAGGCGGCGTCGGGCCGCGAGCGCGACTTCTTGATGAACGTCGGCCATGACCTGCGCACCCCGCTCACCAGCATCGCCGGGTATGCCGAGACCCTGGCCGACGGCAAGATCGGCTCAGACGAGCTGCCCAAAGTGGGGGCTGCCCTGCAACGCCAGAGCAGCCGCCTCTCCCGCCTCGTCGAGGACTTGATGCTGTTGTCCCGGCTGGAAGCCCGCGAGTTCACGCTCCGGACCGAGCCGGTGGACATCGGGGGGTTGGTACGGGGTGTGGGTGAGGAGTATCGACCACGGGCGGAACAGGCTTCGATCCGGCTGACCATCGATGCCGAGGCCTCCGAGCCGGTCGAGGTCGATCCGGATCGAATCGCCCAGGTGGTGTCGAACCTGGTGGAGAACGCCATGCGCTATGCCCCCGAAGGAGGGAGAGTCGGGGTAGCGGTCCGGTCAGTGCCCGGGGCTACCGAACTGCAAGTGAGCGACAACGGCCCCGGCATCGACCGCGAAGATCTGCCGCGAGTATTCGAGCGCCTCTACGTCGCCCAGCGCTATCGGGCTGTGCGCCCCGAAGGGAGCGGTCTCGGGCTTTCCATAGTCAACGAGTTGGTGGCGGCCATGGCCGGCACCGTCGAAGTGGAATCCGAGCTCGGCCGCGGCACGACCGTCGTGGTCCGTCTTCCTCGGTAGCGTTAGGGAATATGAAGCAGACCGTTCTCTCGCTCCTGGTGACGGCCGGGCTGTTCCTCACCGGGTGTCAGGAGACCCCCACCTCCGGCTCTGCCATCTACGCCCGCAGTTGCGGCACCTGCCACGGTGTGGAGCTCGGCGGCGGCGTCGCCGGGCCGCTCACCGCCGGCAGCGCGGCCGCCGCCCGCAGCGACGCCGAGTACCTCACCATCATTCGAGAGGGCACCACCGGCATGCCGGCCAATCGCAACTTGAACGATGCGCAGCTCGATGCCCTCGTCGCTTACATCCGGGTCGTGCAGGCCAACTAGCCGCTGCCACCTACGATGGCGGCATGTTGGAACAGATCCTCGACGTGACGAGACGGCGGACCGCCACCCTCAATGAGTCGGAACTGCGAGCCCAGGCGAGCGACCTGCCGCCGGCCCGGCCCTTCCAGGCGGCATTGGCGGCACCGGGCGTGTCGATCATCGCCGAAATCAAACGGCGTTCGCCGTCGCGAGGCGAGCTGGCCGGCGACCTCGACCCGGCCACCCAGGCCGGGGTATACGAGGCCGGCGGAGCGGCTGCCATTTCCGTGCTCACCGAGCCCGAGTTCTTCTCCGGTTCGTTGGACGATCTGGCGGCGGTCCGGGGCTCGGTTTCCCTCCCGGTCCTGCGCAAGGACTTCATCCTCACGACGGCCCAACTGTGGGAGACCCGAGCGGCGGGAGCCGACGCCGTCCTCCTCATCGTGGCTGCCCTGTCACACGATGACCTGGCAGGCTTGCTGAACGAGGCCGAGGCGGCCGGCCTGGCTGCCCTGGTGGAGGTGCACACTGCCGCCGAAGCCGGGCAGGCACTGGCCGCCGGGGCCCAGATCATTGGCGTCAACAACCGCGACCTCGGCACCTTCACCGTCGACCTGGCTACCGCCGAGATGCTGGCCCCGATCCTCCAGGGCGTCGCGGTGCGAGTCGCCGAGAGCGGCATTTTCACCGGTGCCGACGCCCGGCGCATGGCGGCAGTCGGCTACAACGCCGTCCTGGTGGGGGAGGCCCTGGTCACGTCGGATGATGCGGCCCGGCTGGTCGGAGAGCTGCGGGGGGTGGTGCCGTGACCTGGGTCAAGGTGTGTGGCTTGAGTCGGCCTGCCGAGGTTGCCGCGGCGGTTGAGGCCGGCGCCGACGCGGTGGGGTTTGTCTTCTATGAGCCGTCGCCCCGCAATCTCACCCCCGAAGCTGCCCGACGGCTCGGAGCCGATCTGCCGGTGTTGACGGTGGCGGTCACCGTTGATCTCGACGCCGACACGCTCCTGCATCTGGCCGACGTGTCGGGCGTGGGGGCGGTTCAGCCGCACGGGACGGGGGCCGAGGGCGCCGCCCAGGCGGCATTGGCCGTCGGGCTGGCGGTCTTGCGCCCGGTCACGGTGACCGGCCCGGTGGATTTGAGCCCGATATCGGGCGACGAGCTACCCCTCCTCGACAGCGACACCATCGGCGGTACCGGGACCGCCTTCGAGTGGGAGTGGGTGAGCGGCCTCGAGCGCCCGTTTGTGCTGGCCGGTGGCCTGACTGCTGACAACATCGAAAAGGCCATCGGACGGGTCAAGCCCTGGGGTGTCGATGCATCCTCGGGTCTAGAGTCCGCCCCCGGAATCAAGGACCTCGCCAAGGTGGCGTCGTTCGTGCAAAGGGCCAAAGCCACATGACCGAGCCGCTCCCAGACGCCGATGGCCGCTTCGGCCAGTTCGGAGGCCGCTATGCCCCCGAGACACTCATGGGGGCGCTCAGCGAGCTGGATGAGGCCTTCACCGAAGCCTGGGCCGACCCCGCCTTTGTCGCCGACTACCGCCGATATCTGACCGACTACGTTGGCCGGCCGAGTCCC
>JAOTYB010000236.1 GCA_029862065.1 Acidimicrobiia bacterium | reverse complement strand
AGGAGGGAGCCGTGCTCGGGGCGAACACAACCATCACCTCCAGCACGCCCATCATCGACGTCACCGGCTCCGAACCGGTCGAGTTGCGGGGCCGGGTCCCGGCCGGGTCAGTCGTTCTGCCCGGCACCCGTCCCAAGGAGTTTCCGGCCGGCACCTACGACCTGCAATGCGCTCTCATCGTTGGCACCCGGTCGGCGTCGACCGATCGAAAGACCTCGCTCAACGACGCCCTGCGTACCTTCGAGGTGCCGGTGTGACTCTGGCAGAGACACTCGCCTGGCTGGTCGATATTCCATCGGAGACGGGCCACGAGGGCCGCATTGCCACCGCCATCGCCGAGCGACTGCTTCCCGTCTACGGGCATCAGGGTGTCGAGCGGGTGGCCAACAGCCTCGTGGTTGGGCACCGGGGCGGCCAGCCGCTCGTCTCGTTGTACGGCCACACCGATACGGTTCCCTCCCAGGGCCAGGGCCCGGCCGTGGTATCCGATGGTCGTCTCCATGGGCTGGGAGCCTCGGATATGAAGGCTGGGCTGGCGGTCATGCTCCACCTGTTGGAGGACGACTTGGTGCGGTCGTCGAGCTTCGATGTCGTCGGCGTGTTCTACGCCGCCGAGGAGGGGCCGCAAGAGGGAAACGAGCTCGAGGCGGTTTTCGAGCAGGCCGGCTGGCTGGACGAGTCCGAGCTCGGCGTCATCCTGGAGCCGACCAACGGCAATCTGGAGCTCGGGTGCCAGGGCGTCATCAACGCCCGGGTGTCTTTTGTCGGGACCTCCGCTCACAGCGCCCGGCCGTGGCTGGGAGAGAACGCCGTCACCAAAGCGGGCGCCTGGTTGCAGGAGATGGGGGCGCGGGAACCCGAAACGGTGGTGGTTGGGGGCCTCGAGTTCCGGGAGGTCATGACGATCACCCGGGCCGACGGCGGCATCGCCAACAACATCATCCCCGCCCTCTTCGAATGCAACGTCAACTACCGCTTTGCTCCCGACAAGACAGTGGCCGAGGCCGACAAGAAGCTCGCCGCGGCTCTGGCCGGAGTGGACGAGTACGTCATCGTCGACTCGGCTCCGGCCGGCCGGGTGGAAGCCGCCAACCACCATGTCCAGCGCCTGGCCGCCATCACCGGCGCCGAGGAACATCCCAAGCAGGGCTGGACCGACGCCGCCCGATTGTCGGCTCGCGACATCCCGGCCGTCAACTACGGGCCCGGCGAGGTGGCGCAGGCCCACAAGGCGGACGAATCCGTGTCACTGGAGAATCTGGAAGCGACCTTCGACTTTCTCAGGCGGTTCTTCGTCGAATCCTGAAGCGGCCGGAGGCCGGATGGCGGGATGAATCCGCCCGGCCCGCCGCTACTACCATTCCTTGCTCAATGCCTGTTGACATCGACATTGCCAAGGTTGCCCGTCTGGCCCGGCTGGCTTTGAGCGACGAGGAACTCGACCGCTACGGCCGCCAGTGCGAGGTTGTGCTGGAGCACGCCGCTCTCGTGCAGGCACTGACCACCGATGGCGTCGCGCCGACGTCCCACCCGCTTCCCCGGACCAACGCCTTCCGGGAAGACCTTGTCATCGAGTGTCTCGACCGCGAGGAAGTCCTTTCCCAGGCCCCGGATCGGGACGGTGACTTCTTCCTGGTTCCCCGGATTCACGACGAGCCGTGAGCGATCTCGCCGACCTCACGCTCGCAGCTGCCACGGCGGGCCTGCGCCAGAAGGATTTCACTGCCGTCGAGCTGCTGGAGGCAGTCCATCGACGCACCGCCATGACTGAGGCCAATCTCCATGCCTACCTGACTCTTGATCGCGACGGTGCCGCCCGGGCGGCGGTCGCCGCCGACGCAGCCTTCAAGGCCGGAACCGACCACGGCCCACTGCAAGGAATCCCGGTGGCGCTCAAGGACAACATGGTGACCCGGGGTTTGGAGACCACGTGTTCTTCGAAGATCCTCTCCGGATACCTGCCTCCCTATGACGGGACGGCAGTGAGTCGGCTTCGCGAGGCCGGCGCCGTCATATTCGGCAAGACCAACCTCGACGAATTCGCCATGGGCTCCTCGACCGAGAACTCCGCCTACGGGACCAGCCGGAATCCGTGGGACCCGGACCGGGTGCCGGGCGGGAGCTCGGGAGGGTCGGCGGTGGCGGTGGCGGCCGGCTCCGCCATGGTGGCCTTCGGGAGCGACACCGGGGGGTCGATCCGCCAGCCCGCGGCCTTGTGCGGCATCGTGGGCATGAAGCCCACCTACGGCCTGGTCAGCCGGTATGGATTGATTGCCTTTGCCTCATCACTCGATCAGATCGGGCCACTCGCCCGCAGCGTCGAGGATGCCGTGGCGGCGCTCGAGGTGGTCGGCGGTCACGATCCGGCCGACTCGACCAGCTTCCCGGGGCCGGTGCCGG
>JAOTYB010000235.1 GCA_029862065.1 Acidimicrobiia bacterium | reverse complement strand
CGCGGTGACTCAGGCCCGAGCGGCAGGAGACAAGGTGTCCGGGATGGTGGTGCACAGTCTGTGGCCCGTACCCGAGACCGCCATCGCAGGCGCGCTGGCCGACGTCGACAGGGTGATCGTTCCCGAGCTCAACCTCGGCCTATATCGCCGAGAGATCGAGCGCCTGGCCGGAGGTCGCCGGGTGATCGGAGTCAACAGGGTCGACGGCGAGATGATCGGTCCCGACGAGATTCTCGGGGCGATGACGTGACCGACACCACCATCACGCCGCTCAGCGGGTTTCGCAACGAGACCCCCTATCCGTTCTGCCCGGGATGCGGCCACGGCAGCATCCTCGACGAGCTCAACGTGGCGATGTCCGACCTTGCGCTCGATCCGGCGGAGGTCGTGATCGTCAGTGACATCGGTTGTGCCGGGCTGTCCGACCAGTACTTCACCACCAGCGCCTTCCACGGGTTGCACGGCCGCAGCATCACCTATGCCAGCGGCATCAAGCTGGCCCGGCCGGACCTGACGGTGATCGTCATCATGGGCGACGGCGGGACGGGAATCGGCGGCGCCCATCTCATCAACGCGGCCCGGCGCAACGTTGGCCTCACCGTTTTGGTGTTCAACAACCTCAACTTCGGCATGACGGGTGGCCAGCACTCGACCACCACTCCCGAGGGTGCGATTACGTCGACGACCCCGGGAGGCAATCTGGAGCACCCCCTCGACATCTGCGGCACCGTTGGCGTCAACGGTGCAGGCTACGTCTATCGCGGCACCAGCTTCGACAAGCAGCTGGCGGAGCGAATGCGCGAGGCCATCACCCATCCCGGCTTCGCCCTCCTGGACATCTGGGAGCTGTGCAGCGCCTACTTCATGCCGGCCAACAAGTTCGGGCGTAAGGCGCTCGATTCGACGATGGACCAGCTGGGCTTCGACGCCGGCGTTCTGTATGAGCGGGACGTCGCCGAGTACTCGGCTGCCTATCGAGAGGCGGCGGTGCCCGGCGCCCGGGCGGCCCCGATAGCGATCGAATCGACGTTCGAGGCGGGCCTGACGACGGATCTGGCGCTAACCGTGGCCGGCTCCGCTGGGGCCAAGGTGCGCTCGGCGGCGCGGCTCTTCGGTGAAGCTGCCATCCGTTCCGGCCTGTGGGTCAGCCAGCGCGACGACTATCCGGTCACGGTCAAGACGGGGCACAGCCTGTCGCAGATCGTCCTCAGTCCCGTCGCGGCTCCGGTCGGCGGCGGTGGGGTCCCCGACGTGCTCGTGATTCTCTCCGAAGATGGCCTCCGCAAGGCGCGCCCGCTGCTGGAGCAGATGCCCCCTTCGAGCACTGCCTTCGTGTTGCCCGAGTTCGCCGACGTCACCACAGAGGCCAAGGTCGAGGTAATCGATACGAGCGAGAGCCCGACGCGCCTCGCCAAGGCACAGATGGCTCTCGTCATGCTGACGGCAGTGGCGAGCCGCCTTGGTCTCTTCCCCGTCGACGCCCTCCGTCGATCGGCTGAAGACAAGCTCTTCGCCGACAAGAACCTGGAGTCGATCGAGGCTGGAGAGGCGTTGGCGGGCTAGGAAGTTGGCGCCGGTCCGACGGGAGGAGATGGTGCGACCGTGTGCGCCGAGCGTCCCGGCGTAGTGCGGCCTTGGCGCCTGTCGTGCGGGAACCCGGGTTGGGCACGCCAGCGTCTGAGAACTATGGGAGAGAGTGTGACCCCTCGGGTCTGGTCATGAATCGGGATGGCAGGGCCATTCTTGCCGTGGCGGCCGGCGCCGCGGTCCTCGTGTTGGGTTTCATGGCGGTCCGTCCCGGAACCTCCGAGATCGAGTACCTCCCGTCTGTGACGCTCGGCGATCCGCAAGACCTGGGGCCCTCGGCGATGTCTGCTGCTGTCGTCCTCGGCACCGGTGAGTCAGGGGGGTCGTCCTTCCTGTGGCTGCACCTCGGTAGCAAGACCTACCGAGTCACCGTGCAGTTCTACGCTCCGCCGGGATGCTTCGAACTGGTCGAGTTCGGTGATCAGTGGCCTGCTCCCTTTCCCGAGTGCTCGAGCAATGTCCCGGTTGCGGGAGTGATCACCGGGCTCGGTAATACGCCAACTGGTGAGTCGATCGTGGCTGTGGATGTTGAGGTGGCCCGTGACTGCTTTGACAACGTGGCTCGAGGGTCATCGTGGCCACCTGCCGTATCCGCCTGCACCCCTGGCGACTCCTAGCGTCGACAAACCTTCGCGAAGTCATGGTCCCATAGGTGTCGTTGGCCTCTGTCCAGAGAGCCCTTCGCGGGGCCCAATAGCGCCACAGGGGGGAAGGGGGCGTCGTGAGACGCTTCGCTGCCTTGACAGCGGCACTGTTTCTGCCGATTTCCGCTTGCCGGCGACCCTCTCTTGCCCGGCCGGCACCCACCACGCAAGAAGTCACAAACTGGC
>JAOTYB010000234.1 GCA_029862065.1 Acidimicrobiia bacterium | reverse complement strand
CGGGTCATCGGCGGCTTCCACCCACTGAAGGACAGCCAAGACGAATCCGGCCAGCAAGCTGCCGGCGGCGATGGTTGCCAGCCATGAAGTCGAGGGCTTGAAGCTCACCTCGACGAGCAGGATGGCCACGACTCCCAGCGTCAGAGCGATGACTGGCCCGATGGCCAGGTAGGAGATCTCGGTCATGGCGTCTCACCCACCTCGACGATGTCGGTGACCCGCAGCGGAGAATCGAATCCGGTGCGTGCCTCGATCCGGTCGAGCACACGCTCAACGGCGGGTTCGATCCGGTCCAACACCGGCTTGGGGTACACACCGAGCCCGATGATCAGAGCCACCATCGGAACGAGCATGCCAACCTCCCGCAGTCCAATGTCAGAGAGCGCCCGGTTCTCCTCTGAGGTGGTCTCGCCGGTGAACACCCGCTCGTATGCCCACAGCAGGTAGACGGCAGCCAGCAGGACTCCGATGGCGGCGATGACCGCCAGGATCGGATGGCGGGCGTAGCTGCCGAGCAGAATCAGGAACTCACCGACGAAGCCGTTCAAACCGGGCAACCCGGCCGAGGCGAACACGGTGAGCAGGAAGAAGCCGGCGAACCAGGGCATCACCTTCTGGATGCCTCCGTAGTCGGCAATCTCCCGCGTGTGGCGACGGTCATACAGCATGCCGACCAGCAGGAAGAGGGCGCCGGTCGTCAAGCCGTGGTTGACCATCTGGATGACCCCACCGCTTACGCCCTGCGAGGTGAGGGCGAAGATCCCCAGCACGACGAAGCCGAGGTGGCTCACCGACGAATAGGCCACCAACCGCTTGATATCCGGCTGCACGATGGCGACGATCGCCCCGTAGATGATGCCGACCACCGCCAGCGCGGCCAGGAACCCGGCCAACTCCACCGTTGCTTCCGGGAACAAGTTGAGGTTGAAGCGGAGAAATCCGTACGTGCCCATCTTCAACAGCACGCCCGCCAGGATGATCGACCCGGCCGTTGGCGCCTCGGTGTGAGCATCGGGCAGCCAGGTGTGGAAGGGGAACAGCGGCACCTTGATGGCGAACGCGATGCCAAAGGCTCCAAACAACCAGTACTGGGCGGTGGAGGACAGGTTGAGCTCGAGCAGCTCCAGGTAGTTGAAAGTTGGGCTCCCGAACTGATCGTTGGCCTGTGCCGACAGGAAGATGATTCCGACCAACAGGAAGGCCGATCCGAGGGCGGTATACAGGAAGAACTTGAGGGCTGCTTCCAAGCGACGTTCCCCTCCCCACAAGCCGATCAAGAAATACATGGGCACAAGCAGGACTTCGAAGAACACAAAGAACAACACCAGGTCGAGGGCGAGGAACACCCCGATCAAGGCGCCCTCAAGCAGCAGGAGCGAGGCCATGAATTCTTTGCGGCGATCGGATATGTTGACCGACGCCATGATCCCGATGGGGAATAGGAAGGCGGTCAGGGCAACCAGAAAAAGCGATATCCCGTCGACGCCGAGGTGATAGTCGATGCCGAGGTCGCTGGCGATGGCCGTCTTCTCGATGTACTGGAACCCGGCATCCGAAGTCTCGAAATCGACGATCAGGAAGCCGGCCAGCCCCAGCGTTAGGAGGCTGAGGGCAAAGGCGACGGGAACCACTAGCTCGGGCCGTCGTCTCGGCAATCCGATGACGATGGCGGCTCCCGCCACCGGTAGCCAGATGAGGACAGAGAGAACGTTGAAGCCCATCAACCGACTCCCCGCGTTACGAACCACAGAAGCAGGCCGACGACACCGGCGAAGGTGACCGCGGCGTAGCTGCGAACAAACCCGGTTTGGAGCGGCCGCAGCCAGCCGCCGATGCGACGCACCCCGCCGCCCACTGCCCGCACGGATCCGTCGATGACCTCGCTATCGAACACGAAGGCAGTCCAGGCAGCTACCAGTTTCCCTGGCAGAACGAGCAGATTTCCGATGATGTCGTCTACGTAGTAACCGTTGCCCACCCATCGCCAGAGCCCGGTTCGGCCGGCGGCCACCGGGGGTGCATCGGCGGCGCCCTGGTATCGGCGCCAGGCGAACAGCGCGCCGAGCACGGCTCCGGCCAGCGATATGACCGCCAGTATCCACGGGGTGGCACCGGAAGGAATGTGGGCCATCTCGCCCAGGGCTTCAAAGGACGGCTCCAGGAAGTGCTCGAAGGCGGGTTTGAACGGGCCGTGGAACGGAGTATTCAGCAGCCCGAGTACGGCGCTCCCGACCGCCAGGCCGATCAAGGGAACGGTCATAACGGCCGGCGACTCGTGTGGGTTAACGCCGTCATCCCAGCGAGCCTCTCCCCAGAAGGTCAACGACATCCAACGGGTCATGTAGACCGCGGTGAGGACGGCGGTCACGAGGCCGATTCCCCACAGGAAGGTGAACCACCCGCCCGCCCCAAAGGCGATGGCCA
>JAOTYB010000075.1 GCA_029862065.1 Acidimicrobiia bacterium | reverse complement strand
AAGCAACCGGCATGGCCGAGGGTGGGCGAGCTAGTTGGGACTCGACAAGATCCACATCAAGGACCTCCTCGTCCATGCCATTATCGGGATTAATCCTGATGAGCGGGTGACGAAGCAGGACATCCTCGTGAACGTCACCCTGTTCTTCGACACACGGGCGGCCGGTGCCAGCGATGAGATGACCGACTCCATTAACTATTCGACCATCACCAAAGCTATGTATGCCCACATTGACACCGCCGCCCCCGGGCTGGTCGAGAAGCTGGTAGCCGACCTGGCTCGCATCTGCTTCGAGACCGACGGGCGTATAGAAGAGGTGGAGATCACGGCCGAGAAGCCGGGGGCCGTCACCCATACCAAGTCGGTGGGCGTCACCATTCACCGCACCCGGGCGGAGGTCATGAACTCGTGACCCGAGCACTCATCTCCCTCGGGAGCAATGTGGACAGGGAAAGGAATCTGCCGGCCGCCGCCGGGGCCCTGAAGCAGCATGCCGATCTAACCGTGATCGACACCAGTTGCATCTTTGAATCCCCGGCAGTCGGGGGCGACTATCCGGCGTTCTTCAATGCGGCCGCTGTGGTTGAGACCTCGCTCGATCCCGCCACCCTCAAAGCCACGTTGCGGGGCATAGAGGCCGGGCTCGGCAGAGTGCGCACCGGCGACAAGAATGCGCCCCGCTCCATAGATCTCGACGTGGTGTTATTCGGTGATCTCGAGGACGACGACTTGGGCATCCCAGATCCCGGCCTCTCCGAATACTCCTATGTAGCCGTCCCGGCAGCAGAGGTGGCCGGAGACTGGGTAGTGCCCGGACGGAATAAGACGGTCGCCGAAATCGCTGAAGAATCGTTACCCCCGAGCCTCAGGAAGGTCCCCATGGCAGAGCAAGACCTCAATCTCACCCCGGACGATGCGTTCGAGGAGTATGGCCCTGCCGATGAGACCTTCAACCCTCGCTTCGAGGCGCTCGTTCGCGAGCAGCTCGAGATCCTGGGTGAGGACCCCGACCGCCAGGGGATCCAGCGCACGCCCTACCGGGTAGCCAAGTCGATGGCCTTTCTCACCGGCGGCTACACCCAGAGTCTCAAAGAAGTCGTGAACAACGCCATCTTCGAATCGCCCGACTCCGAGATGGTGATGCTCAAGGACATCGAGTTCTACTCCATGTGCGAGCACCACATGCTCCCGTTCTTTGGGAGGGCCCACGTCGCCTACATTCCCGAGGGCAAAGTGATCGGCGTCAGCAAGCTGGCGCGCATCGTCGACGTATTCGCCCGCCGCATGCAGATCCAGGAGCGCCTCTCCAATCAGGTTGCCGATGCCCTGATGGAGTGCCTCAATCCGCTCGGCGTTGGCGTCGTGATGGAGGCTGCTCACCTGTGCATGCTCATGCGCGGCGTGCAGAAGCAGAACAGCGAGATGATCACCTCGGCCCTGCGCGGCTCCTTCCGGGAAGATGCCCGTACCCGCAGCGAGTTCATGAACCTCGTCGGCCACGAACTGCGGTGACAGGCTGGGCTTCGCCCAGCTTGTGAGTTGCTGCGCAACTCGACGCCCTCTCTAATGTGAATCGGGTGACAGCTCCGATAGACCTCGCACAAACGACCTGGGGAAGCGGTGATAGACGGTTCCTCATCGTGCATGGCCTCAGCAACAACTCTGAGGGTTGGTGGCGGGTGGGCCCGGCCCTCGCCGATGCCGGCTTCCATGTCACAAGCGTTGACCTGCGCGGGCACGGCAAGAGCGACAAGCCGGGCGACTACGGCATGGCCGCCTACGCCGCGGATCTCCTCGCTGTCGCCGACCGCTGGGAAGTGGTCCTCGGGCACTCCCTGGGGGGCTCGGCGGTCATCCAGGCGCTCGTTGAGCAACCCACCTGGTGCGAACGGGTCGTCCTCGAAGACCCGCTCCTCGCCATCCTCGATGTCGATACGGCGGTTGAGTACGTCACTACCGATTACGGGCCAGACGTCACCCTCGAAATGATCTCGGCCAACAACCCCACCTGGCATCCCGAAGACGCCCGCATCAAGCTCGACGCTCAGCTCGAGGCCGGCCGCGAGGTCATCGAGAACTCGATCATCCACAACCCGGGGATGAATCTGGTGGGCTCCGTGGCTGTGCTCGAGCTGCCGACCTTGATGCTCGGGGCCGACCCGGAATTGGGTGCCCTGGTCGAGCCTGCCCTGGGCACCAGCTTGGCGGAGATGAATCCCAACATCGAGTTCCGCACGGTGATTGGCGGCTCCCACTCCATGCACCGCGACGAATTCGACGAGTTCATGCGGCTGGTACTGGAGTTTGCGGGATAGTTCTTCCCCGCCCTGAGGGCGGGGTGGCTCGGCCCAATATCCAGTTCCGCACGGTGGTCGGTGGCTCCCACTCCATGCACCGCGGCGAATTCGACGAGTTCATGCGCCTCGTCCTGGAGTTCGTCGCTTAGCTTCCCCGCCCTGAGGGCGGGGTGGCTCGGCCGCAGGCCGAGACGGGGTGGGGGAGGCCTCGACCCGGGTTACGAACCCAGAGCAAGAACACAGGAACGCGCTTTCACCCCACCCCTGGCCCCTCCCGCGAGCGGGAGGGGTATGCCAACACCCTTCCATTGAGGGCCGCGAACCCATACGGTGCTCTCGTGGCTGACGATGACATGCCGGTTAACGAAGAGCACTTCGAGTCGATTCCCTGGAGTTCGCTGGTGGCGCAGACCGATGCTCGACCGTGGCTGGTGTATGTGGCGACGGGAGCGGTGGTCGCTCTGGTGGTGGGGCTGCTGGTCGCTCGCAGCTTCCCGCCAACGTCGGCGGCGCCGTCTCCGGTCGTGGCAGTTGAGTCGTCGGTCAATCAGACCCCGCCTGCCACCTCTCCTACCACTCTGCTGTCGGAGGCCGACCTTCGCGCCGAATTGGCGCCAGGCGAAAGCGGACAGTCGGCAGCACTCGCGCGGGCCGAATGGTTTGTTACCGACTACTTCACCAACGACGGGGCGGGGGGACGAAGTGCCGAGGTTACGGGAGCGCTTGGGCGACCTTTCAGCAGCACCGGGCCAGAGGTGACCACCTACGTTGAATGGGCGCGGGCCTGGGAGGTTGAGCACGAAGGTGATGGCCGCTATCGGGTGGCGGTTGCATTTCGATCGATTACCGAAACAGATAAGGGATTTGTCCGGGGACTCGTGCACGGAGTTGCCGTCCGAGTGCAAGTCGGTCCCGGAGGTGGCACGCGGGTCATTGACTTGCCCGAGCCCATCACCTTCCCGCCGGCGCCGACGCCGGCCGACCTGCCGCTCGCCGGGCCGGTACCGGAGGCCATCGCCGAACAAGCTCAGGTCGTGGCCTCGGAATGGGGGAAGGAGGCCACTGTGCTTGACGGGCTCGAAGTAGGCGACGCCTGGCGCGTGGCGGTGCAGGTAGCCGATGACATCGGCACATCGTGGACGCTCGTCGTGTGGGTGGCCATCGACGGGTAGCACCCAATGCGAAAGCCTCCCGCTCGGGAGGCTGTGCTAAATGGTCCAAGCCCTGACCGTTTTCCGGTTTCCCGGTCCACGGCCTGGGGTCTTGGTCCGTTTGAGGTCTTGCGACCCCGTGCCATCGGCGGTTTCCATGGTCGGTTTCCGGGTCGGCACCGAAATGCCTTGTGGTCCGTTCGCTTGGTCCTATCGACCGCAGATGGAACTATCGGTCGGCCGTGGGATTCCTTGAGACCCTTCTTGGTGACGTAGTCGACGCCGTCGGCGTCGCTACTCTCCATCGCATGTGGAGCGAACTCATCGTCAACCTCGACTTGCCTCCCACCGGGGAGATCTTGATGGCCGGGGACGGTGCCGCCGACATCGAGCTGCCCGTTGGTTCTGGCCAGAGATTCGATACGGGTTCGATGGTGCTCGTCACCCGCGGGGAGGCACCTCCGGACGGCGCTACTGCCACCGACACAGGACTAAAGGCCGACAGTCTCGATCTGGTTGTGCTGCGAGACGCCGCAGGCTCCCTCACCCGTCTCAACGTGATCCTGCAAGAGGCATACCGGATACTCAAGCCGGGTGGAGGGGTTCTCGTTACCGAGTTCGATGCTGCCACCCTTCTCGACTCCCGTCCCCAGCGCTACCCCCAATTGCTGCTTTCCAACTTGCACCCGCAAGTCGCCACCTACCTTCGTGATCGGCACCCGCGTCAAATGGACATCGCTATGGCACTCGTGCGGAGCGGCTTCAAAGATGGCGATGCCTACACCCTCGACTTTCCTATCGGTTACTTCCGTGACTACCAGGCGTATGCAGACTCGGTGGCCGTCGAGGGCTGGAGAGGTATGGACCAGATTTCGGCCGAAGACCTCGACGCCCTGCTCGAGCAGCTGCCGGAGCTCATGAAGTCGGTAGCCCCGGCCGGTGAGTTCTTCGATGTCGAGCCGGTGACCGTCGCCCGGGCGTATAAAGCCATCTAGCTACAATCCGCTTATGCCGGTCATCATCGAACAGACTCCCAACCCCAACGCGCTGAAGTTCACTGTCGGCCAGGACGTGGGTGGTCCCACCACCGTCGTTGCCGGTCAGCAGTCCGAGGACGCAACGGCTCAGGCTCTGGTCGATCTCGAAGGGGTCACAAGTGTCTTCATGACCGCGGACTTCGTTACGCTGACCCGCAGCCCCGAGGGCGATTGGGCGGCCATCGCCGACGCCGCCAAGCAGATTCTCGAAGAGCGGTTCGGCTAACCCTCCGGCGCGGCAAGTCGGCGGCCGGAGTACGCTCCCTCCATGCTCGACACCCTCAAGCGGCCGGTCCGCGACCTCCGAATTTCGGTCACCGACCGCTGCAATTTCCGCTGCGGCTACTGCATGCCCAAGGAGATCTTCAACCGCGACTACGAGTTCTTGGCCCGCGACCTGTTGCTGAGCTTCGAGGAGATCACCCGGGCGGCCCGGCTATTAGTCGACCGGGGAGTGGAGAAGATTCGACTCACCGGCGGAGAGCCCCTCTTGCGAGTGGAGCTCGAGAAGCTGGTGGAAATGCTGGTGGGGCTCGGCGGGATCGAGGTGACCGTCACTACCAACGGCACGTTGTTGGACCGTAAGGCCGGGGCATTGGCGGCGGCCGGGCTCAATCGGGTGAGCGTCAGCCTCGATTCGCTGGACGAGGACGTTTTTCAGGCCATGAACGACGTTGGCTTCCCCGTGGCCAAAGTACTCGAGGGGATAGAGGCGGCGGCTGCCGCCGGCCTGGGGCCGGTGAAAGTCAACGCGGTGGTGAAGCGGGGAGTGAACGACCATACGGTCGTGGACATGGCCCGTCACTTCCAGGGCACCGGCCACATTGTTCGGTTCATTGAATACATGGACGTCGGCGCCACCAACGGATGGCGTCTGGAGGACGTCGTGCCGGCCGCCGACGTCGTGGCCGCCATTGCCGCCGAGATTCCCTGCGAGGCCATCGACGCCAACTATCCAGGCGAGGTGGCCCGTCGGTATCGCTATCTAGACGGGAGCGGTGAGTTCGGAGTCATCGCCTCAGTCACCCAGCCGTTTTGTGGCTCGTGCACCCGTCTTCGGTTGTCGGCCGAGGGATCGCTCTACACCTGTTTGTTTGCCAACGAGGGACACGATCTGCGGCAGCTCATGCGCGACGGCGGCTCAGATGAGGACCTCGGCGACTTCCTCGACGGCGTATGGAAGGGCCGGACCGACCGCTATTCGGAGATCCGATCGTCGGAGACGGCCGGGCTCCCCAAGGTGGAAATGAGCTACATCGGCGGCTGATGGGGCCTCCGCTGCGTAGCCTGCTTGCCAATGGTGCTTGTACGGATCCTCGTCTTCGTCGCCGGTCTCATGGTTGTCGGCTGGACTCTGCTGTCTGCGGTTCGAACGGTGGTGTTGCCCCGCAGCGCCCAGAGTGTGCTCGGTCGTGCGGTGTTCGCTGGATTGAGCCGGGTGTTCGACCTGTTTGCCGGCGATAGCCGCTCGTTTGCATGGCGGGATCGGGTGTGGGCGCTGTTCGGTCCGATCGGGTTGCTCACCCTGGTGGTGGTGTGGCTGGCCTTGGTCCTGGTGGGGTTTATGGCGATGTTCTGGGCCGTCCAGGACGCCGGCTGGTCGGAGGCGTTCTTTGTCAGCGGTTCGTCGCTATTGACGCTGGGGTTCGCCCCTGCCAACTCCCTAGCCGAGCGGGTGATGGCGTTCTCGGAGGCGACCATCGGGCTCGGTCTGATGGCCCTCCTCATCGCCTTTCTCCCGGCGTTGTACTCCAACTTCCAGAGGCGAGAGGCCAAGGTCGGCGAGCTCGAGGTGCGGGCGGGAACTCCACCGTCCGCCGAGGTATTCATCACCCGGCTGTATTCGATCGGCCGGTTGGGGCAGATGCCGGAAACCTGGCTCGAGTGGGAGAAGTGGTTCATCGAGATCCAGGAGTCACATACCTCTTACCCGGCTCTCAACTTCTTCCGGTCGCCCATGCCCGAGCATCATTGGGTCACGGCCGCCGGAACGATCTTGGACGCGGCCGCCCTGGTGGTGTCGAGTGTCGATCAGCCGCGCCAACCCGAGCCCCAGCTATGTGTGCGAGCCGGTTTCATCGCCCTGCGTCGCATCGCCGACTTCTTCGAGATCGATTACGACCCCGATCCCCAGCAGACCGACCCCATCAGCATCAGCCGACAGGAGTTCGACGACATGTACGAACGTCTTCGTGAGGCGGGCGTGCCGATGCTGGCCGACCAGGATCAGGCTTGGATCGACTGGGCCGGGTGGCGGGTCAACTACGACACGGTGCTGTTGCAGCTGGCCGATCTGACGATGGCGCCCTATGCACCGTGGTCATCCGACCGGTCGGCCCCCGACCATCAGGAGCCCCGTATCCGCAGCTGGGGCCGCCGCCGCGTTCCGACGGGTACTCCCTAGATCAGCGCCCGGATCGACTGAACGAGGCGTATGACGTTCTCCTTTTTGGCGCCGAAACCCATGAGGCCGACTCGCCACATTTTCCCGGCCACATCGCCGAGTCCGCCGCCAATCTCGATATCGAAGTCGTTGAGCAGTCGTCCCCGCAGGTCGTCGCTCACTCCCTTCGGCAGTGTGACGGAGGTCAGCTGGGGGAGCCGATGGCCGGAGGCGGCGAACAGCTTGAAGCCCATCTCTTTGAGCTCGGCCTGGAGGAACTCGCCGACTTCCTGGTGTCGGATCCAACGGTCCTCCAGCCCTTCCTCCAGCACCAGCCGAAGGCCTTCCCACAGTCCGTAGATCATGGAGATGGGAGCAGTGTGGTGATAGGCGCGGCCGCCCTCGCCCTCCTCCCAGTACTTGCGGAGCATCGTGACGTCCAAATACCAGGACTGCACGGGGGTCTTGCGGTCGGCGACCGCCTGGGCCGCCCGGGGTGAGAAGGTGATGGGGGCCAATCCGGGAGGGACGCTCAGGCACTTCTGGGTTCCCGAGAAGCACACATCGATGCCCCACTTGTCGACCTCCAACGGGATTCCGCCGAGTCCGGTGACCGAATCGACGATGAGCAGGGGCGCGGGGCCTATCTCGCGACGGACCAGATCGACTGAGCTCCGGACGCCGGTGGAGGTTTCGGCGTGGACGAGGGCGACGGCCTTGGGCTTGTCGGTGCGCACCGCACTGGCCAGGGCATCGGGCTCGATCGGTTGGCCCCACGGGGCATCGACCATGGTGACCTTGGCGCCGGCCCGTCTGGCCGCATCTGCCATGCGGGCACCGAAGACACCGTTGACCCCGATAACGATCCGGTCACCCGGCTCGAGGATGTTGACCAGGGCCGTTTCCATGCCGGCGCTGCCCGTGCCCGAAACCGGAAAGGTCAACGGGTTGCGGGTGCGGAACACCTGCCGGAGCCGGTCGCTGGTTTCATCCATGATGGCGATGAACGCAGGGTCGAGATGGCCGAGCACCGGCTTGCCCAGCGCCTCCAGAACAGAAGGATCAACCGGGGAAGGGCCGGGACCGAGCAGCAGACGAGTTGGGGGAGCAAGGGGGGATTTCATGCTCTGACGGTACCAGCCATCGGTAGGGTGCCGGAATGTTGATTAACGACCTGGTGGGCGTGGTGGGCCTCGACCATTGCCTCACCGACCCGGACCTACGGGCCGGTTACGAAGTGGACTGGACCGGCCGCTATCGGGGCCAGACCCCGGCGGTGGTTCGGCCCGGCTCTATCGAGGAACTCTCCGGTGTGATAGCACTCTGCCATGCCGCTGGGCAGCCGGTGGTGGTCCAGGGTGGCAACACCGGGATGGTCGGGGGAAGCGTCCCCCTGGCCGGGGAGGTGGTGGTGAGCATCGCCCGGCTGGGCAACGTGCAGGTGCTCTCTGACTCAGCAGTGCAGGCGGGCGGCGGCACAACTCTGGCCCGGGTGCAGAAGGCGGCCGCCTCAATCGGCGCCAGCTTCGGGGTCGACACCGCCGCTCGCGACTCGGCAACCATAGGCGGGATGATCGCCACCAACGCCGGCGGCATGAACGTGGTTCGTTTCGGGCCGATGGGTGACCAGCTTCTTGACGCCGGGGTGGTGCTGGCTGATGGCCGCTACCTGCCTTCCCTGCAAGAGGTCGACCCGGGGGACCCGGCGAACACGCTGCTCGCACACTTGCCTGGGAGCGAAGGGATCCTGGCCGTAGTGGCCCACGCCACCCTTCAGATCGACGTTGATCCTCCCACTACCGCAGTGGCCTTGATCGAGGTCCCTCCGGATCGTCTCGTGCCGCTAGCCGGTGCCGTTCAGGCCCTTCCCTCGGTGTACGCCATGGAGCTCTTTGGCGCTCGCGAGGTTGCGCTCGCTGCGGCGGGAATTGGCCGCTCGGCTCCGTTGAGTGCGGAGTGGCTGTTGCTGGTGGAGTGCCGGTCGGAGTCGGATCCATCGGCGGGGCTGGCTGCGGTGGTCGGCGACCTGCCGGCGGTGGTTGCCCCCAATCCGACTGCGGGAGATGAGCTGTGGCTGTTCCGCGAAGCCCTAACCGAAGCGGTGTCCCGGCGCGGCGTCCCGCACAAGTTCGACGTACGCATGCCCCATGTCGCGCTGTCGGAAGTACGCAGCCGGGTGGAGGGGGTCGTTTCGGGCGGAGCC
>JAOTYB010000233.1 GCA_029862065.1 Acidimicrobiia bacterium | reverse complement strand
CGCCCGCGAGGAGATCTTCGGCCCCGTGCTGGCGGTGTCTTCGTTCGAGACCCAGGACGAGGCGATCGCACAGGCCAACGACTCCTCGTTCGGGTTGGCGTCGGCGGTGTGGACGGAGAACGTGACCAGGGCTCACGCCGTCGCCCAGGCCCTCGAGGCGGCCCAGGTCTTCGTCAATCACTACTACACGGCCGCCTTCGAGGTGAGCCGCTCCCCCTACAAATCGAGCGGCCATGGCATGAGCGAGGGACCCGACGCCATGTACGAGTTCCTCAACCAGAAGTCGGTGAGTATCAAGACGGGCGAGGTCTCCTGGGGATAGCCGGGGAGGAGACCGCAGCCACCAGCGACGGTACTATGGTCTGACCGTATGACCATAGGAGTGGCCGGCCGTAGCTGCTCGAACCATGGCGGAGCGCGGTCCTAGCGATCGGGAGGCATCGTGGAAGTTGTTGTGTTCACTGGAGTGGGCGAGGTAGAGGTTCGATCCGAGCCATCGCCGGAGCCGGGCCCCGAGCAGGTGTTGGTCGACATAGGTGCCTGCGGCATCTGCACCTTCGAACGTCGTCTGTTCGCAGGCGACAAGCAGTGGTACCCGGTGGCACCGGGTCACGAGTCGGCTGGTGTCGTCACCAAGGTCGGGGCGGCGGTCGACGGCCTCGAGGGATCACCCCAGGTGGGGGACCGCGTAACCATCGACCTGCTCACCCGGTGCGGGACCTGTGCGCCGTGCCGCCGTGGCAAAACCGCGCTGTGCCGGTCGCGCCAGGGCCGCAAACTGCAAGATGGGACCGTCTCGTTCGGCGGCTTCGCGGGACGGGTGGCTATCGAGGCCAAGTCGGTGTACCCCGTCGGCGATGCTCCGATCAACCACGCAGCGATGGGCGAGCCCATCGCCTGCTGCGTTCACTCTTTGCGCCAAGGCGGCTTCCAGCCGGGCGATCGCGTTGCCATCATCGGTGGTGGGTTCATGGGGCGGCTCCATCTGGCACTCACCCGCATCGGCGGCGCCTCGAGCATCGGTGTCATCGACATCTCCGAAGAGCGGCTCGACCTCGCCAAACAGGCAGGCGCCACCTGGACGGCTACCCCCGAAGAAGCCCTCGAAGTCGGTGGGAAGCAGGATGTCATCTTCGTCACCGCGATGGGCGGAGTCGACCTTGCCGTCGAGATGGCCGACCCCGGCGGCACGGTCGTGCTGTACAGCGCCTTCGACAAGGAGCTGCCGGCGACGGTAGGTGCCGACAAGTCACATCGTGAAGAGGTGGCGATCGTCGGGGCGTTCAGCCAGGAACCCCAGGATTGGCAGCTGGGCTCGGCGTACATCCGGTCGGGGATTCTCGCCGACGATCTCGACTCACTCGTTACAGCGACCTACGACTTCGAGACGGTGACGGACGCCCTCAAGCTGGTGACGAGCGAGCCGACATTCCGTGTCTTCGTGGAGCCACCGACCCCGGATGACTGAGCCGGTCGTTGTCGGGCTGGACGTCGGGAGCAGCTCGGCGCGGGCCGTTGCCGTGACCAGGTCCGGGGCCGTCGTGACGAGCGCCACTGCGGGATACCCGCCGGACGACCTTGCCATCGGCGAGGCGGATCCCGCCTCGTGGCTGGTCGGGGCTGCCGAGGCGATCGGCGGCCTCGATGTCGAACCTGTCGCGATCTGCATCGGAGGGCAGGGACCGACGACCGTCGCCGCCACCGGGGAACGCGCTCTCACTTTCCGCCACCAAGCCGGGGCCGCGGATGGCCCGCCGGACCAACACTTCTCGCAGGTGGCCGTGTTGCGTGAGACCTTCGGCGATCACATCCAGCCGCGCCAGCTCTGGGATTGGATGACGGCCCGCCTTGGCGGCCGCGACGACTCGCAGAGTCTGTGGCCCGGGTCCGGCCCGCTCGAGGGATTCGGGGAGCCCATCGCGGTGGGGAGCGCAGTAGGCGAGACCAACGGCGAACACGGGATCCCCGGCGGCATCACGCTGGCGGCCGGCGCCAACGATGCCTACATGACGGCGTGGGGATGTGGGATCGACGTCCCAGGCAAAGGGTTCGACCCGGGAGGCACCACCGGTGGTCTCGGTGTAGCGGTCAGGACTGAGGACCACCCCGACGCCCTCACTTTCGGAATGGCGAGCCACGTTCCCGGCGTGTACATCATCGGTGGGCCGGTGGCGGCCCACGGTGCGATGCTCGACTGGTGGTCGCAGGTCACCGGGCGTGGGGTGTCCGAGCTACTCGATCTTGCCGCAGACAGTCCTGCGGGCGCCGAGGGAGTCATGGTGCTTCCCTTCCTGGAGGGGGAGCGGGCACCGCGCTGGAACCTGGGACTTCGAGCAGAGATCACCGGCCTCCACATCTCCCACGGTGTTGGTGCCGTAACCAGGGCCCTCCTGGAATCGACCGCCTACGGGCTGGGGCACATCGCTTCGGACCTGGCGGCCC
>JAOTYB010000232.1 GCA_029862065.1 Acidimicrobiia bacterium | reverse complement strand
GCGAGCAAAGCGAGCGCCGGACACCGGAAAGCGAGCAAAGCGAGCACCGGACACCGGAAAGCGAGCAAAGCGAGCACCGGACACCGGAAAGCGAGCAAAGCGAGCGCCGGACACCGGAAAGCGAGCAAAGCGAGCACCGGACACCGGAAAGCGAGCAAAGCGAGCGCCTTCCCCCGGACAAACAAAAATCCGGGTGGTTTCCCACCCGGACCTTTGAGTCTTAGTTAACGCTGAGTTACTTCTCGAGCGCCTTGTTGACCTCACCGAACGTTGAGGACGTGTTCGTCCCGACCTGCGTGATGACCACGATGGCCACAACGGCGATGAGTACCAGCAAGAGGGCGTACTCGACGAGGCTTGCGCCTTCGTCACCCTCAATCTTGTTCTGAAACCTGACCCAGAGGTCGAGCATGATGTTTCTCCTTGGTGTGCGAGCTATCCCCTACATACTCGGTCAAATGGTTTTCGCGTTCCATAGGTCGGGCGACCCAAAAGTCCCATCAACCCCGGTGCCTACTGATCGACCAACACCACGAACGAGTCGTCCCGATAGGCCTCAACCCATCCGGACGCCCCCAATACCTCCTGCAACCCGGTGGCGTCGGCTTCCAGCAGAGCCTGGTGAATATCGTGCCTGGCAAACGTGTCGAGCCAACCGCTTTGCCCGGCCCGGGTTCGGGCGAACTCCCTCGCCCGGTCCGTCCCGTACAGCTCAGCTCGATCGTCGATGTAGACCAGCCGATCCGGCCACTCCCGGTAGATGAGGTAGCCGCCCGCTGAATCGTCGTGGAACAGGTTTCCCTCAGCCACGGCTTCAACGGCGGCCACCGGGAAGCGGTCCGGGTCGGGAGTCGACTCGGCGCGGACCGCTCCCGCCAACACAGCGACGACGATGAGACCGACTGCCAATGCCCCATTCAGGACTCCCGACTCCTGCCGCGTACCGGTGGTGGGCACCTCGATCGCCCGTCCAACCCATGGTGCCAAGACCAGGGCCGCCGGTATAAGTGCCCGATAGCTCGTCAGGCCAAACAGGGCGAAGGGGACCACAACGATGAGATCGCGGCTAGAGATCTTCCCGCGGGCAGCCGCCACCAGGACTGCAACAACGAAGAGGGCGTACGGAGCGACCGTGGTATCGGTGAAGTCCGGCGAGGCCCATTCGGAGATCAGATCCAGCGCCCCCCGGTTGGCGGCGAAGGCTCCGAGCACCCCCCACAGCGCCAGACCGTGGGCCGTGAAGGAGGCTGCCACCGCACTCAGAGCCGCGGTGCGCCACAGCTCTCGTCGTTGCGACCGCAGCGCTTCCAGCACTACCAGCCCGATTCCGATGACAAAGGATCCGTGTACTCCGGCCCACACCCACACGAGCAGTGGGATCGCCCAACGCACCCGTGGGTGACCGAGCGCCACGATGAGGGCCGCCAACAGCAGATGACTAAAGATCACCGGCCGAGGTACCAGCGTGCGCAGGAGCAGCCACACGAGGAAGAAGAGCACTACGGCGGTGGCCAGCGGGTTCGGGCAGTCCCGATACACCGCCACCGCGATGAGCACTGCGGTCGCCAGCATGGTGAGAGCGATCATCGGCCACACCCAGGCGAGACCGTCCGTGGCGCGCTCGAGCACCCCGTAGCCAAGGTCGGCGATCCAGGATTGCGTTCGCCAGGCCTCACCCCCGGCGGTGAACGAGAAGGGATCGGCCCGCAACACCTCGCCAGCATCGAGTTGCACCGTGCCGGCCCGGACGTGCCAGAGAAACGAGTTGTCGGTGAGGGCCCGGCCGGATGCCGCCACGATGCCCACGATGGGCACCATGACGAATAGGTGGCGGACGGAGAGGCGGCCGAGCACGGCGGTGCCCGCCTAGAACAGGACGGTGTCGGAAATGCGGAGGCCGGCTGGACCGAGCAAGATGGTTAGGAAGGCGAAAATAAGCAGCATGAGGGGGCCGACCAGTTTGACAGGAGCGGCGTACGCCTTCTCCTGTGCCCGCTGGCGGCGCTTGATTCGCATCTCCTCGGCCTGTACCCGCAGCACCCGGGCGATCGACACACCGAAGCTGTCGGCCTGCATCATTGCCAGCAGAAACCCGCGAAGCTCCTCAACGTCGGTACGGTCTCGCAAACTGCGCATGGCGTCCTTGCGGGCCACGCCCACCCGGGTCTCGGTAATCATCCGCTGAAACTCGTCGGACAGCGGTCCGGGAACCACTGCCACCACCCGGGCCATCGCCTGGTCGAATCCCAAACCGGCTTCCACGCTGATAACCAGCAGATCGAGAATGTCCGGTAGCTGGCGAAGAATGGCGTCGCTACGTTCGGCCATCTTGCGATTGAGCCAAGCGTCGGGTCCGAGGAAGCCGCCACCCACCAGCAGAGCGAAGGTGAGGAGCTTCTGGTTGAACGGGAGTCCGCCCTGAATGACCACCCAGATGATGATGC
>JAOTYB010000231.1 GCA_029862065.1 Acidimicrobiia bacterium | reverse complement strand
GGAGAGGGGATCTCGGTGTCGACCTTATCCGTGGAGATCTCAACCAGCACTTCATCGATGGCAATAGTGTCACCTGGCTGCTTCATCCACCGGAGGATGGTTCCTTCGGTGACGGTTTCACCCAGCTGGGGCATCGAAACGACGGTCATGGCTACTCGGCTCCCTTGGTGGAGATAAACAGGCTACGCACCTGTGCAACGCACATCAATGAAGCGGTCTTCCCGCCGCCGCCATCAGTGTCTCTCCCACCGCTTCGGCCAGCGTGGGATGGGCATGAACAAACGCAGCTGCCTCGCTGGGCAACGCCTCCCACCCGACGGCGTACATGAGCTCGTGGATCATCTCGCCGGCGTCCGGCCCCACCACGGTGGCTCCGATGATGGGGCCGTCCTTGGCCGCAATGATCTTGACCAGGCCCTGCGCCTTGCCCCGGATGATGGCGCGGCCAACGCCCGCCAAGGTGTGTGACGTCTTCTCGATCTCATAGCCGAGCTCCAGGGCCTGGGCCTCGGTGAGTCCGACCGAGGCCAACTCGGGATGGGTATAGACGACCAGCGGAATCGCCCGATAGTTGACCGGGCTTGGCTCGGAGGTGGCGATGTAGGTGATCGCGGCAATCGCCTCGGCGAACCCGGCATGGGCCAGCTGGGGAGTGCCGGCCACGATGTCGCCGACTGCGAAGACCCCCGGCTCGGCGGTTTCCTGGGTCGCCGAATCGACGATGACGTATCCCCGATCCAACTCGACCTTGGTTGCTTCCAGGCCGAGATCACCGGTGCGAGGTGCCCGGCCAACGGCCACCAGGACCGCGTCAACCTCTACCGACTCGTCACCAAACGGAACGGTGATGCCGCCTTGGCCGACGCTCGGAGGCCCTACCGAGACGCTGGTGCGGATCTCGATGCCGCGGCCGGCTAGCTGCCGCTGCAGCGAGCGGGCGGCTTGCGGGTCGGAACCGGGGACCACCTGGTCGAGCATTTCGAAGAGGTGAACCTCGTTGCCGAGGTCGCCGAGCAGCGATGCGAATTCGCAGCCAATGGCGCCGGCACCGATTACCGCCACCCGCCCTGGGTCACGGTCCCACTCGAGGGCATGGTCGGAGCTGAGGATTCGTTGGCCATCGAAGTCGTAGTCGGGTATCGAGCGCGGCACCGAGCCGACGGCCAGGATGGTGTTGCGACCTTCGAGCTCGACCGTTCCGTCGGAGGTTTCAACCACCACTTTGCCCGGCCCGGCCAGGCGCCCGTAGCCATCAAACACATCCACGTTGCGCTTCTTGAGCAGCCCGGAGAGGCCGTTGACGAGCTGGTCGACCACCCGGTTCTTTCTGGCCAGGCCCTCCTCCCAATTGAAAGTTGGGGGCGAGGCATGGACTCCGAACTCGGCGGCGTGAGAAACGGTGGTGAACACGTCGGCCGACTCCAGCCACGCCTTGGCCGGGATGCAGCCGCGGATAAGGCAGGTGCCGCCGACCCGCTCCTTCTCGACGAGGGCGACGGTCAGTCCGAAGTTGTGGGCGTACAAGGCGGCCGCGTATCCGCCGGGCCCGCCCCCAATGATGACAACGTCGTACACAGCACCAACCTCCTGAGCGAATCTGAGACTAGTGAAACGGAGTGGCTTCGCCTCGAGCCCGTCTCTCCCCCCGGAGGAGGGGTTGGTTACCTCCGCCACCGAAGGTGGGGGAGGCTAGGAGGGGGGTGGGCAACGCTTTGCGCTGCTTGCGCGTTCCTGTGCTCCATCTCTTGAGGGTGTTTACGACCAACCGGGAAGCCTTTCGGTGGCGAAGGGACCGGTGCACTCACCACGACGCCGAGAACCCAGAAGGTTGGCGCGCACCACCCGCAGGGACTCCTCGTGGTGACACCGAGGGCGCGTCGCATGCTGGACTTCGAGAGAACACTGGAACGCGCTCTCACCCCACCCCTCGCCCCTCCCGCAAGCGGGAGGGGTCGCAGCTCCCGGGAGGGCGATATCGTGACGGCTATGCAGACCCGCTACCTCATTATCGCTTCGCTGGTCACCGCCATGGTGATTCTGGTGGCCGGCGCCTGGTGGTTGTACGCCAGGGCGGTGTGATGGCCGATTCCCTGACGCTTCCGGACCCCGACCTGGCCGCCCTGGCCCTCGGCCGCACCGTGGTCGCCTTCATTCCCCGTCACGCGGTTGACCTCAACGACGAGCTCGAGCTGGAAGCCGGCGGCCCCCGCCCTTCGAAACAGCTCTCCCGAGCCAACCAGGACCTCCTCGACCTAGGTCCCCCTGACGGCCCCCTGGTTGGTCTGGTCGTCGGGCTTCAGCCCGCTGCCTCCCTCGGAGGGCCGAACGGCAGCCCGCATCACGTGCTGAACTCGGTACCGGAGGGCGACGTCGCCATCCTGCGAGTGTTCGACGGAGCCGAGCCTGCTCTCAGCGACGACGAGTTCGAGGCCCGCCGGGCGGCGGTGGAAGCC
>JAOTYB010000074.1 GCA_029862065.1 Acidimicrobiia bacterium | reverse complement strand
CGGGAGCTGCTTCGCAGCCTCGGCTGGGAGAGGGGGTATCGGCGACGGCTGCGGCGTTGCTCTGGAGCTGCTTCGCAGCTCCAGGTAGGGGAGGTGGTGTCAGCGACCGTGGCGGTGTTGCTGGCGGGCCAGGGACACTTGCGGGTCTAGCATCCGGCGATGCCTGTTTCCGCTCGCCCTCGCAGTTCCTTTCCCGACGCCTTCGCCTGGGGGGTCGCGACCTCGGCTTACCAGATCGAAGGGTCACACGACTCGGATGGAAAAGGGGAGTCGATCTGGGATCGGTTCACCCACCAACCCGGCCGGATTCTCGATGGCAGCACGGGTGACGTTGCCTGTGACCACTACCGGCGGTGGGAGGAAGACGTCGCGCTGATGGCCGATCTCGGGGTCACCGCTTATCGGTTGTCAATTGCCTGGTCACGGGTGCTTCCGCAGGGGACCGGCCAGGTGAACGAAGCGGGGCTTGAGTTCTACAGCCGCCTGATCGATGCCCTGCGGGCGGCCGGGATCGATCCCTACGTCACCTTGTATCACTGGGATCTGCCACAGGCTCTCGAGGAACGTGGGGGATGGCGTAATCGGGGCACGGTCGACGCCTTCGTCGAGTATTCCGACGTCACGTCCCGGGCCCTTGGAGGCCGGGTGAGCCAGTGGATCACCCAAAACGAGCCGTGGGTGGCTGCCTTCCTCGGTCACAAGGAGGGGATATTCGCGCCCGGCGGGACCGATTTCCTCGAAGCCTTGACCGTTGGTCATCACCTGTTGCTGGCCCACGGCCGAGCAGTTCCGGTTATTCGGGCCAATAGTCCCGGGGCGTCGGTTGGAGTGGCCATCGATTGTCGCCCGACGACGCCGGCGAGCGATAAGCCGGACGACGTAGCGGCCAACCGGCACTTCGACGGATTCCGCAACCGTTGGTTCTTCGATCCCCTGTTTGGGAAGGGGTACCCCGAGGACACCATCGCCGCCTATCGCGACCGGGGATACCTGCCGAAGGGATCCCTCCCCTTTGTGGCTGATGGTGATCTGTACGAGGTGGCGGCCCCGATCGACTTCCTTGGCGTCAACTACTACACGAGCCTGGCGATTCGGGCCGGCTCCGACGAGACCGAATTCACAGGGGTAGAGCCGGGTGCGCCTGCGCCCGAGGGGTACACGGAGATGGGCTGGCCGATCACTCCCGCCGCCCTCGTGTCATTCCTGCAACGTATCCACGAGGATTACGCCCCCGGCTCCATCCTGGTCACCGAGAACGGCGCCAGCTATTCGGAGGGACCGGACGCAGAGGGTGGCATTCACGACGAGCGCCGCATTCGATATATCGCTCGCCACATCGACGCTCTCGACGAGGCCCGGGCGGCCGGGGTGCCGGTGGACGGCTACTTCGTATGGAGCCTGCTGGACAACTTCGAATGGGCGAGCGGCTACACCCAGCGATTTGGCCTCGTGTGGGTGGACGCCGACGATCAGACCAGGCTGCCCAAGGACAGTTACTTCTGGTACCGGGAGTACCTGAGCAGCTAGCGGTTAGAACACGGTGACCAGCACGATGATCGCAAACAGCACCGCGGCTACTACCGCGGCCTTCACAACTAGCGGCCAGTGCCTCGACCAGTCCCACATTTCCGACGGAATCAGCGAACCCATGATCTCCTCCAGCGTGCTGGTTGGCTCCCGCTGCCGATAGAGGATTTCGGCGGTCTGTGGTGGGGCTAGCTTGGGATCAGGTAACCGGTAAGGGGTTGAAATGAAGGTTGACGGTGTAGTCGCGTTGATAACGGGAGGTGCGTCGGGGCTCGGTGCTGCTACCGCCAGGCGGTTGGCGTCGAAGGGCGCTCGGGTGCTCATCGCCGACGTGCAGGACGAGGCGGCCGATTCGGTGGCAGGCGAGATCTCGGGAGCAGCTCTCCACGTCGATGTCACCTCGGGCGCCGACGTGACCGCCGCGGTGGAGGCGGCAGCTGAGATGGGCGACCTGCGGGTGGTGGTGAATTGTGCCGGCATCGGCCCCCCGGCTCGCACGCTCAATCGCGACGGCTCACCGGTCGACCTGTCGTTCTTTGAGAAAGTCGTCGCCATCAACCTGATCGGCACGTTCAACGTCATTCGCCTGGCGGCAGCTGCCATTGCACAGACGGCCCCACTGGCCGACGGGCAACGGGGAGCCATCGTCAACACGGCCTCGGTGGCTGCCTACGACGGTCAGATCGGCCAGGCGGCCTACTCGGCCTCCAAGGGCGGGATCGTTGGAATGACCTTGCCGATTGCCCGCGACCTGGCCGTGGTGGGGATCCGGGTGAATACCATCGCCCCGGGCATCATGGACACGCCGTTGCTGGCCGGACTTCCCGAACCGGCCCGTGAGTCGCTGGCTACCCAGGTGTTGTTTCCCAGCCGGCTTGGGCGACCGGACGAATACGCCCACCTCGCCTATCACCTCATCGAGAACGACTACATGAATGGGGAGACCATCCGGATGGACGGCGGCATCCGGATGCAGCCGAAGTAGAACGGGTACCGATGCCGTCGCAGCGGACGGGGGGCGGGTAACGTTCGGCTGTGAGCTCGACTGAAGCCGAAACGCCTGGGCCGCCGGCAACCGATCCGCAGCATGACGGTGCCCTGGCGGAGTTCTCGCAAGCGTTCCTGCGTCGTTTGCCCGACGCCTACCTCGAAGCTCAGTCTGACGAAGCTGTTTTTGCTCAGGTGGAAAGCGTGTACGCGTTCATCGAGCAGCGGGAAACCGACGCCCTCCACGTTCGGGTGTTCCAGCCTTCCCTCGAGACGGACGGCTACGAGGCAGCCGGCACAGTGATCGAGATCAACGTGGACGACTCGCCGTTCATCGTCGACTCCGTGACCGGGGCGGTCGAGACGCTCGGGTACGCGGTAGTTACCGAAGCTCATGCCGTCGTTGGGGTGGTGCGGACTCCCGAGGGCCGCCTCACCGATGTGACGCCGGCTCGGTCGGCCCCACATCGCGAAGCCATTCAGCACTACCAACTCAAGGAGCAGCTGTCACCGGAGGCCGCCAAAGAGCTGGACGGAGCTCTCCGCAGTGTGCTCGCCGACGTGAAAGCCGCCGTGCGGGACTTCGAACCGATGCGCCAAGCGGTTGAACGGATGAAGGAAGTGGCCCGCCAGGGAGCTCATCGCTATCCCGAACGCTCGGTAGTCGAGGCGGAGGCTTTTCTCGACTGGTTGCTCGACCTCAACTTCATCTTCCTTGGCTATCGAGAGTATGCCTTCGGGGGATCGGGCGACGACCGCTACCTGTCGATTGTGCCCGGCACTGGTCTTGGCATACTGCACGACCCCGCGACGTCGCGGTTCTCCTCGCCGGTTCCGGTGTCTGAGCTGCCTGACGATCTAGCCGATCGTTACATGGACGGCTTTCTCGTGGTGATCAGCAAAACCAATCGGATATCAACCGTGCACCGCCGCGACCGCATGGACTACATCGGGGTCCGCCACATTGGCCCGGACGGCACCGTCATCGGGGAGGCCCGGATGATTGGGCTGTTCACCTCCCGCGCCTACATGTCGGAAGCTGCCTCCATTCCCATCTTGCACGGCAAGCTCGGACAGGTACTCGAGGAGGATGACCTCATCGATGGTTCCCATGACCACAAGGCCATGGTCCAGCTCTTCAATAGCTTCCCCAAGGACGAGCTGTGGTCGATGTCGGTCGACGACCTGCGGAAAAGCATCCATGCACTGCAAGCATCGGCCGAGCGCGAGCGAGTGCGGTTGTTCGTGCATCCCGACATGCTGGAGCGAAGCGTCTCGTTGTTGGTGGTGATGCCTCGCGACCGGTTTTCGGCATGGCTCCGCCGCAAGCTCCAGCGTCTCTTCCTGGAGCGATTCGAGGGATCGAACGTCGATTACCAGCTGTCACTCGGTGAGGGCGGTCCGGCTCGGATTCACTTCACGGTCTGGGTTGCCGGTGGACGGGTGCCCGACGTTCCGTTCGAGCCGCTCCAACAAGAAGTCATTGAATTGTCCCGCACCTGGGAGGACCGGATGGCCGAGGTCGTAGCCGACCGCTTCGGGCCCGACGGTGAGGGCCTGGTCGACCGGTGGGCACCGCACATGCCCGACTACTACAAGACGTCAACCCGCCTGGAGATAGCGGCGGGCGATCTGGCGATGATCGAAAAGCTCACTCAGCAGGCTGCCAAGGTCGTCGTCGGCTTGCAGAACGACGTACACCCCTCCGATCCCTTGACCCGGGTGGCTGTTCTCTCGGCCGGTGGGAAGCTCGAGCTGTCGGCCATCCTCCCGATTCTCGAGGCATTGGGTCTGCGGGTGGTTGAGGAGGTCCCGACCCGGCTGATCGGCAAAGGCGCCGGGATCCTTATCCATGACTTCGGCGTGCGCGGCCCGGCAGGTGGGCTCCTCGATCTGGAGACGTGCGCCGATCGTGTTGCCGAGGCGGTGGCCGGGGTCCTCGAGTCCGGCGATGAATTCGACTCCCTCGACAGGCTCATAACCGTGTCCCGGCTCAATCGCCGCCAGGTCGGGATCCTCCGCGCCTACCGCACGTACTGGCGGCGGGTGCGGCCCCGGTTCACCAACGACTACATGAACGATGCCCTGGTCGAACACCCGAAAATCGCCGAGAAGCTGGTGAAGCTGTTCGAGCACCGGTTCGACCCCGACCTGGAGGCCGTAGACGGCGAGGGAGTGGCAGCCGACATACTGGCCGACCTCGATGGGGTTCGGTCCCTCGATCAAGACCTCATCTTGCGGGCCCTGGTCGAGCTGATCGAGGCCACTGTGCGGACGAACGCCTATCGACCCGACCGGCGCTATCTCAGCCTCAAGTTCCGTTCGGCCGACGTGCCGGATATGCCCGAGCCGCACCCGCTCTATGAGATCTATGTGCACGCCCCGCACGTAGAGGGCATTCATCTGCGCGGGGGAATGGTTGCTCGCGGGGGGATCCGGTGGTCATCGCGGCTGGAGGACTACCGCACCGAGGTGCTCGGCCTCATGAAGGCCCAGCGTACGAAGAACGCCATCATTGTTCCCGGTGGGGCCAAGGGCGGGTTCGTGCTTCGGCGCCCACCGGGCGCCGAGGGGGTAGGGGCGGCGGTCGCCGATGCCTACACGACGTTCATCCGGGGTCTGCTCGATCTAACCGACAATCTGGTCGGCGGCCAGGTAGTTCGTCCCGATCGGGTACGAGCCCACGATGACGACGACCCCTACCTGGTGGTAGCCGCCGATCGGGGGACTGCCCGGTTTTCTGACACGGCCAACGCCATCGCCGAGGAGTACGGCTTCTGGCTGGGAGACGCCTTCGCCTCCGGTGGATCCACGGGTTACGACCACAAGGCCCTGGCGATCACTGCCCGGGGAGCGTGGGAGTCCGTCAAGCGCCACTTCCATGACCTCGGCACCGACGCCACGACGACGGAGATATCGGTGGTGGGGATCGGGGATATGTCCGGTGATGTGTTTGGTAACGGCCTCCTGCAGTCCGAGCATCTGTTGCTCGTCGCCGCCTTCGATCATCGCCATATCTTCCTCGATCCGACCCCCGATGCGGCAGCCACCTTTGCCGAGCGACGCCGCCTGTATGACCTGCCAGGGTCGAGCTGGGACGACTTTGATCGAGATGTCATTTCGCCGGGAGGGGGAGTGTTCGCGAGGGATGCCAAGAAGATCGAGCTCTCCGAGGAGGCCCGTCGGGCGCTCGAGCTCGACGTGGAAACGCTCACTCCTGCTGAGCTGGTGCGGGGCATTCTGCTGGCCCCCGTCGACTTGTTGTGGAATGGCGGGATCGGCACGTACGTCAAGGCAACCACCGAGACCGATGCCGAGGCAGACGATCGTTCAAACGATTCTGTCCGTGTGAACGGCGAGAGCCTTCGCTGCTGGGTGGTAGGCGAAGGCGGGAACCTCGGGTTCACGCAGCTCGGGCGGATCGAGTATGCCGCTCGGGGCGGTCGTATCAACTCCGACTTCATCGACAATTCGGGCGGGGTCGACTGCTCCGATCGCGAAGTCAACCTGAAGGTTCTGCTCCGGCTGGCCGCCGAGCGCGGAGAGCTGGCCGCTGAGGAGCGGGCCGGGGTGATATCGGCTGTGACGAGTGATGTGACGGACCGGGTGGTCTACGACAACTTCCTCCAGGCCCAGATCCTCTCCCAGGAAGTAGGCCGGAGCGCGGACAACCTCGACGCCTATGACGACCTCATGAAGTTGCTCGAAGAAGAGGGGATGCTTGACCGGGCAATCGAGTACTTGCCCTCCTCCGATGATCTGGTGGAGCGGAGCCGGCAGCGCCGCGGTCTGGAGCGGCCCGAGCTTGCCGTTCTATTGGCGTACGCCAAGCGGTGGCTACGGGCGACGCTTCTGCGTTCAGACGTGCCGGATGGCCTCGAGTTTGCCGACGACCTCATGGAGTATTTCCCCGAGCCCATCGTCAAGAGGTTCAGCCATCTGGCCGCCGAGCATCCGTTGCGGCGAGAGATCATCGCTACTCGTGTCGCCAATCGAGTGGTCAACTTCGAAGGGATCACCTTCGTAAGTCGGCTGGGCATCGAGACCGGCGCTTCGCCGGCCGAGGTGGTGCGGGCCTACCAGGCGGCGCTCATTCTGACCGGCGCCGAGGAACGCTGGCAGGCGGTGGAAGACCTCGATGCGTCGGTCGGTCCCCAGGTGCGGGGCGAACTGATGAGTGGGGTCGATCAGCTAGTTGAAGAGCTCACCCGCTGGTATTTGCGGCAGCCACAGGTGCTGGCCGCCCAAGCTTCCGGGCCGTCCCGGGTGGCCTTCGAGGGGTTGGCCGAGGTGATTCACCTGGTGGGCCCGCCTGAGTGGCGGGCTGGGCGGGAAGATGAGGTGGCATCGTTGACGGCCAGTGGAGTTCCCGAGGACGTTGCCCGCCGTCACGCGTACCAGGACCAGCTGGCGCAGGCTCCGGACATTCTGGAGCTGGCTGCCCTGTCGGATAGATCGATCGGCGATGTGGCGGATGTCTTTTTCCTGGTGGGTGACAAATACCGGCTCGCCTGGCTTGAGGCCCGAGCCAACCAGCTCCCGGCAGAGACCCGATGGGAGCGCTGGGCTGTTCTCACCCTGCGGCACGACATCCAGCAACTGCGGCGTGACCTGGCCGAACGGGTGATGGGGGCTGCCGAGATCCACAATGCCACCGCCCTTCTCGACTACTTCCGCAGCACTCGTCCCGATGCGCATGATCGACTCACCGAGTTCCTGGGTCTCCTGTCACGGGAGGGCGGCGGAGACCTGGACTCATTGGTCGTCGCCACTCGCCAGATCGCCTCTGTCCTCGGCTAGGCCTTCGGCCTAGCTTGCGTCTAGCTCTTCGGGCTAGGCGAGGTGTCTGGATGGGCTACCTGGGGCCAAGCCTTCGGGTTGGTCAGGCGCTGGATGGCCTAGCTTGCGTCTAGCCTTTCGGGCTAGGCGAGGTGTCTGGATGGGCTACCTGGGGCCAAGCCTTCGGGTTGGTCAGGCGCTGGATGGCCTAGCTTGCGTCTAGCTCTTCGGGCTAGGCGAGGTGTCTGGATGGGCTACCTGGGGCCAAGCCTTCGGGTTGGTCAGGCGCTGGATGGCGTAGCTTGCGTCTAGCTCTCCCACGAAGTGGGGGAGGCTAGGAGGGGGCTGAGAGCGCGTTCCCGTGTTCTCTTGTTGGGAAGCACCCGCTAGTCCGCGTGGAACGTCCGGTGGTTGGCGGCCATCTCTTCGAGCAGGGCGGCCGGCTGGAACCGTTCCCCTTTGGCGTAGGCCAACTCGTTGAGCCGCTTTGTCACAACTGACACTCCCAGGTGGTCGACCCACCGGAAGGGCCCGCCCCGGAACGGCGGAAAGCCAAGCCCCATGACTGCCCCGATGTCTCCGTCACGGGCCGACCGAAGGATGCCGTCCTCGAGACACCGCGCTGCCTCGTTGACGAACTGCAGCGCCAGACGATCCTGGATCTCCCGGCGAGAGATCGTGCCGGGGCGGGGGGTTACGCCCAGCACGCCGTACACAGACTCGTCCACCGCCCCTTTCACTCCCTCCGCATAGGAGTAGAACCCGCGCCCGTTCTTGCGGCCTTTTCGATCGTCTTGGGTGAGCCGGCTGAAGCCATCGGGGGCAGCCATCCGATCCCCAAAGGCCTTCTCCATGATCACGCCGATCTTGGCCCCCACGTCAATGCCCACCTCGTCGCTGAGAGTGATCGGACCGACCGGAAAGCCCCAGGCCACCATCGCCCCGTCGATCTCTTCGATCGTGGCTCCGTCTTCGAGGAGATAGAGCACCTCAGTTGAGTAGGGGCCAATGATGCGGGTGGTGTAGAACCCGGTGCCATCATTAACGACAATCACCGTCTTGCCCTGCCGCTTCCCGAAGGCAACGGCAGTGGCCGTCACCCAATCGGCGGTCTGGGGGGTGACGATCACTTCGAGCAGCGGCATTTTTTCAACCGGCGAGAAGTAGTGCATGCCCACAACTGTCTCTGGCCGTGAGGCGTGGGCGGCGATCTCGGAGATCGGTATCGAGGAGGTGTTAGAGGCGAACACCGTCTCCGGCCCGGTTACCGCTTCCGTCTCGGCCAACACCGACCGCTTGAGGTCCAGGTCTTCGAATACTGCTTCGATAACCAGATCTACTCCCCTCAGATCAACGTAGGCGGTGGTTCCCTTCACCTGCCGCTGCATGGCCAGCCAGGCATCGGCCTTTTGCATTCGCCGCCTCTTCACCTGGCCGTCGAGCACCTTTTGCACATAGCCAAGGCCCCGGGCCACCCCAGCCTCGTCCACTTCCTTGATGATCGATGTGACTCCCGCCCGGGTGGTGTTGACCGCGGCGATTCCTCCGCCCATCAAGCCACCCCCCAGTACCCCGACCGTCGAAACGATGCGCGGCTCAACCTCGCTGTCCACCCCGGTATCGCGTTTGAGCTCGGTGGTGGCGAAGAAGACTGACCGGAGAGCATGCGACTCGGGTGAGACCACCAATCGGCCGAAGGCGCTTCGTTCGGCCAGGAGCCCGGCTTCCATGCCCTGCTCCAGTCCGATCCTCACGCATTCGAGGGCGGCCGGGGCCGCCGGGTAATTGCCTTTGGTCTCCTTCAGCATGGCCTTCTTGGCCTGAGCGAATAGGACTCGCTTACCGACCGGATTTGATTCCAGTGCCGCCGTCTGGAGGTTGGCCGGGGTGAGGAATTGGCGAAGGCGACTTCCCAGGCTCTCGGCG
>JAOTYB010000073.1 GCA_029862065.1 Acidimicrobiia bacterium | reverse complement strand
CGCCCGCCATCTCACCTTCTTCGAGATGCTCGGCAACTTCAGCTTCGGTGACTACTACAAAGAGAAGGCCATTCCGTATGCCTACGAGCTTCTCACCGAGGTGTTCGGGATCGACGCCGACCGCCTGTGGTACACCATCTATAAGGACGACGACGAGGCTGCCGAGGTCTGGCTCGATTCAGTCGGGGTGCCCCCCGGCCGCCTCCAGCGGCTGGGCGACAAGGAGAACTTCTGGCAAATGGGGGTCCCCGGTCCGTGTGGTCCGAGCTCGGAGATCTTCTTTGACAAGGGCCCCGAATACGGCGAAGAAGGAGGGCCGGCCGTCGACGACGAGCGGTTCACCGAGATTTGGAACCTGGTGTTCATGCAGAACATTCAGGACGAGCCGTATCACGTGATTGGTGATCTCCCGGCCAAGAACATCGACACCGGTGCCGGCCTCGAACGAGTGGCTCTTGTGTTGCAGAACAAGGATTCGGTGTTCGACGTCGACACCATCGCCCCCGTTCGGGAGGCCGGGGAGCGCTACCTCGATCGCCGCTATGGGGACGACGAAGCGGTGGATGTCAGCCTGCGCATCTTGGCCGATCACGGGCGGGCGATGACGATGCTCATCGGCGACGGGGTGGTGCCGTCCAATGAGGGGCGGGGATACGTCTTGCGCCGGCTGATCCGCCGGGCGGTGCGGCGGGGCTGGTCGCTCGGAGGGACCGAGCCGATCACTTCGGTCCTGATCGAAGCCACCATCGAAATGATGGACCAGGCGTATCCCGAGTTGCACGGATCGCGCCAGCACATCCTCGACACCGCCCTTCGGGAAGAGGAGGGTTTCCGGCGAACCCTCGAGACCGGCAGTCAGCTGCTCGATGACGAGTTGGCCAAGGTGTCCGACGAGCTGCCGGGGTCGGTGGCTTTCAAGCTGCACGACACGTATGGATTCCCGGTGGAAGTCACGACCGAGATCGCCGCTGAACGTGGCATCGCCGTCGATAGGGCCGGCTTCGACTCCGAAATGGAGGACCAACGCCGCCAGGCTCGCGAGGCCTGGAAGGGAGGCGGGGTAGCAGCCGAAGCCGAGGAATACCGCAAGGTCCTGGGAACGGTCGATCTCACGGAGTTTCTCGGATACGACTTCGAGGACTCCCACAGTCATATCGTGGCGCTGCTACGAGACGGTGAGGTGGTTGAAAGCCTGGAGGAGGGCGAGGAAGGAGAGGTGTTTCTCGATCGGACCCCGTTCTACGCCGAGGCCGGGGGACAGGTGGGGGACTCGGGTTCCATTCGCACCGAGACGGGCCTAGCGCAGGTGGCCGACACCCAGTTCGCCATTCCCGGCATCAACAGCCACCGTGTCAGAGTGAGTTCGGGATCGATCCGGCGGGACCAGGAGGCCGAGGCCGAAATCGACGGCGACCGGCGGGAACGGATCCGCAAGAGCCACACCGGGACCCACCTGCTCCACTCCGCCTTGCGGTCGGTGCTCGGGGAGCAGGCCCGGCAGGCCGGCTCGCTGGTCGAGGCCGGACGGCTCCGCTTCGACTTCTCCCATCACGCCGCCCTCGATCCCGATGAGCTCCTGGCAGTCGAGCGCCTGGCCAATGAGCACATCATCAAGAACGCCCGAGTGACGGCGTTCGAAACCTCCAAGCAGGAGGCTGAGAAGATGGGGGCAATCGCCTTCTTCGGAGACAAGTATGGGGAAACCGTGCGGGTGGTCGAGGCCGGGGACTTCTCTCGCGAATTGTGCGGCGGCACTCACACCAGCACGACCGGCCAGGTGGGCCCACTGATCGTTACCAGTGAAGGCTCGATCGGGTCGAACATGCGCCGGGTGGAAGCCCTCACCGGGTCGGCGGCCTACGACCACATCTCATCGCTGCGAGGTGAGCTGGAAGGCGTGGCCTCGGCTCTCAACACGGGGGTCGGAAATGTCGGCCCGGCGCTGGCCGCGCTCCTGGGCAGGGCCAAGGATCAAGAAGAACGCCTGAACGCCTACGAGGGCCGGCAACGTTCCGAAACCGCCGATGCGCTCACCGGCGATCCGGACCGAGTTAACGGCTCGGCGGTTGTTGTGGCGGCGGTGCCCGGCGCCTCCGGCGAGGACCTGCGGTTGCTCGCCTTCCAGGCCCGAGACAAGGTGAAGCCGGCGGTGGTGGTGCTGGGAGCCGAGAATGGGGGCAAGGCCCAGCTGGTGGTTGTTGTGTCACCCGATCTCGTCAAGTTGGGCATCTCAGCCAAGACCGTCATCGCCGGGCCGGCCGCTCGGGTCGGCGGTGGGGGCGGCGGCGACGATGAGGTAGCCCAGGCGGGCGGGCCCAAGGGGACAGAGCTGGCGGAGGCTTTGGAGCTGGCGGGGACCGAGATCCGCGCCCTCTTGGCCGCACTCTGAATGGGACGTCTGCTCGGTCTCGACTACGGGACGAAACGTATAGGCATTGCCATCTCCGACACCTCACAACTCATTGCCACCCCGTATGAGGTCGTGCCGGCCGACTCGGTGCTCAGCGTGCTCGATGCCATCGTGGTCGACGAGGGGATAACTGCCATCGTGGTTGGGCTGCCCACCTCCCTGTCCGGAGAGGAGGGGCCCTCGGCTGAAGCGGCTCGGGAGCTGGCCGAGCGAGTGGCTGCCCACACCGGACTTGAGGTGGTGCTGGTGGACGAGCGGTTCACCAGCAAGGTGGCCGAGAAGGCGATGATCAAGAGTGGAATGCGCCGGGACAAGCGCCGCGATATCCGCGACAAAATGGCCGCGACCGTTATGTTGCAAGGACACCTAGATTCCTTGCGATGACCACTCAGCTAACTGTCGTTCCCCAATATGACCCGATCCCGCCCCGGCGTCCCTTCTGGGTGGGACCACTCATCGCCGTCGTCCTATTGACGTTCGGAGCCCTGGCCACCGTCCAGATCGGCACCTGGGCGGGTGAACGGGTGCGGCCGGAGGACGGCTCCGACATCGCGGCCGGGCTCACCGTTACGCTCGAGATCCCGAGCGGCTCGACGGCCCGCAACATCGGCGCCTTGTTGGAGGAGTCGGGAATCGTCTCCTCCCGGGTTGAGTTCGTGGACGAATTGGCCGTCCGCGACCTCACCTCGCAGCTCAAGGCCGGCACCTATGAGCTGATCACCGGAATGGGAGTCGAAGCGGCCATCGAAGAGCTGGCCAAGGGCCCTCCGGGTGGCGTCACCTTCCGTCTCACGGTCATCGAAGGGAAGTGGATCGATGAGGTGATCGCCTCACTGGCCAGCCAGACCGAGTTCACCGAAGAGGAGCTGGCTGCTCCACTTCTAGATGGAACCATCCGGTCATCACTGATGCCGGAGTCGATGGCCGGCGACCGCCTCGCCGATTGGGAGGGCCTGCTCTTCCCCGACACCTACGAGTTCTTCGCCGACGCCTCCGTCGACACGATCGTCGGAACGCTGGTCTCGACAATGGAAGATCGGGTAGCCGCGGTCGATTGGTCGCGGCTAGAGGAGCTCGGCTTCGTCGATGACCCGGCAACTACCTCCAACGAAGCCATTTATGACGCCCTCATCGTTGCGTCCCTCATTGAGGCCGAAGCCAAACTCGACCAGGACCGACCGCTCATCAGCAGCGTCGTATACAACCGGCTGCGGATCGGCCAGGGGCTCAACATCGATGCCGCGCTTGTCTATGCCAGAGGCGAGCGGGGCGTGCCGACCGACGCCGACAAGCAACGGGACTCGCTCTACAACACCTATCTATACGCCGGCCTGGTGCCGACGCCCATCGGTGCCATCCGCCGCGCCTCTCTGCAGGCGGCGGCCGACCCGGCGGAGACAGGGTTCTACTACTACGTAGTCGTCGACGCCGAGGGCGCCCATGGTTTCTCAGCCACGCTCGAGGAGCACAATGCCAAAGTGGCCCAGGCTCGAGCCGACGGTGTTATCTAGCCCGAAGCAGCCGCGGCTCGGAAGGATGGCGGGGACATGTTGAAGTTGGCGCTGCTAGGCGACCCCGTCGGGCACAGCCTGTCGCCTCGGCTGCACGCCGCCGCTCTCCAGGCCACCGGCCTCGAGGGCGAATACGTCGCTCGCCGGGTCGATGCCGACGGCCTGGCCGACGCCGTGGCCGAGATACGGGACGGCCGGCTCCACGGAGCCAATGTGACAATGCCTCACAAACGCCTGGCGGCCGAACTGGCCGACACTCGAGGGTCAGATGCGCAGCGGGCCGACAGCGTCAACACATTGCTGTCGGTGGACGGGGTGGTACACGGTGAAAGCACCGACGTCGAGGGCATCCGCCGGGCGTGGGGACCCCTGTCCGACGGCGGGGTCCTGATCCTGGGAGCCGGCGGTGCGGCGGCGGCGGCGGTGTTGGCGCTCGAAGGCCGGCCCCTCGCCGTGAGCGCCCGACGGCCTGAGCGGGCCCACCGGATGCTCGAGCGCACGGGGGTGGCGGGCACTGTGGTCGAGTGGGGGATTGGGCTACCCGGGCGCGTGGTCGTGAACGCCACCCCTCTCGGTATGGGTAGGGAGGGACTGTCCGATCGGGTCATTGAACAGGCCAGCGGGCTCTTCGAAATGCCCTACGGCGCCGACCCGACCCACGCTGCGACCCGAGCCAAAGCACTGGGCCTTCCGGTGGTGGAAGGGCTGGAAATGCTCGTGGCCCAGGCGGCCCTCTCATTCGAGATATGGACGGGTCTTTCCGCCCCGATTGATGCGATGCGACGTGCAGTCGAGGACGACCACTCGGCGGGGTCGAATCTCTAAAGGCGCCCTCTCCTGTTGCCGAAACGCAACGAGGAAGAAGGCAAGGAGAGACTGTGACAACCGAAGCGCGGCATCTCGGCACGATGCTGCTTCAAGAAGGCCTTTTGACCAGGGCCGACCTGGATCGTGCCACCGAAATCCAAACGGAGACTGGCATGCCGTTGGGTCGAATCCTCGTCGAAGAGAACTTCGTCAAGGAAACCGATCTCGTCAAAACCCTTGCTCATCACATCGGGCTCGAGTTCGTGTCGCTCGACGACGTCACGATCGACCCTTCAGCTACCGCCCTGGTTCCCGAGGCGCTCGCTCGCCGCTACGCGGCCATCCCCATCGGTTTCGAGGAGGATGGCAGCCTCACGGTGGCCATGGCCGACCCCGCCAACGTTTTGGCGATCGACGATATCCGGGCCATCACCGGCATGGATGTCCGGCCGAAGGTAGCGACCCGCACCGAGGTTGAGGACGCCATCTCTCGGATGGCACAGTTTGACGATGCCGTTTCCGACCTCGGCGATCTTCTCGACGAGGACGCTGAGGTTGAAGACCTCAGCGCCATGGAAGCTTCGGTCGACGAGGCGCCGGTCGTCAAGCTGGTCAACACAATCATCACTCGTGCCATCAACGAGCGGGCGTCTGACATTCACATCGAGCCGGGGGAGAAGGACCTGCGCGTCCGCTTCCGCATCGACGGTGTGCTTCATGAATCCATGAGCACCCCCCGCACCATTGCCAACGCCATGGTGAGCCGCCTCAAAATCATGGCCGACATCAACATCGCTGAGCGCCGCATCCCGCAGGATGGACGGATCAGCTTGAAGGTGCAAGGGCGCCAGGTCGACCTGCGTGTTGCCACGTTGCCGTCGGTGTGGGGCGAGAAGGTCGTGCTCCGCATCCTCGACCGAAGTTCGATTCTCCTGGAGCTGACGGATCTGGGCTTCAGCGAGTCCAACCTCGAGCGGTATGCCTCCTCTTACAACAAGCCGTATGGAGCCATCCTGGTGACCGGCCCAACCGGTTCGGGCAAATCCACGACGTTGTACGCCACACTCAATGTGCTGAATCGTCCCGAGGTGAACATCATTACGACCGAGGATCCGGTTGAGTATCGCCTCCCCGGCATCACCCAGGTGCAAGTGAACCGCAAAGCCGGGCTCACCTTCGCCTCGGCTCTTCGTTCCATTCTGCGTGCCGACCCCGACGTCGCGCTCATCGGTGAGATTCGAGATCGGGAAACGGCTCAGATTGCGATCGAAGCAGCCCTCACCGGCCACTTGGTGCTCTCGACGCTGCACACCAACGACGCTTCATCCTCCATCGGCCGCTTGATCGAAATGGACGTAGAGCCATACCTGGTCGCCAGCTCCATCGACGCAATCGTGGCTCAGCGCTTGGCCCGCCGCCTGTGCGAGAAGTGCCGAGTGTCGATTAAGCCAGACGCGGAGCGGTTCGAGATCGCCGGTCTCGCCGTGCCCAAGGAGATTTACGCGGGAGAGGGGTGCGGGGCGTGCGCCAACACCGGCTATCGGGGCCGGATGGCGCTCCACGAGGTGCTCCTCGTCAGCGAAGACATCCAGCGCATGGCGGTGGAGCGTCGGCCGTCCGATGAGATCCAGGACATTGCAGTCGAACAGGGTATGACAACGCTGTGGCAGGACGGCCTTGAGAAGGTCGCCGCCGGTATGACCTCCCTTGAGGAGCTCATGCGAGTGGTGGCATGAGCCGAGTCAGCCGCCAGCTCGGCGAGTCTCTCGTCAACAAACGTCTCCTCAGTCGCGACACCCTCGAGGAGTTGCTGATTGAGGAGACCAAGTCCAGCGTTCCCCTGGCCAAGCTCCTGGTGGGCGCCGGCCACGTTACCGACGCCGACCTCCTGGAGATCGTCGCCGAGCAGCTCGGTATCGACTACATCAACCTCGAGCAGACGATCGTTCAACCCGACGCCTTAAATCGCCTGGATGCCGCGACCGCTCGCAAGCTGTTTGCGGTGCCGATCTCAGCCGACGACCGCGAAGTCGTGGTGGCGGTGGCCGACCCGTTCACTGCCAAACTGCGCGAGACCCTGGAAACGGCTTGCGGCAGCCCGGTGACCCTTGCCATTGCCACCAAGCGTTCGATCGACCGGCTGCTGGCCGACTACTTCACACTCGACGGACCGCCGGCCACTGAAGTCGTGGAGGAGGTTCATCTCAACGACCTTCTCAAGATCCTCATGGAGCGGGTGGGTTCCGACCTTCACTTGACTGTGGGAACGAAGCCGCAAATCCGGGTGAACGGACAGTTGGAGCCGCTCGATGGTTTCGGCGTGATGATGCCGGCTGAGCTTCGGCGGATGATTTACGGCATCTTGACGGCTGAGCAACGGCAGCGTCTGGAAGAGCACCGGGAGTTGGACTGCTCCCATCCGGTTCCCGGCCACGGGCGCTTCCGGGTGAACGTGTTCTTCCAGCGCGACTCGGTGGGTTCTGTGTTGCGGGCCATTCCCAATGAAATCATGCGTCCCGCAGAGTTGGGAATGCCGGAGGTTGTGAGCAGCCTTGCCAATCTTCATCGCGGATTGGTGCTGGTCACCGGCCCAACCGGATCCGGGAAGTCGACCACGCTGGCGAGCATTGTCAACCTCATTAACGAAGAGCGAGCGGTCCACATCATGACCATCGAGGACCCCATCGAGTTTCTCCACAAACACAAGAAAGCAGTAGTCAATCAGCGGGAAGTGGGGACGGACACCTTCAGCTTCAACGACGCGTTAAAGCACGTCCTGAGGCAGGACCCCGACGTCATCCTGGTAGGCGAGATGCGCGACCTCGAGACCATCAGCGCGGCGTTGACGGCCGCAGAAACAGGTCACCTGGTGTTCGGCACCCTTCACACGCAAAGTGCCCCCCAATCCATCGATCGGGTGATTGACGTCTTCCCGTCGCATCAGCAATCGCAGATCCGCGTGCAGCTGGGTAGTTCGCTACAGGCTGTGGTCAGCCAGCAGCTGCTCCCCACATCCGATGGCAAGAGCCGAACCGTCGCAGTTGAGATCATGATCGCCACCGCGGCCATCCGCAATCAGATCCGGGACGGCAAGGTTCATCAGATTCCGTCGGCCATGCAGTCCGGCTCGAAGCACGGTATGCAGACAATGGACCAGGCCCTCGCCGATCTTGTGCAACGGGGCGTTGTCACGCGGGAGCTGGCGTTTGAGCGGTGTTCCGATTCGGAAGGCCTCAAGCACCTACTCGGGGGCGGCTAAATGACTACCAAGTTCGAATATCGGGCACGAGACAAGAACGGAAAGGTTCTTGAAGGCGAGATCGAGGGCTCATCGCGCGACGCGGTGGTCAAGGCGCTGCATGAGCGGGGTGCCGTCCCGCTGGCAGTTGATGAGGTCAAGACGAGTGGTCTCAAGATGGAGATCAACGTCCCGGGGATCAGCGACCGCATCAAGTCCAAAGACGTGGCCGTCTTCAGCCGCCAATTCGCCACGATGATCAACGCCGGTCTCTCGTTGCTCCGCTCCCTATCGGTGCTGGAGGAGCAAACCGAGTCCAAGCCGCTTGCGAAGGTCATTTCCGAAGTTCGGCGTGATGTCGAGAGAGGAGTGGGCCTTTCGGCTGCCCTCGAGAAGCACCCCAAAGCGTTCGGCAACCTCTACACCTCCATGGTGCGGGCCGGCGAGGCCGGCGGTGTGCTCGACGACACGCTGCTCCGCCTGGCCGCCACGCTTGAGAATGCGGTAGCTCTCCGCGGCAAGATCAAGTCTGCAATGGCCTATCCGGTTGTTGTACTTTCGATGGTGGCCCTGGTCGTGCTGGCCATGCTCGTGTTCGTCGTTCCCATCTTTCAGGATCTCTACGCCGGTGCCGGTGGCGAACTCCCGGTCCCGACCAAGATCCTCATCGGCGGATCCGACCTTCTGAAGAATTTCTGGTTCATCGTCCTGCCACTGACGGTCGCAGCTGTGTGGGCCTTCCGTCGTTGGATCAATACTCCCGCCGGACGCCATGTCTGGGATGGCTTCAAGCTCAAGATGCCGGTCTTCGGTGGTGTTGTGCACAAGTCGGCCATCAGCCGGTTCTCATCGACACTCGGCGTGTTGCTCCGCACCGGCGTTCCGATTCTCCAGGCGATGGACATCGTGCAGGATGTCTCAGGCAACGCCATTGTCGGTGACGCAGTGGCCGAGGTCGCCAAGTCTGTCAAGGATGGTGACTCGCTGGCCGTTCCGCTGGCTTCTCACAAGGTCTTCCCCTCGATGGTGGTGCAGATGATCGCGGTCGGTGAAGAGACTGGCGCAGTCGATGCCATGCTCGAGAAGGTCGCCACCTTCTACGACCAGGAAGTCAACGACACGGTGGATGCCCTAACGAGCCTGCTCGAGCCACTGCTCATCGCCTTCATGGGTGCCACCGTTGGCGGCATCCTGGTCGCCCTCTACCTCCCGATGTTCAACCTCGTGAACGTGGTTGGCTGAGCGGGAGCTCGCTTCGCTCGCAGCCAACCGCTGACCGCCCACTGCGAGCCCGG
>JAOTYB010000072.1 GCA_029862065.1 Acidimicrobiia bacterium | reverse complement strand
GGGCCGGGGGTGGGGTGAGAGCGCGTTCCCGTGCTTCCTTGTAGGAGGGTTGCGGGTAGAGCCTCCCTTTCTTCACCCCTCCCTCTGGGAGGGGCCGGGGGTGGGGTGAGAGCGCGTTCCCGTGCTCTTGCTTCGATCGATCTTGGTCGACGGTATCGATGCCGATACGATCCGTGCGATTTCGGCCAATACCCATTCAGGGTTCTCGTTGAGTTCTCTGTTCGTGAAATGGACCACCCGCCAGCCTCGGTTCTGGAGCTCGGCATCCCGCACCGACTCGCGGTCGAGATCCTCATGAGTCGCGCCGTCGATTTCCACAACGAGCTTGGCAGCAACGGCTGCGAAATCGACGATGAAGACGCCGATGGGGTGCTGACGACGGAAGTGGACTCCCAGTTTGTTGCCTCTGAGATGGTGCCATAGCTCGCGTTCGTGATGGGTCATGGTGCGCCGCATGTTGCGGGCCTTCTCGCGTTGCACGGGATCGAGGCGGCTCATGTGCGTGGTGTACGCGACCGCCACTGGCTATGCAAGGGGGTTGGGGCTGCTAGAGCACGGGAACGCGCTTTCACCCCACCCCTAGCCACTCCCAGAGGGAGGGGGACTGGAAGGGAGAGCCGCTTTCACCCCACCCCTAGCCACTCCCTGAGGGAGGGGGACTGGAAGGGAGAGCCGCTTTCACCCCACCCCTAGCCCCTCCCAGAGGGAGGGGGACTGGAAGGGAGAGCCGCTTTCACCCCACCCCTAGCCCCTCCCAGAGGGAGGGGGCATAGACAGGCATCCAAAGTGAACTGTCAACTGCCGAGATGATTGAACCGGTCGATGCCGATCAGCTCTCGCCATTCAGCGGTGCGTTTGAGGGTTCCTTTGCCGACGGGCATGCCGGTGGCGTCGGCGATTCGGTTCATCATTTCGAAGTTGGCAATGACGCCGGCCGCATCGACCAGACCGCTCGGCCCAAGCTCGCCCGCCACTGCCTCCCGGGTCACCTCTTGGCTGGCCTCGTCGCCGGTGAGGACGGCGTCGACGAAATCGAGCAGAGCTTCACCGGCAGGTAGCAGGGGATCGACAGAGCGGTCGGTGATCGCCCGGGGGTCGAGGGGAATGGTGGTGACTTGAGCGCTCGCACGGAGCATCTGGCTATGCGCCAGCACTCAATAGAAGCACTCGTTGATGGCCGAGGTGCGGGCGGCCACTAGTTCCATCTGGGCCCGGCTCAGCCCTCCCACGTAGTCGAGCTCGGCCATGCCCTCGTAGGTGAGATACAAGGGCCCGTGCATGTCCTCCTGGGCGGTTGATTCGGCATCGACCAGGCTTAGGGCCTGCGTGATGCTGGCCCCACCCACCATGGGCACCCAGGCCGCCCCCGGCCGGGCTTGGGGCTCCTCGCTGCGAGAGGGCTCGCCCGGCTCGGGCTCCGGGAGCGGCTCCCGGGCAGTTCCCACCGCGGCGTGGAAGGTGTCGATCGCCGCCAGGCGGCTGGTCACTCCAACAATTTCGACATACCGCGGGTAGCCCAGGTCGTTGGCGACACGCTCTACCCACTCTCGGCGGATGGCGGCCGGACGGGCTCCGATGGCTGCTGCAGCTTCGATCGCCCCATCGGATAGGGAGCTGGGTTGGGCATCGCCTCCGAATCGCCCGTGACGAGCCGCCCGGGCGATATCGCCCCGCTCAGCTCCGCTCCACCAGGTGCCGGCCAGAGCCAATCGATCCCACTCGCGCCGAAACAGCGTCCGGATGTTCGAGCGGATCTCAACCTCGACGTCGGTGAAGGCAAATGGCATGGGCCATTGAACCACAGCGCCAACTGCCTGAACTGTTGTCAGGTCTGCTAGTCGGCCGGTGCCTGAGCGATGGCGGCCTGCGCTGCCGCCAGGCGGGCTACCGGCACCCGGAAGGGTGAACAGCTCACATAGTTGAGGCCGAGGGTGTTGCAGAAGGCAATCGAGTCGGGGTCCCCGCCATGTTCCCCGCAGATACCGACCTCGATATCGGGCCGCTTGGACCGGCTCTTCTCCACCGCCATCTGCATGAGCATGCCGACTCCACCCGTATCGATGGTGGCGAACGGATTGGAAGGCAGGATCTCCTCGGACAAGTAATCAATGAGGAACCCGCTCTCGGCGTCATCGCGACTGATTCCAAAGGTGGTCTGGGTCAGGTCATTGGTTCCGAAGGACAGGAACTCCGCGTACTCGGCCATCTCGTCGGCGGTGAGTGCCGCCCGCGGGATTTCGATCATCGTCCCGAATTTGTAGGCGATATCCAGCCCCTGCTCTTCCATGACGGCCTGAGCCTCGGCTTCGAGCACCTCCCGCTGGCGTTTGAGTTCGTTCACATGGCTGGTCAGCGGGATCATGACTTCCGGATGCACGTCGATGCCTTCCCGGGTCACCTCGCAGGCTGCCTCGAAAATCGCCCGCACCTGCATGCGGGTGAGGGCCGGCATGAGAATGCCGAGGCGCACTCCGCGGGTGCCGAGCATTGGGTTGGCCTCTCTGAGGGCTTCGACCCGGTCGAGCATCGTCGACTCGTCGGTCACCTGGGTGAGTAACTCGTCGACCTCCTTCAGGTCGGTGGCATGGCTGAGCCGGATCTTGAGGTCGGCCAGGTCGTGGGTTAGCTCCTCGTAGCCGGGCAGGAACTCATGGAGGGGGGGATCGATGAGCCGGATGATGACCGGCAGCCCGTCCATCACCCGGAACAGCCCGGCGAAGTCGGCTCGCTGGAAGGGCAGCAAGGCGTCAACCGCCTCGCGTTGTTCACCGGTGGACTTGGTGGTGATCATGCGCTGCACGATCGGGAGCCGCTCCTGCTCGAAGAACATGTGCTCCGTGCGGCACAGGCCGATGCCCTCGGCGCCGTAGGCGCGGGCCCGTTCGGCGTCGGCCGGATAGTCGGCGTTGGCCCACACGCCCAGTGTCCGGAACTCGTCGGCCCACTCGAGCAGCCTCATGAGATAAGGATCCTGGATGTTGGGCACGAGGGTTTCGAGCTGGCCGAGGAACACCTCGCCGGTGGTGCCGTCGATGGACACCCAGTCTCCTTCGTGTACCTCCTGATCATCGATGGTCATGGTGCGGGCCGCGACGTCCACCTCGAGCTCAGAGGCGCCGACCACTGCCGGCTTGCCGAATTGGCGGGCGACGAGGGCGGCGTGGCTGGTACGGCCACCCGAGGACGTGAGAATGCCCTCAGCAGCCAGCATGCCGTGGACGTCGTCTGGCTTGGTCTCGGGACGGACCATGATGACGGCCCGACCTTCGTCCTTGGCCCAGCGTTCGGCCAGGTCGGCGGTAAAGGCGAGCACGCCTACCGCCGCGCCGGGAGAGACATTGAGGCCCTTGGCCAGCAGCTCGGCCCCGCGCTTGCTCTCGCCGGAGAATTGCGGGTGCAGGAAGAAGTCGACCTGGTCGGGGGATACCCGGGTGAGGGCCTCTTCTTTGCTGATGAGCCCGGTGTCGGTCATCTCGACGGCGATCCGAACGGCCGCTTGGGCTGTTCGCTTGCCGTCCCGGGTCTGGAGCAGCCACAACTTGCCGTGCTCGATGGTGAACTCCATGTCCTGCATCTCGCGGTAGTGGTTCTCGAGCTTTCCGGCGATGGTTTCGAACTCGTCGTAGATGGCCGGCATTGCCGACTTGAGCGTGCTGATCGGCTCGGTCGGCCGGTTGCCCGCCACCACGTCCTCGCCTTGGGCGTTTATTAAGAAGTCGCCCTCGAGAGTGTCTTCTCCGGTGGTGGCGTTGCGCGACATCGCCACTCCGGTGGCCGAATCGTCGCCCATATTGCCGAACACCATGGTCTGGACGTTGACGCCGGTTCCCAGGTCGTGAGCGATATGAGCGGCGTTGCGATAGTCGCGGGCACGCTTGCCGTTCCAGGACTTAAAAACGGCTTCGGTCGCCATGCGCAGCTGTTCGTAGGGGTCGGCCGGGAAGTCGATGTTGGCATAGCGGCGCACGAGGTCTTTGAACTTCAGGACGATTTCTTTCAGGTCTTCGACGGTGAGGTCCGTGTCGGTGCTCACCCCGCGCTGCTCGCGGTAGTTGGCGAGCACTTCTTCGAACGGTTCGTCGCGGATTCCGAGGACAACCGATCCGAACATTTGGATGAGCCGGCGAAACGAGTCGTATACGAAGTGAGGGTCGCCGGAGCGCTCGATAATGGCGTCGATCACTTGCCCGTTCAGACCGATGTTGAGAACGGTGTCCATCATCCCCGGCATTGAGAACTTGGCGCCGGAGCGGCAGGAAACCAGCAACGGGTTCTCAATCGACCCGAACGTTTTGCCGGACTTAGCCTCGATGGCCTTGAGTGCCTGGAGTACTTGCTCCCACATGTCGCCTGAGAATTCCTCGCCGGCCTCGAGGTAGGCATTGCAGGCCTCGGTGGTCACCGTGAACCCTGGAGGCACCGGCACACCGATGCGGGTCATCTCCCCGAGGTTGGCGCCCTTGCCGCCCAGGAGGCCGCGAACCCCGTCCCAGTCACCGCCGACATATCGCTCTGCCTCTTCGATCTCGTCGAAGCCGTACACCCATTTCGTGTTCATGTGGTCGTGTCCTTATAGCTCGGCCGGTCTTGCCTGCGTCCAGTTTCGGCCACGAAGCCGAAGCGGCTTAGGGCCGACGGTCACACTGATTCTGCCGGTTGTCCCCTGCATTCAGTGGTCGCCACCCAGGGTAGGTTCGTGCCAGTGCTCATGGCCCTCTTTGAGAGCGATTCCGGCGACCGCCAGGGCGGCGAGGGGATCTGCCCACCACCATTGGAAGGCAGCGTTGAGCGCCAGCGCTACCAGCACCATGGTTGCCAGCAGGGCGTCGAGGAAGGTGACGTGGGCTTCTGCCCGTAGGGGCCCGCTGTCCAGGTCGGCGGCGGTTCTCCGCTTGAGGATTGCCAGGGCGAGCATTACCAGCGCGGTCACTGCCAGGTAGGCGATGCCGAGCGGCGACTCGTCGGGGATGGTCCCATCGATCAAGCGGATTACGGCTCCGACGATGAGAACCACGCCCAGGACGGCGAATGCCACGGCGATCAGTCGGAGTGACCGATGTGTCCGATCCGAGCCCTCCGCTACCAGCAGGTCCTGTGTGTGCCACACAACGACGAGTGAGGCAAACACCTCGACCATTGAGTCGGTCCCGAACGCGACCAGGGCGATGGAGCCGGCCGCCAATCCGAGGCCGATGGCGATGAACACTTCGGCGGCGTTCCAGGCGATGGTTATCCAGACAAGCCAGAGCCCGCGACGGCGGAGCTGCTCGGAGCGGGCTGTCCAGTCGAGACGAAGGCCGGGGAGCGGCACCTCCTCGGAGCCGTCGGGCTCCGACATCAGCGGTCAGACGCCCGTTTCGTGGGCTGGCGGCTCTTTGGCGGCCACTTCGTCGACTGCATCGGCTTCGGCCGTTTCCCCGAGTACTTTGTCTTGCAGCTCTTGAAAACGTGCGTCTTCGGCCTGTTGTTCCTCGAGGATCATGTCGATTCGTTCCTCGGGGGTAGCCGCCAGCTCCCGCTCCTTGCGAGCCAGCTCCTCATCGAGCGACTTGCCTACTTTGCCAAGGCCTTCTTTGACGTCGGAAGCCTCGCTCTTGAAGATTGCTTTCAGTCGGTTCCACCAGGACATGCCCCCACGTTACCGCTTCGTTTCTTACAGAAGGCGGTCAAGCCGCAGGGATGCGACTATCCTGTGGGAGTTGGAGCGTTCGCTCCCGCCCGTCCTTGTTCCCGATCTGCCACTGTGGCGACCTGGGTTCACGGTGTGAGCGGGAAGTGGGTGCCCATCATGACCGATACGAAAGCCCGGTCCGGCATAGGCCGGAGGGGCAGCAGGTGAAACAGAAATGGCAAATTCAGACGACGTATTCAGAGCTCAAGGCGAAGTAGTCGCCACGCTCCGCAACGCCAGCTTCCGGGTCAAGCTCGACTCCGGCCACGAAGTCATGGCGCGGGCGGCTGGAAAGATGCGACGTGGGCGCCTCATCAAGATTCTGCCCGGTGATCGGGTGGAGCTCGAAGTGTCAACCTACGACCCCACCAAGGGTCGAATCGTCTGGCGATACCGCTAGGCGCTCCCGCGCGAAGGCCGACTATCGGGTCGGCATCTCCTCTACCTCCATGGCTTCCTCCATGTTCTTGCGGCCGTGAGCTTCGAACCATGCCCCGTATCGCTCGGATAGCCGCACGGAGGTGATCCCATGCAAGAAGACGCTGGCCAACACGGTCCAAATCACGACCGCGAACAGGTCGTCGGCCACGGGCAGTTCGGCGTCCTCAAGGATGAAGAGCCCAAAGAGAATTGAGGCCAGTCCCCGCGGTCCGAACCAACCGATGTAGCCGACGGTAGGAGTCTTGAGATGGGTGCCGATGAGGCTAAGTGCGACCGGGACCATTCGGATGGCCGTCAGGCTGAGGATGGCATACGCCGCGATGGACCAGGTGAGGTCGTCCAGTACCGGACCTGCGAGTGAAGCTCCGAAGAAGAGAAACGTCAGGAGCGCCAGCAGCTGGCCCTGATCCTCGGCGAAGTCGTAGACGCCTGCACAGTATTCGCGGGCGGCTGCCCCGAAGGCCAGGCCGGCCACAAATGCGGCCACGAATCCATTGCCGCCCACCGCCTCTGCCAGGGCGAATGTGCCTACCCCGACGGCCAGGGTGGCCAGCTGCCGAAAGGCCCCGTCCATCCATCCCCTGCCGGCAAATTCGCGGATCAACCGTCCACCGGCGTAGCCCCCAACGATGCCGATCAGGATTCCGTAGCCGATCTGTTCGGCGGCGAACTCGGTCCAATAGCCGGGCGTTTCCAGGTCGATGTCGGTGGCCGCCAATGCCAACAGCAGCGTGATGACCGGCAGCATGATTCCGTCGTTGAGGCCGCTTTCCACGTTGATCGCTTGCCGGATCCGGATCGGTACCCGGGGATTGGCCACCACTGCCTGGCCGAGTGCGGCATCGGTTGGGGAGAGGATGGCGGCCACCAGGGCCGCCTCCCACACGCTGAAGTCGGGGAACAGCAGCACGGCCGCGATGGTGCCGGCGATGACGGTCAGTGGCAGTCCAAGCCCGAGCAGGCGGGCCGGAATCGCCACTTGCCGGCGAAGGCGGCGAAGGTCGATGCGGATGGCGTCGGTGTACAACAGCAGCACCAGCGTGGCCTCCGCCAGGGTCCGCACCGCACCTTCGTCCATACCAATGCTGATGGCGTCGAGCCCCCCGGTCCCGATCAGCAGGCCAAACCCGACGAAGACCATCGGGCCGGTGACGGGCGTGGTCTCGAGCCGGCGCGACACGAGCGCGTAGGCGAGGACGAATCCGGCGACAAGAGCGATATCCCAGAACTCCACGGGCTAGCGGAGGGCTCGCCACACCCCGAGGGCGCTCAGCAGGGCGGTCACCGCCAACTTGGTGATGTCGATGACGGGTTCTACCTGGATGCCGCCCGGGCCGATCTTGATGATGGCCACCGGGCGACCAACCGATGTGCCACCCCCGCCGCCACCCCCACCGCCTTCCGGTGTGCCGTCCGAGTTGAGGCCGCCACCGCCTCCAAACCCGAACCCTCCGGCTCGCTCCCAGGCGGCGGCCGTGATCACCAGCTCGTCGCCCACCGATTGGGGCTCGGAGAACACCATGGCAGGGGAGGCTGGCCCGAAGAAGGACTCCATGGCGGCTCGGGTGCCGTCGGCGGCGGCTGCGTACGGCGTTTCAGGCACGCTCGTTTGTCCCGGTGAGGGCGGCAGCGATGAGCAGGAGGGCGGCGACCAGGCGGGCGAAAAAGAGGTAGTCGTGGATGGAGGTTGACCCGTCGCCCGATTCGATTTGGTGCGGATGGTGATAGCTCCAGCCGAGGCCGAAACCGGGCCCGCTGATGCCGATGGTCCACGTTTCCGAGACCAGTGTGAAGTGCCGGCCCCCATGAACAACCGACTCGCGTCCTTCCGTCACCTCGATCATGACCGGACCCTACCAATGCCAGATGTCCTGGCCGGCCGGCAGTTGATAGCCTCGGTAGATGCACCCGGACATTGCTTCGACGGTTTCCTCCCAATTCGACCTCACTCGCCGCGATCTCGAAACCCTGGTGCGCATTCCCTCAGTCAGCGCTGCCGGGTATGACCCCGCCGCGGTAGTGCGGTCGGCGGAGGTTTCCGCCGACATGCTCGAGTCCGCCGGCCTGCAAGACGTCAGCCTTCTGCGGTTGGGTGATGCCCATCCGGCGGTCTTCGGGGAGATCCCCGCCCCGGCCGGTGCCCCGACCGTGCTCCTGTATGCCCACCATGATGTCCAGCCCCCGGGCGACGGTTGGACGACCGACCCGTTCGAACCGTACGAAAAGGACGGACGCCTGTACGGACGGGGAACCTCGGATGACAAGTGCGGCGTGGCGATGCACGTGGCCACGCTGCGGGCTCTCGACGGCGATGTCCCGGTTGGGGTGAAGGTCATCTTGGAAGGCGAGGAGGAGATCGGCTCCGTCCATCTCGATCAGTTCCTGGCCGCCCACGGTGACGCACTAGCTGCCGACGTCATCGTCATCGCCGACTCGGCGAACTGGCGAACCGGCCTGCCGTCGTTCACAACGTCGCTGCGGGGGCTGGTCGATTGCGTTGTCGAGGTGCGGACCAAGGAGAACGCGGTTCATAGCGGCATGTACGGCGGCGTGTTTCCAGACGCGCTCACCGCTCTTTCGCGCCTCCTGGCCACGTTGCACGACGAGGCCGGCCGGGTGGCCATTGCCCGGCTGGTAGCCGAAGATGCCGACCCGCTTGATCTGACGGAGGACGAGCTACGCGCTCAGGTGGCCGTTCATCACACACTCGAAACCATCGGCGATGGCACCCTGACCTCTCGATTGTGGCGTCAGCCGGCTCTGTCGGTGCTGGCCATTGACGCCCCGCGGATCAGCGAGGCGGTAAACGCACTTGTGCCGGTTGCCCGGGCCAAGATCAGCCTGCGATTGCCGCCGGGGCAGGATCCGGACGAGGCCATGACCGAGCTGCGCCACCACCTGGAGACGAGGGCTCCGTGGGGGGCAGAAGTCACCGTTACCCCGGGCAGCGTCGGCCACGCCTTCTCGCTCGACACCGGTGGTCCTGGCTTCGCCGCCTTCTCCGAAGGGTTTCGAGAGGCCTGGGAGGAAGAGCCGGTGGAGGTGGGGCAGGGCGGCTCCATTCCCTTCGTAGCAGCCTTCTCTAACGCCTTCCCCGAAGCGGAGATACTCCTCACCGGCGTGGGCGACGAAAAGAGCCGGGCTCATGGGCCAGACGAGAGCTTGGATCTTGACGAGTTGCGCCGCGGCA
>JAOTYB010000071.1 GCA_029862065.1 Acidimicrobiia bacterium | reverse complement strand
TCACCGATTCGTAGTAACGATCCGGGTCCGGAACGGGGTTAGCCGCCTTGATGCGATCAAACACATCCGTCATGGGGCCTCTCCTTCTGCTTCTGTGATGGGGATCACGACTGCAATTTCTTCTCGAGGCTGCAGGAGGCGCTGCAACCGGCGGCGAGCACGGGACTTGCGCTTGCGCACCGCCGCTTCACTGATTCCGAGTGCCGTTGCCACCTGGGGTGACGGCAGCTCTTCCCACAGACTCAACAGGATGACCTCCTGGTCGAGCTGGGCGAGCTGGGCGATCGCTTCGAGAACCTCGCGGTCGGCTTCGGCGCGCACTACCTGAACGGCGGTGTCGCTGACGGTGGCGCGTCGGATGGCCTTAACCCGCTCCGTCAACTGTCCACGGCGACCCGCCGACCGGCGGTGGTTGGACACAACTTTGTGGGCGACGCCATACAGCCACGGACGTTCGCCCTCGCCTCCCGGCATCTCGGCAAAGCGGCGCCAGGCGACGAGGAAGGTGTCCGAGACTGCATCGGCAGCTTCCGAGGCGGGAAGGCGCCGGCCGCAATACGCAAGGACGTGACGGAAGTGACGGTGATACATAGCCTCGAACGTTCCGTCCTCGGTTTGAATTTGCGGCTTCATTGACTCTGAGATGTCCACCAGTCCTCGAAGTGTGACCACAAATGTAGACGGCACAACAATCGGTCACAGATGGCTTGGTGCGGACATTTACAGGGTGAGGGGCCAACCGGCACCTCTGGGGATCACTTCGGGGCCCGCCGTTGGCGGGCCCCGAAGCTTTGTGACCCGCCTGCTACTACCAGCGTTTGCGGCTTCATGACCAAGCCACTCGTATCGGCGCTGGGCCTGACGAAGCACTTCGATGAGCTCGTCGCGGTGGACCGTGTCGCGGCGCGGGGAGGGAAGTGGGGCTGGGGCCTGTTCCTTCTCGAGCGAACGGTGAAAGAAACGCAGATCCCAACCGGCCTCGGCAACCGCCCAGCAAGAGTCGGGAAGCACGCTTTCCCGACTCTTGCGCACCCCCTTGACCTTTAGGGGCTGACCCCGGCGATCTCGCCAAGCAGCGCCTCGAGATCGGCCTCGTATTCGCTCGGATACCCTGTGAAGACGCCGATGACGACCCCCGTCGAGTCGATCACCGTGATGGACGGAATCGGGTTGCCCCATAGGAACCAGGGCGACGCCTCCCACGGATCAACGCCGGGCACGGACGTCGCGCACGCTGGATCTTGGTACGGTGGCTCGAGCACAACCACGCAGTACACGGCCGGCACGGTATTGCCGCGGCGCTGGACAAGTCTCGCCGTCTCGGACTCAATGTCTTCGCTGACAGTCACGAAAACGATGTCGCTCCCCGTCGCCGGATCGTACTCGTCGTGCAGGCGTTGCATGAGGTCGAGGCCCTCCAAACAAGAGTCACCACATGTTGGGAACCAGTTGAAAACCACAACCGTGTCTCCACCAGAACCCACATAGTTGGCCAGGTCGAACTCGCCGCCCCCGATCAGCGGACCATGCCACAGTGGCGCGATCTCGCCCGGTTCGAGAGCCTCGGCTCCTGGACCGAACTCCATCTCCTCGTACTCAAAGATCCCAACCGGGAACGCGGGATTCACTTCGAGCAAGGTTGTTTCCATTGTGATGTCGGTTCCCGACCCACCCTCTCTCACGAGCAGGGCGGTCTCCGTGTCAAACCAGAGCTCGGAATAGGCCCACTCATTGGCAGATGCGTAATAGTCCTGGCCGGCCACCACGAACTCCAGGCCGTCACACACAAAGTGCCGGGCGGACCGTCCGGCCACGGTCTCTGAACCCAGCTCTGAGCAGCTGTCCACCACCAGCGACAGTGGCACCTGTGAGTAGGGCATCATGATCGGGTAGATATCGCTCGCGTTTTCGAGCGGCACGTTGTAACAACCTCCGCTGTCGGCGCTACACCCCGCCAGACGACCGTCGGCGACCAGCACGAATGTGTCAATCCACCTCTCGTCCTCGGCCTCGATAAAGGTCTCTCGCAGAGTCACATCGTCGCGATACCACCACTCGACCACGCCCGGCCACTCAGTCCGGATCATGTGGAAAGGTGGAAACTCGCCAGTCTGCGCGGTTGGGACGGCTGGGGGCTCGGCAATCGTCACGGGCTCGAAGGTGAGCTCGGTGAACACGAATCCACCGTCCCGGGCGGTCGAAGGACTGTAATCCCCGATGCCGAGCGGACCCGCCATCTTCAACACGAGTCCGGACTCCTCATCAACCCACAGCTCGTGGTCCTCCACCAAGGTCGAGCAAGCGACATGGGTCACGGTGCGGGCCAGGAGCACCTCAGTGCCAAGCACTTCAGCCTCCGGCCCGCACATCTCGTCCCAAGGCGGATAGGGCCTCTGGGAATCGAAGTAGAGGTGGCTGAAGTGATCGAAATCGCTGAGCACCGAGAGCGGCATATCCGCGAATTCGTTGAGCCAGGAGGTGGCGCCGTCCCCCAGGAAGACAGAACCTGTGTTTCCGAGATACGGCGGACCTCCGATCGTGACCTCAGCCTCGTACAGCATTGGCCCGGCGTGCTTGATCACGACCGTCGCTTGCCAGCCCGGATCGCCCAGCGACGGGTCGTGCTCGAAGTACTCCACGGTCCCGGCGAATGACGGGACCTCGGCATAGCTCGGGGCCGAGATCGGTCCGGGCAGTAGCGTCGCCGGAGTCGTCGTAGGGGTCGTTGCCGTTGCCGTCGTCGACGGGGTCGTGGGCGCCGTCGTGACGGCTGGCTCCTCGATCACGTCCGGATCGCCGCCGCCGATCAGAAGCGCAACGCCTCCGGCAGCGATGAGAATCACCAACAGGCCAACCATGAAGGCGAACGCCGGCTTGCGCCATCGGCGTGGTGCCCCGGCATCGGTTGGCGCTCGGCTGGGAGTCTGAGTCTGCATGACCCCCCTCCTTTCCAGAATGGAGGCGCAGCGGGCGTCCACCTCATTGGCCGACAGGCGGAGCTCTTCAGGATCCAGCACCGGGTTGGTCTGGATCAGGAGCTCCTCAACGTTCAGATCGTTCACCATGTCAGATCCTTTGCGGCGGAGGCCCTACCTGCCTCCCTACTGGATGTATGTCCGGTCCGGCCCATCGCTTTTCGCATCCGCTCGAGTACTCGATGCATTCGGGCATCGACCGCCCCCTTGGAGCAGCCGAGCAACTCTCCGATCTCAGCGTGGCTCAGACCCTCCCAATACGAAAGAAGCACGAGCTCCTGGTCGTTGGGGCGCATCGTGCCGAGGACCTCCACCACGTGCTGACCCTCGAGATTGCGAAGCACTTGTGGTTCCGGCCCGAGGAGATCCGGCTGCCGCTGATTGCCTAATCGAGCGAGCAGCCGGTTGCCGCGACGCTCCCCCCGCCTCCGGTTGGCCAGGACGTTGTGGGCGACCCCGTACAACCAGCGGAGCGTCTCGGGCTCCTCGGGAACCTTGGAGAGGCGACGCCAGGCCACCGTGAACACTGCGTCGGCGGCGTCAGGAGCATCCTGACTCCCGATCCGGCGCACGAAATAGGCATTGATGGCCGGATGGTGCTCGTCGTAGAGAACGCGAAATCGCTGTTCGGCGGTCGGAGTAGCCATGGGCCCCCGTCCTGGACATATCCCAACCTGTCTATGTCCAGTCACCAGTGTTGCTTGCGACAGTTCCCGGGAGTAGAGGACAAAGGCAGCGTTCTGAGGGAGGGGCACCGGAAGGACTAGCGTCTAGCGCCGTATGACAGATTCTCTTGTTTCGGCGCGGGGCCTGACGAAGCACTTCGATGAGCTCGTCGCCGTCGACGGCATCGACTTCGATGTCGCCGAGGGGGAGGCGTTCGGGTTTCTCGGACCCAACGGGGCGGGCAAGAGTTCCACCATGAAGATGATCGGCGCGGTTTCACCGTTGACCGCCGGCACGCTCGAGGTCCTGGGCATGGACCCTGCCACCGACGGCACCAAGATTCGGGCCCGGCTGGGTGTGGTCCCCCAGGACGACAACCTCGACCAGGAACTCAGCGTGTACGAGAACCTGCTCATCTACGGGCGCTACTTCGGGCTCTCCAAGAAGGTGATCGACGAGCGAGCGGCCGAATTGCTCGACTTCGCTCAACTCGAGGACCGCCGCGACAGCCCGGTTGAGCCGCTATCGGGCGGCATGAAGCGTCGCCTCACTATCGCCCGCGGGCTCATCAACACTCCCGACCTCCTCCTGCTCGACGAGCCGACTACCGGACTCGACCCGCAGGCCCGCCACCTGTTGTGGGACCGGCTCTACCGTCTCAAGCAGCAGGGTGTGACCCTCATCATCACCACCCACTACATGGACGAGGCTGAGCAGTTGTGCGACCGGCTGGTCATCATGGACAAAGGCAAGATCGCCGCCGAAGGTGCCCCGCGCGATCTCATCGAGCGCTACTCGACGCGCGAGGTTCTCGAGCTTCGATTCCCGGTCGGCACCCAGGACGTCAACGCCGAGCGGCTCGACGGTATTGCCAAGAAGACCGAGGTGCTTCCCGATCGGGTGCTCCTTTACACCGACGACGCCGACGACGCCCACAACCGAGTACTCGCAGCCGGGTTTGAGCCGGAGTCGACGGTGAGCCGACGCTCAACCCTCGAAGATGTGTTCCTCCGCCTGACCGGCCGGACGCTGGTCGACTGATGACGGTCGCCGGATCGCTACGCGTGGTCGAAGCCGGGGCTCGGGTGTATCGACGCACCTGGCGAGGCAGCGTCATCTCGACCTTCCTCAACCCGATCCTCTACTTGCTCGCCATGGGAGTAGGACTCGGCGAGCTGGTGGATGAAGGAACCGGCGGGGCCAGCCTCGACATCCCGTACCTCACGTTCCTGGCCCCCGGGCTACTGGCCGCCGCCGCCATGCAGACCGGCGCCGGAGATGCCGCCTATCCGGTGATGGCCGGCATCAAGTGGCGAAAGACCTACGAAGCGACACTGGCCACGCCAGTCAGCGTTTCCGAGCTGCTCATGGGCCATCTCGGCTGGGTCACCGTCCGACTTACCTTTGTGGCAACGGTCTTCTCACTCATCATGGTGTTGTTCGACGCCACCACCATCACCGAGGGGTTGGCCGCGATCCCGCCGGCTGTCTTGACGGGGATCGCCTTCGCCGCCATGGTCACCGCCTACACGGCCAACCTCAAAGACGAGCTCGGCATTGCGTCGATGTTCCGGTTCGCCATCATTCCCCTCTTTCTGTTCTCGGGCACGTTCTTCCCCATCGAGCAGCTCCCCGACTACCTCGAGCCCCTCGCCTATATCACTCCGCTGTGGCACGGCGTTCAGCTGTGCCGCGGGTTCGCCCTCGGAACCGACTTCACCGTCCATCCACTCGTCAGCATCGCCTACCTGGTGGCGCTGGCCGTGCTGGGGGCTCTCCTGGCCATCCGAATCCTCCGCAAGCGGTTGATCTCATGAGCACGCTCACCGCCCGGGTGGTGCCTCCCCCGGCCCTGGTTGGCGGCGGGGCGGCCCGCATGTTGGAACGCAACTTCCTCGTGTATCGACGGATCTGGCCGGTCATCATCTCCGGCTTTTTCGAACCGATCTTCTATCTGTTCTCAATTGGGATCGGTATCGGCGAGCTGGTCGGAGACGTCACGGTCGCCGGAGAATTGGTCGACTACACCGCCTACGTGGCCCCGGCACTGCTGGCCGCCTCAGCGATGAACGGCGCAGTCTTCGAATCGACGTTCAACATCTTCTTCAAGCTGAAGTACGGCAAGGTCTACGACGCCATCCTGGCCACACCCATGAAGACGGCCGACATTGCTATCGGTGAGATCGCCTGGTCCCTGGGCCGGGGTCTGATATACGCAGCCGCTTTCATGATCGTCATGGGGGTCATGGGACTCATCGAGTCGGTGTGGGGGATCCTGGCCTTGCCGGCGGCGGTTCTCATCGGATTCGCCTTCGCCTCATGCGGCATGGCGGCCACCACCTTCATGAAGTCGTGGCAGGACTTCGACATGGTGAACCTCATCGTGCTCCCGCTGTTCTTGTTCTCCGCCACCTTCTACCCGCTCGACGTATACCCGGAGTTCTTCCAGGTGTTGACGCAGATCTCCCCGCTCTATCACGGGGTGCAACTCATTCGCTCGCTCACCCTCGGCACACTCAGCATCGACCTGTTCGCCCACATCGGATTCCTGGTGGCGATGGGGGCGGCCGGCTCTTACGTCACGTCGAAGCGACTCAGCAAGCTGCTGCTCTCCTGACGTCCCGACCGCCTGTCACCCGCCAACGAGTCCGGCGGGGCCGAACTCGAAAGGAACGCCGCTAGGCGTTCCCGCTGACGAGCACTACCAGCTGATCGCGGTGGATGACCACTCCGCCGGCGTCGGTGCTCGAACGCCCGACGGTCGCCTCGATATCGGCCGAGGAGAGCTCGGACAGGCCTTTGGCGACAAGATTCCCCTCCGACTCCACTTCCAACGCGGCGCCGGCTTCGAAACGGCCGGACACTCCGGTCACCCCGACCGCCAAGAGCGATTTACCCCGCTCGACGAGGGCGGCAACGGCCCCGGCATCGATAGTCAGGCTCCCCTCGGCCGGCTGACCGAAGGCGATCCACAGCTTGCGAGCGGGGAGGGCACTGGTATGCGGGGCGATCCAGGTGCCGATTTCCTCACCGGCCACCGCTCGGGCAACCACGTCGGGCTCTTTGGCGTGGGCAATGACGGTGGGAATGCCCGACCAGGCGGCCATGCGGGCGGCCGCCACCTTGGTGGCCACCCCACCCGACCCCAGCGGACCTGGCGCGCCTTGCACCACTTCATCCAACGCCTCATCGTTGTGCCGGACCGCGGCGATCAGCTCGGCCTGGTCATCGAGGCGGGGGTCGCCGGAGAACAATCCCGGCGTGTCGGTCAGCAGCACAAGCATGCCGGCACCTGCCAGGTGCGAGACAACGGCCGCCAGACGGTCGTTGTCGCCAAACCGAAGCTCCTCGACCCCGACACTGTCGTTCTCATTCACAATCGGAACGACGCCCAGCGCCAACATCCGGCTCAGGGTTTCCCGGGCGTTCAGATATTGCTGGCGATTGGCCAGGACGTCCTTGGTCAGCAACACCTGGCCGGCGGTCAGGTCGTGCTCGGCAAAAAGAGCTGTGTAGCGCTCCATCAACCGGCTCTGGCCGACGGCGGCGGCCACCTGAAACCCCGGCAGATCGGTCGGTCGGCTCCCCAGCACCGGGATGCCGGCCGCCACCGCTCCCGAGCTGACCAGCGCGGTCGGGTGGCCGGCTGCCACCAGTGCGGCGACGTGGTCGACGATCTGCTCGACGGCCTCGGGATCGAGCCCTCCCCCGTGAGGGGCAAGGCTGGACGACCCGACCTTCACCACCACCGCCGCCCCGGAGGCAAGTGAGCTCCTCACTGGTTCTCTGCCATTTCGGGCTCATCTTCGTCGTCAAACTCTCCGTCCGGCCGGAACTCGAACAGCAACTCGCCGATACGCACGTCGTCGCCTTTCTCCGCCCCGGCCCTTACGAGGGCCTCGGTGATCCCGGCCCGGGCCAACCGGGCCGCTACGTAGTCGAGCACCTCAGGCGACGAGAGGTCATCGAGATTCACGGCCCGTTCGGCCGTCCGGCCCTCCAGCACCCACACACCGTCCTCGCGCACGACTCGGAACCCAGAGCCGGCCGGCCGGTGAAGCACATAGCCGCGCCGGTCCGGAGCGCTGCGAGTGACGGCTGCTACCTGGAGGAGCACGGAGGACAGCAGCGGCCGAACGCCCTCACCAGTAGCCGCCGACACCACGTGCAAATCGATCTCCTGGTCCTCCGCCCATGACTTGAGGCCCGGCAGGGCGGCTGAGGTTTCGTCGAGGTCGGCTTTGGCCACCGCCACCACCCGCGGGCGGTCACTCAGCTCCGGGGAGTGGGCGGCGAGCTCGGCCACCAGCGTCTCATATTGGGACTGGGGCCCGACCGGTTGCAGGCTGGAGGCATCGAGCAGCACCACGAGGACCCGGGCCCGTTCGACATGCCGGAGGAACTCGTGACCGAGGCCCTTCCCCTCAGCCGCTCCTTCGATGAGTCCGGGGATGTCGGCCAGCACGAAGTCCTGGTCGTCGAACTCGACGACTCCGAGGTGGGGCTGGAGGGTGGTGAAGGGATAGTCGGCAATCTTGGGCTTGGCAGCCGAGACGGTGGAGATGAGGGTGCTCTTCCCGGCATTGGGGAACCCGATGAGTGCCGCATCGGCGATGAGCTTGACCTCGAGCCGAACCGTGACCTGCTCGCCGTATTCACCCTGCTCGGCGAACGTGGGGGCGCGAAGACGGGGGGTGATGAGAGCGTGGTTGCCCCGTCCGCCCCGGCCTCCCAACGCAACCGTGACCTCCTGACCCTCGCTGACCAGGTCGGCCAGCACCGTGCCGTCTTCAAGGTGGGCGACTGTTCCCAGCGGTACCGGTATGACCCGGTCCTCGCCGTTCTTGCCCTGGCGGAGGTCGCCTTCGCCGTGAGTGGCCGAGCCAGCCTTCTGATGGGGGTGGCGTTTCAAATCGAGCAAGCTGGCCACCGATGAGTCGGCTCGCAAGATGACCGCGCCCCCGCGACCGCCCGACCCGCCTTCCGGCCGGCCGCGCGGCTTGCCCTTTTGCTTCAGAAACGAGGAGACTCCGGCGCCTCCGTCTCCTCCGCTCGCAAACACGACAGCTTCGTCAACAAACATAGAACACGTGAGAGTACCTAGCGACGGTGGTTCCTGTAGGCAGTAGGCCCGAGCCAACCGACGTCCTCAAACGCGGTGCCACTGCACGAAATGGCGGTTCTGGCCCCTCCCACCGTGCACGGGGGGAGGCTGGGTGGGGGGTGAAAGCGGTTCCTGTGCTATCGGGGCAGGGGGTGCCCCGCCGGTTAGCTGGCGGTCTCAGTGAGGATGTCGACGTGCCGGCGGTTGTTGCGAGCGCCGAACTTGACGGTGCCGGTTGCCTTGGCGAACAGTGTGTCGTCCGAGCCAATGCCGACGTTGGAGCCGGGGTGAATGCGAGTACCACGCTGGCGGACAATGATCGAGCCGGCGGTGACGACCTGGCCGTCAAACGCCTTCGTGCCGAGCCGCTGCGAGTTGGAGTCGCGACCGTTCTTGGTTGAGCCTGCACCCTTTGTTTTTGACATCTACTCGTCCTTCTTTTTCGGCGCTGCCTTCTTCTTGGCAGCAGGCTTGGCCGGGGCCTTCTTCTTCTCAGCAGCAGCCTTCTTGGCCGCCGGCTTCTTCTCAGCAGCAGCCTTCTTGGCCGCCGGCTTCTTCTCAGCAGCAGCCTTCTTGGCCGCCGGCTTCTTGGCAGC
>JAOTYB010000229.1 GCA_029862065.1 Acidimicrobiia bacterium | reverse complement strand
TCACGATCCACACGATGAGGATGGTCCCGTCCCCCCAATAGAAGGCGGCGCCCCCGAAGGCGCCGAGCACCATCCCGACCACGATCACCGGCCGCCGGCCCCACAGGTCTGCGGCCCGGCCACCGATCAGCAAACCGGTGGCTCCGAGGGCTCCGGCCGAGATGATGGTGAGGCTGGAGGACAGCACCGTCCAATTGAGGTCGTTGATCAAGTGATCGGAGGCGAAACTGACCGCCGGACCGCTGAAGGCGCCAACGGCGAACAGGGCCAGAGCCAGCGGCCAGAAAAAGCGACCGGTCTCACCGGTGACCACTTCGAGCACGGGCGGCTGCTCCGTTGGCCGTTCAAACGCCCGGCTTTCGGTAAGGAACCGGGCCAGCAGGGGATAGGCGATCAGTCCGATGGCGCTCAGGGCGAACAGCCAGCGCCATCGGTCGAGCGGCTCATCAAAGGCCGGCGCCAGCAGGAAGGCCAGTCCGCCCGCCAGGCTGCCGGCCACTCCCCAGATGCCCATGCTGAAGCTGCGGATGTGCGGGCTGACTTCCTCGGCCAGATAGACAATGGCGAGGGCGGCCACAGCTCCTGAGGCTGCCCGGGTGATGCCTTGCAGAATGGTGAACACCACGATGCCGGGAGCAAAGGCGGTGGCGACGTTGGCTACCAGAATCGTTAGGAAGGCCAGCAGCAGGGGGCGCCGCCTCCCGAGCCGATCGCCCCAGATCCCGTAGGCCACCGCCGTGAAGCTGCCGAGCCGGATGATGGCCAGGATCCAGCTGAATTGTCCTTCGGTGAGGTCGAACTCGATGCGGGAGAAGGCGACGGTGACGATGAGCAGGCTTCCGGCGAACGCCTGCACGAACCCGGCCACCACCATCAGGGTGGTGATGCGACGATCTTCGCGGGTGAAACGGTTGCTCACGCGATCACGCTGCCGGGGGGCACCGGGTCGTCGATGTTGAGCAGCACCACCTGGCCGTCCTCCATCGCTCCCAACACCAGCACATCGGAGCGAAAGCCGGCGATTCGCATCGGCTCGAAGCCGGTCACCGCCACCACCTGTCGGCCGATGAGATCGGCCGAGGTGTAGCGATCGGTGATCTTGGCCGACGATTGCAGCTCGCCTAGCTCGCCGAAGTCGATCCACAGTTTGATCGACGGATGGCGGGCAGCTTCGTTTGGCTCGGCCCGCAGCACGGTGCCGGAGCGCAGCGCCAGGGCCTCGAAGTCATCTATCGTGGGCATGAGGGATGGACATTACCGGGGAACCGGTGCCTGATGCCTGCCGTTACATCCTCGGAAGCTCCTATGACAATCGAATCTCTCAACCTCGTCGCAATTCTGGCCGCCTTCTTTTTCGGCGCGCTGTCGTTCTTGTCTCCATGCGTGCTTCCGCTGCTCCCTGGCTACCTCTCGCTCATGTCGGGGTTCAGCTCCGAAGAACTGAAATCGGGGGGCGCCTCAACCCGGACCATGCTGCGAGTGACCGGGCTCTTCATCGCCGGCTTCTCAGTGGTTTTTGTCGGGTGGGGTTTGGGCGCCAGCTGGGCCCTGCCGGGAACCGGCTGGCTGGTGTGGGCCGGGTGGTTTGTGGTGGCGATGGGGGCCTTCATTTTTGTGACGGCCATCTGGAACCCGAAGTTCTTGCTTCCACTCATGCGCGAGCGCCGGGTGGAAGTGCGGCCCTCCAGGCTCGGCAAGTTCGCTCCGCCCGTCATGGGCGTGGCGTTCGGGTTCGGGTGGACACCCTGCATCGGACCATTCCTCGGAGCGCTTCTCGCCTTCACTGCCGCCGATACCTCCACCGCCTGGGAGTCGGTGCCCCTGCTGCTGGCCTATTCGGCCGGGCTCGGTGTCCCGTTCCTGGCCGCCGCCCTGGCCACCAATAAGGTGCTGGCGGGGTTCGACGCCATCAAGAAGTACCTGCGTCCCATTCAGGCGGTGTCTGGGTTGTTGCTGGCCGGGTTTGGCGTCCTGCTTATCACAGACCAGATCACCGACCTCTCCAACTGGTTCGCCGACCTGCTCTCCAACATCGGATTGGACTCACTCAGCGAGATCTAGGCCGATATCGGGGCCTCAGCTCCCCAGCACGAACCTTCCCGGCATCAGATTCAGGCTGGAGGTCTGTGCAGGGCGCTAGATATTGCCGGATATCTCTCGGACTTGAGATCCCCGGCGGGGGTGAGATCAGCGTGATTATGCGTGCCCTCTGGCCCGAGCTCCGACACAAGGGGCAGAGCCAGGAGACCTCGTTTGGGGACTTGTTCCTCTTACGACGGCTGCTGACCAGCGCGACGGTATGGGCGGACTGAAGGCCGCATATGAAGGTGACGAGCTTCGTGCGTCCGGCCAAGACAGTTCGGACTGCTGGCAGGAGGTCTGACAACGGACCCGAGACGAAAGGTGAAGATCATGACCGATACCCAACCCAAGCCGATCCTGGTGCTCGGCGCCAGTGGCAAGACCGGCCGGCGCGTCACCGACCGGCTCACCGCGGCCGGACGCCCGGT
>JAOTYB010000070.1 GCA_029862065.1 Acidimicrobiia bacterium | reverse complement strand
TCCTCGGCACGTCGACGAGCGACGTGGTGGTCCAGGCAGTGGCGGCGGCCTTCGCGGTGGTGGGGGTCGTTGTCTTCTACCGCCCACTGATGGCTCTGTCTTTCAACGAGCAGAAGGCCGAGGTGCTCGGCATGAGCCCGCGCCTCTCCCACCTCGTGATGATGGGGCTGATCACTCTGGCGGTAGTGACATCGTTTCGGACCGTCGGAACCATGCTGGTGTTCGGGCTGTTGGTCGCTCCCCCGGCAACCGCCTCCCTGGTGGCGCGACGAGTCCCTGTCATGATCCTGGCCTCAGCGGCGGTGGGAACGGTGGCCGTAGTCGCCGGCCTGTTACTGAGCTACCACCTGGATATCGCAGCCGGAGCGACCATGTCGGGGCTGGCGGTCGTGTTCTTCTTCGTCGCCCTCGGGTTCACCCAGTTACAGAAGCGAATTCAAGCCGCCGGATAGGGATGTGCGACTTGGGCGGAAAACGAATACACTTTTAGGGTCTGTCTCTCGAAAGCACTCGATGTCCAACAAGAAGCGATTTGTGTGGCCGCTCGTCCTCGGCTGGATTGTCCTGGCAGTCGTTGCCCTCGTGTGGGCAATCCCTAACGCCGAAGACAACCTGACCGCCGAAGCCGAGGATGCGCTCCAGGCAGCGGGAATAGCGGCCACCGTCGAGTTCGAAGGACGGGACGCCGTGCTCTCGGGAGGCGCCAGCGCAACCGAGCAGGAGCGGGCCCTCGATGTCGTGGCGGCCATTACCGGCGTCCGCCGGGCCGAATGGGCAGACGTGGACCTCGACACCACGAGCACCACCGCCGTTCCCGGATCGACGACAACCACAACGACCGATGGAACGACCTCTACGACGGCGACGACTGTTGCTTCCGGTGATGTCCCCAGCTTGCATGCGTCGCTTAGCAAGGGTGCACTCACGCTGTCGGGCACCATCGACGACAGCCAGGCGGCTGCCCAGGTCGCCGGCATCGCCGACCTCATTTATGGGCCGTTCGTTACGAACAACCTGGTCGTGGACGAAGCAGTAGCCGGGGCCGGCTGGGTTCCCAACGCCGCCGGATTGATGCAATTTCTCCCCATCGTGGGAGAGGCCGATCTGAGTGTGTCGGGCAACGAGGCCATGCTCTCGGGCAAGGCAGGCAGCGCCGAGAAGAAGGCGCAGCTGGAGGCCGCCCTCGGAGCCGCCCTCGGCCCTGACGTCACCCTCACCAGCACCGTTGAGGTCACCGGGAAGACCCCCCCGATCTACACAGCCACAGCCACCGGCAATGGAGTGGTCACGCTTGGCGGAGTCATGCCGGACCAGCCGGCTATTGACCTCATCGCCAACGCCGCCATCGAGGTGTACGGCGCCGAAAATATCGTCAACAACATGACCGTCGGCGCCGACATCGAGGATTCCTTCTCCATCTACCGAATCCCCCTGACGTTCGCCCAGTTCCGACCCATCGACGAGTGGGATCTCCTGATCGAAAACGACGTGATCAGCGGAAACGTCCGCGGCGGGGCTACCTTCGACTTTGCCAGCGCCGAATTGACCTCCGAACTTCGCACGCTGCTTGACACCGCCGCCGGCATTTTGCTGCGCAACCCCAGCATTCTCTTGACCATCGAAGGCCATACGGATTCGGTTGGCAGCGACGCACTCAACCTCGCCCTTAGCGATGCCCGGGCACAAGCTGGCGTCGATTACTTGATCGGACTTGGGGTCCAGCCCCAACGGCTCTTCGCCGTTGGGTACGGCGAGACCAGGCCGATTGCAGACAACGGCACAGCGGACGGAAGGCGGCAGAACCGTCGCCTCGAGTTCGTTCTTGGGCCCCCGAGTTAGGAGTAAGCAATGCGCGGAACCGGATATGCGATCGGAGAGATCCTGATATTTCTGGCTATTGCCACGATCATCGGGTTCCTCGTCGGATGGCTGGTGTTCTACCGCCGTCCCAACAACGGATCCAAGCTCGCTCCGTCCAACCCGAACCACGTTCGCCAGCTGGAGACTCGGGCCAAGGCGGTCGAGACCAAGATGACCAATCTCGACAAGAAGGCGACCGCCGCTCTGGCGGCGTTAGCCAAGATCCCCCGACAGGCTCCTCCGGTCAAGCCAGCCGAAGCCAAAGACGCAGTCGCCAAAGCAGCCGACACCAAGAAGGACGTCGCCCAAAAAGCCGACACTGCCAAAGACGCAGTCGCCGCCAAAGCAACCGACACCAAGAAGGGCGTCGCCGAGAAAACCGAAGGAATCGACGGCTACATTTCCGAGGCCGACGACCGCATCAGCAAGCTCGAGGACACGCTCGACAAGCTGAGCGAGAAGCTGGCCGAGCTAGACGACGAGTAGAGGCCCTAGGCGCCGGCGGCCACCATTTCGTTGAATTGGTCTATGAGCTTGTCGATCGGATCGGCCAACGCCTGGATTGATGTCCAGTAGTCCTCGTCGTACCACTGAGCCTGGATCTCCTCGAAGGTCTTGCCCTGCTGCTCGACCCAGGTGTAGTACTTCAGGTTGTGGATCCGCTTGCGATCGTAATACGACAGCTCGTGCACATGGTCGATGGTGGTTCCGGCTAGATACCTGTGGTAGGCCCCGGCCGCGTCGATCTTGGTGAACTCACCCCGTTCTTCGTTCAACTCGACCAGACGGGATCCATACATCTCCATGGAGTCGGTTCCCACCGTCACGACGATGTCATTCGAGCCCAGCTCGTAGTAGTGGGCGAACTTGATGGCGGCCAGCATGTTGCCAATCCCGGAAATGCCCAAAAGCGGCAGCTTCTCGATGAGGTCGGGCTTCACGCCCTGGTCGATGAGATAGCTGATACCTTCCGGCTCGTTGAACAAGCGAGTGAGCACCATGGTCGCCTCATCATCGAGCCCGATGGCGAGGTCGGTGTTCTTGACGTTGTGGACCCAGGGTATGTGCTTGTCGCCGATGCCCTCGATCCGGTGCTCACCAAACCCGTTGTAGAGAATGGTCGGGCACTGGACGGCCTCCCCGGCGGCGATCTTGGACGTGGGATACATCTGTTTGAGGTAGTCGCCGGCGGCGATGGTGCCTGCCGACCCGGTGGTGAGCGTTACGCCTCGATAGGTGTCGTTAGGGCCACGCACCGACTCGATCACTTCTTCCATCGCCGGCCCGGTGACCGCGTAATGCCAGAGGTAATTGCCGAACTCGTCGAACTGATTGAAGATCATCAGATCCTCACCCGAGGCCGCCAGCTCGTTGCACTTGTCGAAGATTTCTTTGACATTGGACTCCGAGCCGGGAGTCTTGATGATCTCCCCCGCCACGCCCTCCAACCACTCAAATCGCTCGCGGCTCATGCCCTCTGGCAGGATGGCGATCGACTCGCACCCGAGGAGGTTGGAGTCGTAGGCCCCGCCTCGGCAGTAGTTGCCGGTCGACGGCCATACCGCCTTTTGTGAGGCCGGATCGAACTGACCGGTCACCAGTCGGGGCACCAGGCAACCGAAGGCTGCGCCAACTTTGTGAGCTCCGGTGGGGAACCACTTGCCTTCCAGGACGAGTATCCGGGCTTGGGTGCCGGTGAGCTCGGGCGGCAGTTCGAGGTAGTTGACTGCTCCGTAGCCACCGCCGTGGGCGGCCGGTTCGTTGTGCCAGTTGATGCGAAACAAGTTGAGGGGATTGAGATCCCAGAGGCCAACATCGGCTAGTTGCGTCTTGATCGACTCCGGAATAAGCGACGGGTCGCGCATCATCTTGAACGTGGGGATCCGAATCGACCTGTCACGGGCTACCTGCAGGGTGGATTGGAGCCGGTCTTCGTGAACCGTGAGATCGATCATGGCTTGCCTTTCATTGGCTCTTCGGGGCTGCCCTTCTGGCAACCCTCATCGCTATGCGACCCGGGTCCCTTACCCAGGCCGCCGAGGCGGCAGCCGCCTCCTTCATTGGCTCTTCGGGGCTGCCCCTCTGGCAACCCTCATCGCTATGCGACCCGGGTCCCTTACCCAGGCCGCCGAGGCGGCAGCCGCCTCCTTCATTGACTCTTCGGGGCTGCCCCTCTGGCAACCCTCATCGCTATGCGACCCGGGTCCCTTACCCAGGCCGCCGAGGCGGCAGCCGCCTCTCATTTCATCGCGTCTTTGAGTGAGTCGAGTGTGGGAAGGATATGCATGGGCTGGGTGCCAACCGCCGTTACCGCCTTCATTGCGGAAGCTATGTCTTTAAGACCGTTGCCGGTCGAAAGGACGACAACCCGATCGCTGGGTCCTACCAATCCCTGGTCGGCAGCGGCTACCAGTCCGGCGTAGCCGGCAGCTCCGGCTGGTTCGGCGAACACACCCGAGCCCCGGGCCAGCACCGGAAGGGCGGCCAGGATCTCGTCGTCGGTCACCCGAATGTATGCACCGCTGGTCTCTGTGACGGCGGCCATGGCCTTGATCCGGTCACGCGGCAAGTCGGCGCTGATGGAGTCGGCGACGGTCACGGCATCGATCGGTGCCTTGGTCAGCAAGTCCTCACCGGTCTCGAAGGCCTGCGCCATGTAGTCGGACCCAGCCGCCTGGACCCCGTAGATGCGTGGCGATCGCTCGATCCATCCCAGCGCGAGTGCGTCCTTCATGGCTTTGTGCACTCCCCCGATGATGGAGCCATCACCGACGCTCACGAAGATGGCGTCGGGCGGGTCCCAGCCAAGCTGCTCGAGTATTTCGAGACCGGCAGTCTTTTTTCCCTCCGTCATGTAGGGGTTGAAGCCGGTGTTGCGGTTGTACCACCCGAACTCGGCCGCCGCCTCCATGCACAGCTCGAAGGCCGCATCGTAGTTGCCCTTGACCAGCGCCACCGTCGACCCGTAGGCCAATAACTGCGTGACCTTGGCCTCAGGAGCGGTCTCCGGGACGAAGATGACATTCTTCTGTCCAACGCTGGCCGACAATCCACTCAGGGCGGCGGCGGCATTTCCAGTGCTGGCGGTTGTCACAACCTCGGCGCCGGCTTCGGCGGCCTTGACCAGCGCCATGGCACTGGCCCGGTCCTTGAGAGAAGCGGTCGGCTGACGACCCTCGTCCTTCACCCACACGTGGGCAACGCCTAGATCGGCTGCCAATCGCGGCGCCTCGTAGGTCGGCGTCCAGCCGACGGTGAGTGGAGGCACCGGGGCGTCCGGCGCCACCGGCAAGAGGGGGCGATACCGCCACATGGTGGTGTCATGACTTTCCGCCAAAGACTGGGGGGTGATTCGGCTGCCGATGAGCTCGTAGTCGTACCGAACATCGAGAATGCCCTCATTGCCGTGATCGGGGCATACATAGCCGGCCTCTGTCGGTGGATAGCTCTTGTCACAGATCACGCACACCAGTGCGGTTACATGGTCGAGACTCACTGAACGATCCGGGTCCCGGTCTCTCCGGCCATGGCTTTGACAATGTTCTCCGGATTCGTGATGAGGGCTTCCTTGCCGCCGCGCTCGAGGAACTGTACGACGGCCCGCATTTTGGGAGCCATCGACCCCTCGGCGAAGTGGCCACCCTCCTCCAGGTACTGCTTGACCTCGGCCACCGTGAACTGGCTGACATCCTCCTGCTCGGGCGTGCCGAACCGCAGAGCCACCTTCTCAACTGCGGTTGAGATGATGAGCAGGTCGGCATCGAGCTCGTTCGCCAACAAGGCCGACGCCAGGTCTTTGTCGATGACGGCGGCTACTCCCCGCAGGTCGCCCTCTGCATCGGCTACTACGGGGATCCCCCCGCCACCAACGCAGATGACAACCACACCGGAGTCCATCAGCTGGCGGATGACGTCGATCTCGACGATTCGCATGGGTTGGGGCGAAGCCACCACCCGCCGCCATCCGCGCCCGGCATCCTCGACCACACTCCAACCCTCGTCCGCCTCTCGCTTCTTGGCTTCGGCTTCGTCCAGGAATGTGCCGATGGGCTTCGACGGGTTGAGCATGGCGGGGTCGTCGGCCGCTACTTCCACTTGCGTCACAATCGTGGCAACCGGCTTGTCGATCCCCATTCTCCGAAAGTCGTTGACCAGGTTCTGCTGGAGGGCATAGCCGATGGCGCCCTGGGTGTCGGCTCCGGCTACGTCCATCGGGACCTCATGCAGCTCCGAGCGAGAAAGCTCGGAGCGTCGCATGATGAACCCCACCTGGGGGCCGTTGCCGTGCGAGATGGCGACATCCCAGCCCTGGGCGATGAGATCGGCGATGTGCTGATCGGTCTCCGCGGCCGCGATGTACTGGTCCTCGACCGTCTGATGCTCTTTGTCTTTGATCAGCGAGTTGCCGCCGATCGCAATGACTGCCTTGGGCATCGGCTATTCCACCGCGCCGAGTATGAGAGCCAGCAGCGCCATGCGCATGACGACGCCGTTGTAGGCCTCCTGCCAGTAGCGAGCATGCCGGGTGTTGTCGACTTCCGGCAGCAGCTCGTCCATCCGCGGCAACGAGTGGAGCACGATCGAGTCCGACTTGGCCTTCTTCATCACCTCGCGAGTGATCTGGTAGTTGGCCGGGGTCATGCCGTACTCATCCTGCTTCTCCTGGCGGCTGGCCGTGTAGTCGGGCTGCACCACCGGCTCCATGTAAATGACATCGGCGTCGGCGATCACCTCGTCGATGTGGTCGACGATGCGCCAGTTGGTCCCCTTCTCGTCGAGCTCGGCCAGGAACTCCTTGGTGGGTGACATGTCCTCAGGGGCGAGGATCACCATCTCGGCGTCAAACTGCGACAAGGCGTAGCCAATTGAGTGCATGGTCCGCATCCGGTGGTCGCCGATGCACACGAAGGTCTTGCCGTCGACGCTCCCCGTCTCCGATTGGACGGTGTAGAGATCGGTCAGGACCTGGGTGGGATGCTCACCCCAGCCGTCACCGGCATTGATGATCGGGATCGAAGCCCATTTGGCCGCTTCGTGCGGTGCACCTTGCTCGAAGTGGCGCATGACGAGGACGTCGCCGTAGTACTCGAGCATGTGGACGGTGTCTTTGATCGACTCCTGGTAGAAGTCGCCGGCCCGGGTCATCTTGGCGTCCGAGAAGCCCGTCACATGTCCCCCAAGCCGGTGCATGGCGGCCTCGTGAGCCAGACGGGTGCGGGTCGATGGCTGATAGAAGGCGGTCACCATCGTCTTGTGAGCCAGCAAGTCGGTGTTACGACGTTCACGGGCGATCGGCTCGAGGCGGTCGGCGATGCCGAAGACATGCTCAAACTCGTTCCGTTCGAATTCCTTGAGCGACAGGATGTCGCGTCCCGCAAAGCTGCGCATGATCTCTCCTTCTGAGTGGGACTGGTCTGTTTGGACAAGTCGGTCCGGGTCGGTATATTTGTCATACAATCATACAACGTGACCACTTGGCCACCAAAACGGATTCTGAATGATCGATCGCAGCCCCTCCCTCACCGACCAGGTGAAAGCCCACCTCAAAGAGCGGATCGTCGAAGGAGCCTTCGAGGAAGGCCGCATCCCGTCTGAGACCGAACTGGCGGCCGAACTCGGAGTCAGCCGCACCACCATCCGCGATGCCCTCTCCCGACTCGAGCAGGAAGGCGCCATCTACCGCAAGCAAGGGGCCGGCACCTTCGTGAACGAGCCGGGATTGCAGATCAAATCTCGCCTGGAAGAGATCTGGGCCTACGAAGACGTGCTCGAGGACCACGGGTACACCCCCTCGGTCAGAGTGCTGCGGGTGGAGCGACGACCGGCCACCGTGGCCGAAGCCAAGGAACTCGGAGTCGACAAGGACGCCGAGTTGGTGGTTGTCGAGAAGCTGTTTCTGGAGAACAAGAAGCCGGTAGTGCTCACCATCAACCGCATTCCGACTGCCGTTCTCGACGACGCCGACTCAGTCAAAGGGGCCGAGCCGCTGTACGAGTTGCTCGAAGCCCACGCCGATCGCCACCTCGCCTACTTCTTGTCGGAAATCGTGCCGACCAGCCTCAGCGGCTCAGTGGCCGGCGAGCTCGGCGTGAAGCCGGGCACCCCCGCCGTATCGTTTGAGGAGACCGGCTTCGACCAGGACAACGCCCCGGTGGTGTTGACCACATCGTTTTTTCGTGATGACCTGCTCCGCTTTCGCCTCATACGGCGCAAGGCCGGGGCCTAACTAGAGGAGACCTAATGCAGACGTACTTGCGTGGCAAGGACATGATCACCACCCAGGAGTGGACCAAGGACGAGCTCGACACCGTCATGGACGTGGCGTTCGACCTCAAGCGCAAGCGGGCATTGGGCCTGCAGCACCCGTACCTCGACAACAAGGTGCTGGCGATGCTGTTCTTCTTTTCGAGCACGCGCACCCGGGCCAGCTTCGAGGCCGGCATGGCCCAACTGGGCGGCCACGCGATGTTCCTCGACTCCACCAGCACCCAGATCGGCCATGGAGACACCTGGAAGGAGATCGGCGAGATCCTCGGCCGCTATGACGACGGCATCGCCATCCGCAACGTTGACTGGGACATCGGCAACAAGTACATTCGCGCCGTGGCCGAGGCCAGCCGTACCCCGGTGCTCAACATGCAGTGCGACTGGTATCACCCGTTCCAGGCGCTGGCCGATCTGCAAACGATGCTGGAGAAGAAGGGCGACCCCAAGGGGCTAACCGTCAACGTGAGTTACGCCTTCGCCGACAGCTACCAGAAGCCGCTGAGCGTCCCCCAGAGCCTGATCCTGCTGATGACCCGCTACGGAGCCAACGTCCGGCTTACCCGGCCGCCCGAGTTCAAGCTCATGCCCGAGGTGATCGCCCAGGCCGAGGAGAACGCCAAGAAGTCCCACGGCAGCTTCGAGATCGTTGAGGATTTCGACGAGGGCATGGCCGGTGCCGACGTTGTCTACGCCAAGAGTTGGGGATCAATGCTCACGACGAGCGACCTCGACGAGTCGGCCGAGATCTCCAAGAAGTACACCGACTGGATCACCGATGAGCGACGGATGGAGATGGCCGACGAGGACGCCATCTACATGCATCCGCTGCCCGCCGACCGCAACGTCGAGGTAACCGACGGCGTCATCGACGGCCGCTGGAGCGCCGTCTTCGACCAGGCCGAAAACCGCCTCCACGCCCAAAAGGCGGTCATGGCGCTAACGATGTAGGCGAACCAAGGTTTGTCAGTCCCCCCGTCGGGGGGAAAGTACCGCCGAGCGAGCCGTGATTTGTCAGTCCCCCCTTCGGGGGGAAAGTACCGCCGAGCGAAGCTCGGGGGTAGGGGGGCGCCGCTCTCAACACGCAGTCCGTGCCCAGCAGGTAGGGGGGCGCCGCTCCCAACACCAAAACCGAACCAAGGTTTGTCAGTCCCCCCTTCGGGGGGAAAGTACCGCTGACCCGAGCCGAGGTTTGTCAGTCCCCCCTTCGGGGGGAAAGTACCTCCGAGCGAATCTCGGGGGTAGGGGGGCGCCGCTCCCAACCACGAAACCGTGCCCAGCAG
>JAOTYB010000069.1 GCA_029862065.1 Acidimicrobiia bacterium | reverse complement strand
CAAAGGCGTACGGTTGGCTTCCCCCATCACCCCCAGTAGGGCCACACCTTCCACCCCACAGTCGAGGTAGAACTGCATGAGACGGGCCAGATCGTCGTAATCGACAGCTCCTTTCTCATCCAGGGGCGTGACCGAGATAGCGACGAACCCGCCGGCCGGCATCGTCATGGGGTCTCGACTCCCAACTCTGCTTTGGCGGCTTCGACGGCTGCCAGACACGGATCGACGATCGGCACCCCCAAGGCTTCCTCCAGCCCTTTTTGCATGTGGGTCATCCCGGTGCAGCCGAGCACGACCACATCGGCGCCGGAAGAAACGAGCTCCTTCCCCGCCGCTCGGGCCTTCTCGAAGGCGTGCTCGGTGTCGAGCTCGAGAACCCCTAGGCCGAGAGCGATGTCCTCCACCACCCGCTCGTGTACGCCGAGTTTTCGCCAGTACCGCTCGTGACGGGGCAGCGAGTCCACAACGCTCGAAATAACGCCTACCTTCTCCCCCAGGTGCAGCGCCCGGTCGATTGCCGACTCGGCGATCCCAAAGACCGGGACCTGGCTCTCGGCCCGCAAGGCATCCAGTCCGGGGTCGGAAAAGCACGCCACGACGATCGCGGCGGCCGGGTAGGACCGCGAGGTCTCCAGCATGGGCCCGATGGCTGCGACCACGTCGTCGTCCGACTCAATGGCGGGTGGCCCACCGCTCGAAGTGACGACGGACACAGATCCGCCTGAGGCCACTGCCTTTCTGATCTGGGCCGTAATCCTCTGGGAACTGTTGGGGTTGATAACCAAGATGGGGTCGATGGCTGCTCTCCTCGTCGATCCGAGGTCCCAACATTACGCAGGCATGCCGGGTCCCTCGCGCTTCAATGGAAAACGCGTAGTCTCGATTGACGGCAGTACGCGGCCGGAGGGGAGACGGAATGAAACCGGCGTCGAATGGGAAATACCAGGCCCTGGAGCCGCCTCCGCCATTAACTAGCAGTGAGGGGCTGGCCGAGGCTAACCGCTGCCTCATGTGCTGGGATGCTCCCTGCACCCGCGCTTGCCCCACCCATATTGATGTGCCGCGCTTCATCAAACAGATCGCTACCGACGACCTGCTCGGATCGGCCCGCACCATTCTCAGCGCCAACATCCTCGGCGCGTCGTGTGCCCGCGTGTGTCCGACTGAGGTCTTGTGCGAGGGTGCCTGCGTGCTCCACGATCTCCATGAGCGCCCCATCGAGATCGGGCGTTTGCAAGGGTTGGCCACCGATCCGGTGGTGTTTGGCGGCGATCCAATCTTTGTTCCGGGACCCGACACCGGATTCCGGATCGCCATCGTCGGAGCCGGCCCGGCCGGGCTCAGCTGTGCGGCCGAGTTGACCAGGCTCGGGCACTCGGCGGTAATCCTTGATGCCGCCGACATCCCGGGAGGGCTCAACACCCACGGCGTCGCCGAATACAAGATGCGACCAGATACGTCGCTGGCGGAGGTGGAGTGGGTGCTGTCACACGGAGGCGAACTCCGGTCAGGGGTCAGAGTCGGGACCGACATCACTATCGACGCCCTCCTCGAGGAGCATGACGCCGTGTTCATCGGCACGGGCCTGGCTCGCTCGGCCCCATTGGGGATCCCTGGTGAGGATCTCGCAGGCGTAGAAGCCGCTCTCGATTTCATTGCCAACCTGAAGGCTCGACCACGGGAGGAAGCCGCCCTTGAGGGCGAACGGGTAGCCGTTATCGGGGCCGGCAACACCGCCATCGACGCCGCCACCCAGTCGGTCCGGTTGGGAGCGGACAAGGTGTTCCTGGTGTTTCGCCGAGCCCCCGAGCACATGCGGGCCTACGACCACGAGATCGAAAAGGCGCTCTTGGACGGCGTCGAGCTGGTAGCTCAAGCAGTACCGGTCTCCATCACCGGCCAAGGGGCGGTGGGTGGGCTCACGTTGCAGCGGACCGAGCTGGGAGCGCCCGGCCGGGATGGGCGGCCGGCGGTGAAGGCGCTGGACGGCACCGAGTTCCACCTCGATGTGACCCGGGTGGTGCGGGCGACCGGACAGGTCGGATATCACGATTTCTACGCAGCGGTGCCGGACGTGGAGCTGGATGGGGCCGGCCGGGTGGTGGTGGACGAACGATTCCGAACCGGGAATGTCCGCATCTGGGCCGGCGGGGATTGCGTAAACGGAGGCAAGGAAGTCGTCAATGCTGTCGAGCACGGCAAACAGGCGGCCCGAGACATCGATGCAACGCTGCACGGCGTTGCGCTGCCGAGTGGAGGAGACTGACATGGCCGACCTCACTGCCAATCTGGCGGGAATCGAATCCCCCAATCCGTTCTGGCTGGCCTCCGGGCCTCCCACCAATACCGGCGATCAGGTGGCCCGCGCCTTCGAAGCCGGCTGGGGCGGAGCCGTTTGGAAAACGATCGGCGAGCCGATTGAGAACACCTGGTCCCGTTACAGCTCTGTCGACCTCAACGGCAACCGGATGATGGGACTCAACAACATCGAGCTCATCACCGACCGCCCCCTCGATGTGAATCTCCAGGAGATCCGTGAAGTCAAGCGCCGCTACCCCGGCCACGCTGTCGTGGTGAGCGCCATGGTCGAATCGAAACGGGAGGCGTGGCATACCATCGTTAAGCAGATCGAGGACACCGGCGCCGACGGTGTCGAGCTCAATTTCGGATGCCCGCATGGGATGTCCGAACGCGGCATGGGGAGCGCCATCGGCCAGGTCCCGGAATACTGCTCCCAAATCACCGAGTGGGCCAAGGAAGTGGCCGAGACCCCGGTCATCGTGAAACTCACCCCCAACATCACCGACATTCGGACGGCGTCGCGGGCCGCCAAGGCGGGAGGTGCCGATGCGATCAGCCTCATCAACACCATCAACAGCATCACGGGGGTCGACCTCGACACCCTGACCCCCCGTCCGGCGGTCGGCACCCGGTCCAGCCACGGCGGCTATTGCGGTCCGGCCGTCAAGCCGATCGCCCTCAACATGGTGGCCGCCATCGCCGGAGACCCCGGAACCGCCGAAATACCTATCAGCGGGATTGGCGGTGTCACCACCTGGCGCGATGCCGCCGAGTTCATCCTCCTGGGCGCCACCAACGTGCAGGTCTGCACGGCCGTCATGCACTACGGATTCCGCATCGTGGAAGGGTTGATCGACGGGTTGGGCAACTACCTCGACGGCAAGGGCCTGGGATGCGTGGCCGATCTGCGGGCCAAGAGCGTTGACCAGGTAACCGACTGGCAGCACCTCGACCTCAACTACATCATCAAAGCCGAAATCGACCAGGACAAGTGCATCGGCTGCGCCCTCTGCTACATCGCCTGCAACGACGGGGCCCACCAGGCCATCGGTGCCAAGCGGTCTGATGAAGGACGCACCGACGTCTGGATCAAGTACGACGACTGCGTCGGGTGCAACCTGTGCAGCCTCGTGTGTCCGGTGGAGGAGTGCATCACCATGGTGGAGCAGGACACCGAGTACCGGCCGCTGACGTGGGCCGAGGTTGAGGACGGTGCCGACCCGAGTGGCCTGGCACCTCGACCCAAACACGACCTCACCATCGGCGGCTGAGCCACCGTCCAGCCTCAGCCGGCCTCGGTTTGGGCAGCATCGGCCGGCAAACCGGCGGCCCACAACGTGCGCAATGTCCCGGTACCCGTCGCCGTCAGCCACTCGTCGGCATCTCTGGCCGCCTGGGCGGCCGCCGGGTCATCCTGGCCAACCAGCATGGCGAAGGTCGCCCGGAACGAGGTCAGATAGGAACCGTGCAGCTTGCGGGACTGATCGTCGATGAGGGCCGAGAAGAGGGCACTCGCCCGCCCGGTCTCGCCTTCGAGAGCCGCCCGGGCGGCCTCGATATACCCGCGCAAGGCCAGGCTCGGAGTCGGGCAGTCCTCGAGCTGGGTGGCCGCCGCCTCCAGCCGTTCCCGATCCCTGGTCCAGGCGGCCGCCTGGGCGGCGATGTACAGCCCGCCGTTGCCCATACGAGCATCGACGCTCATGCCTCCGTCGAACGCCGCATCCCAGCGGCCGAGATCGGCGTTGAGTTGGGCCACCGTACTGAGATAGAAGACCTCAATCTGCGGATCAGGATCGTCCCGAAAATAGCTGAGGATCTCGATGAGCTCCTCCACTGCCGATTGGGACGTTGGCCCGCGCAGGTGCTCAATCTGCCCACGTAGGAAGTTGAACGTGACGAGGCTGAGGGGGTCGGTGATGTCGTCGGCGAATTCGTCAAGTGCTTCCTCGGCATCGCCGTACCTGCCATCGGCGATGTACGAAAAGGCCGAGCCGAAGGCATTGCGGACCATCCACCCAAAATCGCCCATCCTTCTCGCCAGCTCGCCAAGCCGCTCGGATACCTCAAGGGCCTGCACCGGATCCTCGGCCTCCAGGAGGCTGGATAGGTTGTTGAGGGCCCGGCCGGCCGGCCGATTGAGACCACGCAACTCGGACTCCTCAGCTACCCCCCGAAGAACTGAGAAGGCTTCGACGTGCCGGCCGGCGAAACCAAGTGCCGTGGCCTTGGTAATGAGGCTGTCGAGCGCTATCTCGTCCAGGCCGAGATCCGCCGCGGCAGGGAGCAACCGGTCGACCGCTTCAATAGCGCTATCTGAGTCGTTGGTCAGTGCGAAACTGCGAGCGGCCTCCGCCGCCACGCCAACCGTTACTGGATCGTCGACCTCCTCGATCTCTCGATACACCTCGGCGATTGCTGTGAGGGCGTCTGGGGATCGGAAGTAACTGTTTAGTAACTCGCTCTTGGCCGTTGACGCCCGGCGCACGCCTGCGGTATTTCCAGACGGGCCGAAGTGCTCGAGGGCAGCGTCGATGTAGCCAAGTCCCCGCTCAACCTCACCCTGTTTGCTGGCTGAGTCGGCGGCTCTTAGGCACAGATCGGCCCGGATATCAGGGTCATCGGACAACTCGATGGCCTCGTCCAGCAAGCTCATAGCCTGCATATGTGAATGCAATTCGACCGCCCGATCGGCAGCTTCCGTCAGGCTGCCAATCGCACTGCCGATGAGCGCTGCCCGCTCCGGGCCATCGGGGGTTGCCTCGTACGCTCCCATGTAGTGGCCGGAGATAACACCGGCCAGCTCCGGATCGTTGAGAGTCTCGAGAAACTCGGCGGCGGCCAGGTGCTTGGCGCGCCGTTCCTGGCGGGGCAGGCGATGATAGGCGACCTCGCGGATGAGGGACTGAACGAACCCGTACTGGCCGCGTTCGGGTGACCGCGGATCATCCTCCAGTTCGAGCAACTCGAGTTTGATGAATTGGCTCAGGCTGTTTTCGAGCTCCTCGGCTGGCTCGCCCCGCAAACGGGAGAGCCCGTCGAGCGTGAATGTCAGCCCGAGAATCGCTCCATCCTGCAAGAGGCTCTGCTCGGCTGGATCGAGGCGATCGAGCCGCGCCCCGATGACAGCCTGGAGTGAATCCGGCAGCGCCATCACGGCAACGTCACCCTCGTAGCGATAGTGACCATCCTCTTCGACCAGCTCACCCGAGGCGGTCAGCATCCGGACCATCTCGACCGCATACAGCGGGAAACCGGCGGCTCGTTCGGAGATCTTGGCCACCACCTCCTCACCCAGGCCCGGGAGGTACTCGGTGATCATCGTTTGCATCTCTCGCTCCGACAGCCCTGCCAGCCGGACCGCTATCGAGCTGCGATGTTGTGAGCCCCAGTTGGGGTGACGGTCGAGAATGTCGGGCCGGGCCAGAGTGACTACCAGCATGGGCGATTTCGTCGACCGCTCAACCAGCTCGGCGATGAACTCGACCATGCCCACATCGGCCCAATGCAGATCCTCGAACACAAGGATCGTCAAGTTGCGGGTCGCAATGTGCTGAAAGAAGGCCCGCAGTGCCGAGAACAGCTCCGATCGCGACCCGGCCGGCATCTCGGCCAGCCCGAGCAGTCCCGCCAAGCGCGGCTCGATCCACTCGCGATCTTCCTCCGTGGGCACGAAATCGGCGACGACGGTCCGCAGACGCGTCCGGGCTCGTGCTGGTTCCTCCCCCTCCACGATCCCGGCCCGTTGGCGGACCATTTCCCCGAGTGCCCAGAAGGTCACGCCGTCCCCGTAGGACGGCGACCGTCCCTGATGCCAGTAGATGTCCTCGGCGTAACCGTCGATATGGTTCTTGAACTCCTCAGCCAGGCGGGTTTTTCCGATACCACCTTCCCCGATGATGGCGACATGCTGGGAACGCTGTTCCTTGTCAACCGCAGCCAAGGTGTCTTTCAACAGCCGCAGCTCCCGTTCTCGCCCGACGAAGGGCGGCGGGTGGACGTCGGCTTCCGATTTGCCACGCACCATGCTCCCCACCCGCAGGGCCTTCCAGGCGGCAACCGGTTCCGACTTGCCCTTGACCGTATGCTCTCCGATCGATTCGTAGTCGATGGCGCGGTTGGAGACCGACTCTGTCGCGCCGCCCACGAAGACCGTGCCGGGCTCGGCGATCGACTGCAGCCGGGAGGCAACGTTGACGAGGTCGCCGACCACCAGTCCCTTCTCGTTTCCGCCCGGCCCGACGGATGTCGAGCCGGAGTTGACTCCGGCTCGCAGCGCCAACTCCGAAACCCCGAGCTCCTCGCCAAGCGAGGCGACCATGTCGACGAGTTCGAGGGCGGCCCGCACCGCCCGTTGAGCGTCGTCTTCCCGGACCCCGGTGGCTCCCCACACCCCCATTACGGCATCGCCGATGAACTTGTCGACCGCCCCGCCAAATCGCTCGATGATCTCACGGGCCCGATCGAAGTAGACGGTCAGCATGTCGCGGATCTCTTCAGAATCCCGGCTCTCCGAGAAGGTCGTGTAACTGACGATGTCGGCAAACAGCACCGACACGAACCGCTTGCCCTCGGCTATCTGGTGGTCGGGAGCGGCATCCTGGGGAGGCTGCGGAGCCGGGGCCGGTGCGTCGCCGAGGGCGGCGCCACAGTTGGCGCAGAACTTGGCTCCCGGGTCGTGGGCGCTGCCACAGGCAGGACACGCCAGCTCGAGGGCCGTCCCGCATTCCGTGCAGAACTTGCTGCCGGCTTGGTTATCGGTGCCACAGGTAGAACAGGTCATCGCCCGACCAGATTACCCATTGCGATTATGCGGTATCAGGCTCGGCGGTGAAGTGCCATAGGACGCCTGAGGGGTCCCATACGTGCATGACCCGCATGCCCCGGTCCTCGAGCTCCGGTGGCTTGGCCCTGACCCCGGGAAACACACCCGACTCGACGGCCGCCTGCACCTCGGCCCACCAGTCGTCGAGATCGGTGACGTGCATGGCCATCATGAAGTTGTTTGCCCAATCCTTCACATAGAAGTTCTGGAGGAGAAAGCCGCTCCCCCCGCGCCCGTAGTAGCGCACCTCGGTGTTGGTGTCCGCCGCCTCGAAGCCGAGCGCTTCATAGAACCGGCAAGAAAGATCGAAATCCTTCGCCGGCACGAAGGTGAGAATGCTGGTCGGGTCGGTTGCCATCAGCGCACTATATTGCCGCGCCCCTCTCCCAAGGATCGAACACATGGCGTGGACCGTCGCAGACATGCCGGACCAGTCCGGCCGGGTGGCCGTCGTGACGGGAGCCAACAGTGGCCTCGGCCTGGAGACGGCCCGCGAGTTGGGTCGGAAGGGCGCTCTGGTAGTAATGGCCGCCCGCAACCTCGAGAAGGCGGCGGCCGCCGAAGAGGACATCCGCTCGCAGATCCCCGAAGCGACCCTCGAGGTGCGCCAACTGGATCTTGGCTCACTCGACTCGATCAAGACCTTCGCCTCCGGTCTGCTCAACGTTCACGACCGCATCGACATCCTCGTGAACAACGCCGGAATGATGGCAACGCCGGAAGGCAAGACCGTCGACGGCTTCGAGCTTCAGTTCGGCACCAACCACCTCGGCCACTTCGCCCTCACCGCCCAGCTCATGCCTGCCCTCTTCCGCTCAGAAGCGGCTCGGGTGGTCACGGTGACAAGCACCGCCCGTCACTTTCAAGCGAGGCTCAACGCCGACAACCCCCACCTCACCGGCGAATACGGCCCGTGGCGGGCCTACGGCCAGTCCAAGCGGGCGAACGCCCATTTCGCTCTCGAGCTTGACCGTCGTCTCAAGGCGGCCGGCGCCCTGGTGGAGAGCCTGGTAGCTCATCCGGGTTTCTCCAACACCAACCTGCAGGCCCAGAGCTCGCGCTCGACCGGCGGCGGCCGCACCCAGAAGTTCTTCCACAACGCCGCGCAGCGAGTTGGCATGAACCAGGCCGAGGGGGCGCTCTCTCAGCTGCGGGCCGCCACCGATCCTTCCGCCACCGGTGGCGAGCTCTACGCCCCCCGCTGGGTGAACTCCGGTCCCCCGGTCCGACGCCCGGTCCTTCCCATCTCTCGTCGAGACGCCGATCTGAAGGAGCTATGGGAGGTCTCCGAACGGGAGACCGGGATCAGTTTCGACATCCCGCAATCCGGGCTGAGCCCGCCCCGCTAGGCGTCTGCAGCGATCGGGATCCGCGCCATGGCCGCGGCAACTTTCTCAGCCGGGTACTCGTAGTCGGTTAGCTCGCCCTTGAGAAACACATCGTATGACCGGAGGTCGAAGTGCCCGTGCCCGCACAGCGCCGTCAAGATCGTCTTCTCTTCGCCCGACTCCTTGCAGCGAATCGCCTCCCGGATCATGGCGGCGATGGCGTGGGTGGGCTCGGGGGCCGGCACGATGCCCTCGGTACGGGCGAACTTCACGGCCGCCTCAAAGCACTCTGTCTGATGGATGGCCTCCGCCTCCAGCATTCCGAGCTCATAGATGTGCGACACCAACGGAGCCATTCCGTGATAGCGGAGGCCGCCGGCGTGGATGGGGTCGGGGACGAAGTCGTGCCCGAGGGTGTGCATCTTCACCAGAGGGGTCATGCCGATGGTGTCGCCAAAGTCATAGCGGTACTCGCCTTTGGTGAGCGACGGGCAGGCGGCCGGCTCGACACACCGGATGGTCGGGTTGATCTTGCCGGCCATCTTCTCCCGCAGGAACGGGAACGACAGTCCGCCAAAGTTCGATCCGCCCCCGGTACATCCGACCAGCAAGTCCGGCATCTCCCCCGCCTTTTCCATTTGCTTGAGGGCTTCCTCGCCGATGACGGTCTGGTGCATCAGTACATGGTTGAGGACCGAGCCAAGGGCATATCTCGCGTCCGGATCCGGTGCGGCCCGCATTACCGCCTCGGAGATAGCGATGCCGAGGCTACCCGGTGAGTCGGGGTCGAGGGCCAGGATCTGACGTCCAGCGTCCGTGATCTCGGACGGGCTGGGATGCACCGTCGCTCCCCAGACCTCCATCATGGTCTTGCGGTCCGGCTTCTGGTCGTAGGACGCCCGCACCTGCCAGACCTCGCAATCGAGCCCAAACTGGGCACAGGCCAAGGCCAGGGCCGATCCCCATTGACCTGCGCCGGTCTCGGTG
>JAOTYB010000228.1 GCA_029862065.1 Acidimicrobiia bacterium | reverse complement strand
GCCCTCAACTACGAGGGTGCCAACTACGGGCTGCCCTACTCGATCGAGAACATCGCCCTGATCCGTAACACCGACCTGGTGCCGGACGCGCCGGCCACCTGGGCCGAGGTGGAGGAGGTGGCGTTGGCGCTCCAGGCCGATGGCACCGTGGACGTTCCGCTGGCCATCCAGCAGGCCCCGGGCGATCCGTTCCACAACATGCCGCTGTTCAGCGCCTTGGGAGGCTACGTCTTCGGTGAGAACGCCGACGGCAGCCTCAACCCCGCCGACATCGGGATCGACAGCGAGGGCGGCTTGGCCGCGGCACGAGCCTTCGGCGCATGGAGCGAATCCGGATTGATCAGCGGCGATCTGGAGTACGACCAGATGACCGAGGCCTTCGGAAGCGGGCAGGCGCCGTTTGCCATCACCGGTCCATGGGCGGTTCCGTCGTTCAGTGACGTGAACTTCGTGGTCGAGCCCTTCCCGCCGGTCGACGGCGGCGAGGCCCGCCCGTTCGTGGGGGTCCAAGCCCTGATGCTCAGCGCCTTCGCCGAGAACCCGCTGGTGGCCCAGACGTTCCTCCTCGACTTCATGGCCACCCAGGAGGCGGCGTTGGCCCTGTTCGAGGCCGACCCCCGGCCTCCGGCACACCTCGGCGCCCTTGCGGAGGTCTCGTCCGACCCCAACATCCTCGGTTTCGGCGAGGCAGGCAAGAATGGGACGCCGATGCCAGCGATCCCCGAGATGGGTTCGGTGTGGCAGGCCTGGACCGACGCCTACCAGCTGATCTTCACTGGTGAGGATCCCGAGGCGGCCTTCCAAGGAGCGGCGGAACAGATCCGCAACCTCATCGAAGAAGGCTGAGCAGAGCTCGGAATCGGGAGGTTCGGGCCGCTGGCAGGGGCGGTCCGAACCGCTGGATGAGTACCAAGGAGGTGTCGCGGATGGCGGTGGTCACGAAACGTTTGGGGGGCGGGGCCGTACCACGCCCCACGGTCGGCCTGGCGGTCAAGCTGGTGCTTCTCGCGCTGTTCAACGGCCTCATCCTCTACGCCATCCCGCGGATGCTCGACAACGGCGAGCGGGTCATGCCATGGCTGGTCGGCGCTGCCGCCATCGGCATCAACTACGTCTACCTGTCCCGCCGCACGGTTCCTCTGAAGTACCTGGTGCCGGGCTCGGTCTTTCTCGGTCTATTCATCGTCTACCCCTTGGGCTACACGGTGTTTCTGTCCCTCACCAACTTCGGTACCGGGAATATCCTCAACCAGGACCAGGCCCAACAGCAGATACTCGACCGGGCCACGTTGTCCGACGCCGAGAGCTTGCGGTACGACCTGGTATTGCTCCAGGGGCCGGCTGGTGAGCTGGCCCTCGAGCTGACCGATCCTGGCGGGCAGGTTCTGCTTGGCACGGCCGACGGGCTGATCCCGATCGACCAAGCCGACCGGGCCTCCTACGAGCCGATGCCGCTCACCGAGGCGGCCACCAGGCAAGAGGAGATCCTCGACTTCGAGGTCCCGACCGACAATGGGGTGATCAAGGTCAACACGCTGACGACGGCAGCCGAGCGGACGAAGTCGCTGATCTACGACGCCGACCGGGGCATCATCGTCGAGCCGGCCACCGGCGTGGAGTTCGAGCCGGTCGACGGGCACTTCGTGAGCACCGATGGCACCGAGGTTCGGGCCCTGGAACCGGGGTGGCGGACCTTCATCGGCACCGAGAACTTCGAGCGTGTGGTCACGAACGAGAATATCCGCGGCCCCTTCCTTCGGGTCTTCGCCTGGACCTTCGCGTTCGCCATCCTGACGGTCCTCACCACACTGGCGCTTGGCTTGGGCCTGGCCATGGCCCTCGATGTCGAGGAGATGAGAGGCCAGCGGCTGTACAGGTCACTGCTCATCATCCCGTACGCCATCCCCAGCTTCATGAGTGCCCTGGTGTGGCGCGGGCTGCTCAACGAGCAGTTCGGTGCGGTGAACAAGCTGATCCCTGGCGGCGTCGACTGGCTGGGTGATCAATGGACGGCCAAGTTCTCGATCCTGTTGGTCAACCTGTGGCTGGGTTTTCCGTACATGATGTTGGTGTCGACCGGGGCTCTCCAGGGGATTCCGAGGGACATGACGGAGGCGGCCCGGGTTGATGGCGCCGGGGCCTGGGGAGTATTCCGTTACGTCCGGTTCCCTCTGCTGCTGATCACCCTGGCCCCACTGCTGATCGCGTCGTTCGCCTTCAACTTCAACAACTTCAATCTGGTGTTCATGTTGACCGGAGGGGGGCCGCCGGTGCTCGGGGCCCAGACCCCGGCCGGACACACCGACATCCTGATCAGTTACACCTACCGTCTGGCCTTCGAGGGCGGGCGGGGCCAGGACTTCGGGTTCGGGGCGGCCATCTCGGTGATCATCTTCGTCCTCGTCGCCCTGATCACCTCCTACTCGTTCCGCCACACGAAAGCGTTCGAGGAGCTCGCATGACCCTCGCCACAGACGCCCCGCCGGTCGACGCCGCGCCACCCCGTCGGCCGACACCGCCGACCTCCACGTCTTT
>JAOTYB010000079.1 GCA_029862065.1 Acidimicrobiia bacterium | reverse complement strand
TCAGTCTGGTTAGAGCGCCGGGTTGTGGTCCCGGAGGTCGCGGGTTCGAGTCCCGTCAGCCACCCCATTTTTTGAAACGACAGCCGTCTGAGGAGATACGTGGAAACCGAAGTAGAAGAAGCACCGAGTCCGTTCGAGCGGGTCGTCACCGTGCAAATAGGCAACGAGGCGCTCGACACCGCCAGCGATGAGGCGGCCCGACGGTTGTCGAAGGACATGAAGGTGAAGGGTTTCCGGCCGGGCAAGATTCCTCGCAAAGTGGTGGAAGCCACCATCGGGTCCGACAAGCTGCGTTCCGAAGCCATAGATGTTGCCCTGCCGACAGTGGTGGCCGAAGCGCTGACCGAGGCCGACCTCCAGCCGGCCACTACTCCCTCCGTCCAGGACCTCCGAGACACCGACGCCGGTGTGGAAGTGGACATCAAGGTCACCCTGTGGCCCACGCTCGACCGCGTTCCCATGTTTGAGGGCCGCAAGGTGAGCGTGGCCACTCCCGAAGTGACGGATGAGGACGTCGACGAGCAGATCGATCGCTTGCGCGGCCAGTTCGCCGAACTGGAGGATGTCGGGCACCCGGTGACTGAAGGCGACTACGCCGTCATCAACCTGTCGGCCTCGATCAACGGCGCCGAGATCGAAGAGCTCACCGCTAACGACCTCACCTACCCGGTTGGGTCAAACAGCTTCGTACCGGGATTGGACGAGCAAGTCATGGGCGCCACCGCCGGCTCCATTGTCAAATACAACGAGACCCTCCCGGAGGGGATGGGGGAGCACGGGGGCAAGGAAGTGACCTTTCAGGTGCTGGTCAAGGGCGTCAAGACCCAGAAGCTCCCCGAAGTCACAAACGAGTGGGTGGAGGAAGTCACCGAGTTCGCCACCATCGAAGCGCTGCGCCAGGAACTGAGCGACGGGCTCCGTGAGCACAAGCTGGCCGCTACCCGGCGCCAGTTCGCCGACCAGGTTCTCGAGCAACTCATCGACGACATGGAGATCGAGCTCCCCAAGGGCCTGCTCGACGCCGAGATGGAGTTCCAGCTCCACCGGTTCCTGCACCGGCTCGAGGAACAGGAGATCCCCGTCGCCGATTACCTGCGGGTAACCGGACAAACCGAGGAAGCCTTTATCGAGGACGCCCGCCAGCAGGCTGAGCGTTCGCTGTCGGTTCGTATCCTGCTCGACGCCGTCGGTGAGGCCGAGGGAATTGAAGTCGGAGATGAAGAGTTGCAAGAAGCCCTGGGTGCGCTGGCCGCTTCGAGTGACCAGACACCTGAGGAGTACGAAAAAGCCCTACGGGAAAGCGGTCAAGTGGATGTGCTGACCGGTGATATCCTGAGGAACAAGGTTATTGACCGATTGGTCGAGGCTGCCGTCCCGGTGGACGAGAACGGCGACGAGCTTTCGCTCGAAGCTGACGAGCCGGACGAGGCTGAAGCCTCAGCCGAAGATGCTGAAACGGAAGAGGAGTGAAATGGGTTACCTAGTCCCAACTGTGATTGAGACCTCGAGCAGGGGGGAGCGGGCGTTCGACATTTACAGTCGGTTGCTGAAGGAACGCATCATCTTCCTCGGCACACCGATTGACGACACGGTCGCCAATCTCGTGATGGCCCAGCTGCTCCACCTGGAGAGCGAGGATCCCGACAAGGACATCGCCCTGTACATCAACTCCCCGGGCGGCGTTGTGTCATCGTTTTTCGCCATGTACGACACCATCCAGCACATCAAGCCGGATGTCTCCACCTTCTGCATGGGACAGGCCGCTTCGGCTGCCGCCGTCCTCATGGCAGCCGGCGCTCCCGGCAAGCGCTTCGCCCTGCCGCACGCCCGCATCATGCTCCATCAGCCGCACGGCGGGGTTGAGGGTCAAGTGACCGACATCGAGATTCAGGCCAAGGAAATCGTTCGCCTCCGGCTCGAGCTGAATAACATCCTCGTCGACCACACCGGCCAGACGATCGAGACCATCGAGAAGGACACCGAGCGTGACTTCTGGATGACGGCCGACGCAGCTAAGGCTTATGGCGTGATTGACGAAGTTCTACTTCCCAGGCGTCTTGCGGCAGTAGGGAGTTAACGACTAGTGGCCAAATTCAGCGACGGCTCAGAGCTTCTCAAGTGCAGCTTCTGCGGGAAGTCTCAAAAGCAAGTCAAGAAGCTCATCGCCGGGCCCGGCGTCTACATCTGTGATGAGTGCATCGACCTGTGCAACGAGATCATCGAAGAAGAACTGGGCACGCCTGCTGAAGTTGCGCCAACCGACCTTCCGAAGCCGAAGGAGATCTTCGAGTTCCTCGACGATTACGTCATAGGCCAGGAGCGGGCCAAGAAGGTTCTGTCGGTTGCCGTCTACAACCACTACAAGCGAGTCAACGCTGGTCTGAAAGAGACCGACGGGGTTGAGCTTCAGAAGTCGAACATCCTCATGATCGGCCCAACCGGCTGCGGCAAGACGCTGCTGGCCCAGACGCTGGCCCGCCAGCTCAACGTGCCGTTCGCCATTGCCGATGCCACGGCTCTAACCGAGGCCGGCTACGTGGGTGAAGATGTCGAAAACATCCTTCTCAAACTGCTCCAGGCTTCCGACTTCGATGTAAAGCGAGCCGAGACCGGCATCATCTACATCGACGAGATCGACAAGGTGGCTCGCAAAGCCGAGAACCCGTCCATCACCCGGGACGTATCGGGTGAGGGAGTCCAGCAAGCGCTGCTCAAGATCATCGAGGGCACGGTTGCTTCGGTCCCACCCCAGGGCGGGCGCAAGCATCCCCATCAGGAATTCATCCAGATCGACACCTCCAACATGCTGTTCATTTGTGGTGGTGCTTTCTCCGGCCTCGAGACCGTCATCAGTGCGCGTATCGGCAAGCAGGGCATCGGCTTCGCCGCCGAGATCCACAGCCGGGACGAGAACCGCAACGACGAGATGTTCGCCGAGGTGCTTCCCGAGGACCTCATCAAGTTTGGGTTGATTCCCGAGTTCATCGGTCGACTTCCGGTGGTGGCGACGGTCGACGACCTCGACCGCGATTCGCTCATCAGCATCCTCAAGGAGCCCAAGAACGCGCTGGTCCGCCAGTACGCCAAGTTCTTTGAGATGGACGGAGTTGAGCTCACGTTCACCGACGAGGCGCTCGACTCCATCGCCGATCAGGCGCTGCTGCGGGGCACCGGCGCCCGAGGCCTGCGAGCCATCATGGAAGAGGTGCTCCTCAACACCATGTACGACCTTCCCTCCCGCGATGACATCGGTGAGGTAGTGATCGACGCCGACGTAGTCGCCCAGCGGGTCAACCCGACCCTGGTCCCCCTCAAAGAAGTCCCCCCCACCGACGAAGTCGAGCGCAGCGCGTAGCAGCGCAATTCGGCGCTGCAGCTACCAGCTACCGGCCTTCTTTGCATTGCTAGCCGGTGTCCGGCGCTCGCTGTGCTCGCTTTCCGGCGCTCGCTTTGCTCGCTTTCCGGCGCTCGCTGTGCTCGCTTTCCGGTGTCCGGCGCTCGCTGTGCTCGCTTTCCGGTGTCCGGCGCTCGCTGCGCTCGCTTTCCGTCCTTGCGTCAACCAAGTCGTGTAGGGAACGGTTCGGATGCCGGATGCCGGATGCCGGATGCCGGATGCCGGCAAGCGGTCTGCCCCAAAGCAAAACCCCCCGGGGGAGGACCGGGGAGTTTTGGTGTCTCCTGCGTTTTCAGGATCGGAGTGTCGGGCGTGAGGGCTTCCCTTGCTCCTGCTCACAGTATAACTGCCACGGAGAGTGGTGTGGCTAGGCCGCTGGGCCTATTTCCGGCCCACCACGCGAAAACACTCCCCGATGCTGTAGGGAGTGTTTTCGTGCTTTCCGCCCGCTATCTGATGTGCTTTCCCGCCAAACTTTCTACTCTCAAGTTACGACCACACGGAGTGGGTGTCTGGTGGAATATGCGCCATAGCGATGGCACGTTGGGGGACTAGTCACCGAAGCCAGCTGCCAGTCGCCGGCAACACCGCTTTGGAGGGATCGGCGCATTTCGTGCAGCGTGCGGCTACCAGCTACCAGTCGCCAGTTCTCAGTGAGAGACCGCACCGCTACGCAGAGCCTTCGATGTGCACTCCAGACCTCTCCCGCCGCCGGAGTAGAAGCACGCGCCAGGTCAAACTGGTAGCTGGTAGCTGGTAGCCGCACGCAGCGGCGCAGCCGCTGCGGCTTATCATCCTCGGATGAATCCGACCTATGACCCGGCGGCGGTTGAAGCCGACTGGTATGACATTTGGGAGAAGTCGGGGGTGTTCGCTCCTGAGCACAATCCCGATGGCGAGCCGTTCTGCATTGTGCTGCCGCCCCCCAACGTCACCGGGGTGCTGCACATGGGTCATGCCCTCAACCACGTCATTCACGACACGATCATTCGACGCAAGCGCATGCAGGGATTCAAAGTCCTGTGGTTGCCGGGCATGGACCACGCCGGCATCGCCACCCAGACCGTCGTCGAGCGGGAGTTGGCGCATGAGGGACTCACTCGCCACGACCTGGGGCGGGAGAAATTCGTCGAGCAAGTCTGGGCCTGGAAGGCCAAGTCGGGTGGGACCATCTCCGAACAGATGCGCCAGCTGGGCGACTCGGTCGACTGGAGCCGTGAGCGCTTCACCATGGACGAGGGGCTGTCGCGGGCGGTCCGCGAAGTGTTCGTCAGCCTGTACGAGAAGGACCTCATCTACCGTGGCAACCGCATCATCAACTGGTGCCCCCAGCACCACACCGCCCTGTCCGACATCGAGGTCGAATACGAGGACGAGGCCGGCGAGCTGGTGTTCATCAACTACCCATACACCGACGGGTCGGGCCACCTCACGGTCGCCACCACCCGGGCCGAGACCATGCTGGGAGACACCGGCGTGGCCGTCCATCCCGATGATGAGCGGTATGCCGGGGCCATCGGCAAGACAGTGACGCTCCCCCTCATGGATAGGGAGATCCCGATCGTGGCCGACGACCACGTCGACCCCGAGTTCGGCACCGGAGCGGTCAAGGTCACGCCCGCCCACGACCCCAATGACTTCGAGATCGGCAATCGCCACGACCTCGAGTCCATCAACATCTTCACCGAGGCCGCCGAAGTCAACGAAAACGGCGGCGAGTTTGCGGGCCTCGACCGGATGGTTGCCCGCTCGGCGGTGAAGGAGGCGCTGGCATCCGGCGGCTTCCTCGACCACATCGAGGAGCGCACCCATTCGGTCGGCCATTGCTCCCGCTGCAACACGGTGGTTGAGCCCTACCTGTCCCTCCAGTGGTTCGTGAAGGTTGGTCCGCTCGTGACCCCGGCCATCGACGCCGTGAAAGACGGCCGCACGCGATTCGTACCCCAGCGATGGGAGAACAGCTACTTCCATTGGATGGAGAACCTGCGCGACTGGTGTATCAGCCGTCAGATCTGGTGGGGTCACCGCATCCCCGCCTGGTTGTGCGCCGACTGTGACGAGGTGATCGTCGCCCGTGAGGATCCAACCAGTTGCCCGTCCTGCTCCGGGACCACACTCCGGCAGGACGAAGACGTGCTCGACACCTGGTTCTCGTCGGCGCTGTGGCCGTTCAGCACCCTCGGCTGGCCCGACGACACCCCCGACCTGGCCACCTTCTACCCCAACTCCGTCCTCGTCACCGGGTTCGACATCATCTACTTCTGGGTGGCCCGCATGATCAAGATGGGTATCGAGTTCATGGACGAGGTCCCCTTCGCCGATGTCGTGATCCACGGACTGGTGCGGGCCTCTGACGGGCGCAAGATGTCCAAGTCGCTCGGCAACGCCCTCGATCCGCTGGAAATCATCGAAAGCCACGGGGCCGACCCGCTGCGGCTGGCAGTTGTGCAAGCGGCCGCTCCCGGCCAGGACGTCCCGTTCGACATGGAGTGGGTGGAGGGCGCCCGCAAGTTTGGAAACAAGCTGTGGAACGCCGCCCGTTTCGTGCTCGGCCACATCGAGCGGGGCAGTGTGCCCGCCGTCGACGGCTATCCCGAGGATCCCGGGCCCGAGGCGGCCTGGGTGTTGTCCCGGCTGCAGGAGGTGGTCGGCCGTTTCGATCAGCTGGCCGACGAGTACCGGTTCAGCGATGCCTACGGCTTGCTCTATAACTTCGCCTGGTCGGAGGTGTTCGACTGGTATCTCGAGCTGTCCAAGGCCACCCTCAACGATCCGGCCTCGGCCGACGAGACCCGCCAAACCCTCGGGGTGGTCCTGCGAGACCTCCTGAAGCTGTTTCACCCGGCCATTCCTTACCTCACCGAGGAGCTGTGGAAGGAGGTGGTCGGCGCCGAACTGGTGGCCGGCTCCACCTGGCCCAACCCGCCTGCCCAGACCGCCCCCGCTTCGATGGAGGCGTTCCAGGAGCTCGTCGGTGGGGTCCGGCGCTTCCGAGCCTCCCATCAGCTCTCACCCCGCCAGGAGCTGCAGATGGTGGTCGTCGACCCGGACTCGGTGGCCGAGCCGTGGTGGGCCGAGCAGCTGGCCGCCCTCGCCACTGTGAGCATTGAGCCGGGAGACGCTCCGGCATCAGAGGGCTACACCCGGGTGGTGGCCGGCCCGGTGCAAGGCTTCCTCCCGCTGGAAGGTGTCGTGGATCTCGATGCCGAACGGAGCCGTCTAGAGCGGGCCCTGGCCGCTGCCCAGGAAGACTTCGAACTGGCCGACCGCAAACTCGCCAAGGACAGCTTCCGAGAGCGGGCGCCGGCCGAGGTGGTCGCCAAGGAAGAGCAGAAGCGCGCCGATGCTGAGGCCACGATCGCCAAACTGCAAGCTCAGGTCGACGAGTTGGGGCCGGCTTGACCTACACAGAAGCCGTCACCTATCTCGAGCTGCATGCTGGCCGCGGCGTCCGTCCCGGCCTGGAGCAGATTGCCGGACTCCTGTCGAGCATGGGTGATCCCCACCTCAGCTATCCCGTCGTGCACCTCACCGGAAGCAAGGGCAAGACGTCGGCTGCCCGGATGGTGGCGGCACTGGCGGCTGCTCACGGTTTGTCGACCGGCACCTACACGAGTCCCCATCTTGAGACTGTCGAGGAGCGCATGTCATACAACGGGGAGCAGGCATCGGCCGACGAGTTCACCCAGGCGGTGGCCGATACAGCCGCCTTCGACCTGCTGGTGGATGCCGATCCCGACCGGCGCCTGACCTATTTTGAGTTTGTCACGGCCGTGGCGTTTGCCTGGTTCGCCGACCGGGCCGTAGATCTGGGGGTCATCGAGGTGGGGCTCGGTGGGCGTCTCGATGCCACGAACGTCGTCGACTCCAAGGTGGCTGTCGTGACCTCGATTGCCCTGGAACACACTGAGTATCTGGGAGACACGCTCGCGTCCATCGCCGCCGAGAAAGTAGCGATCCTCAAGCCGGGCGGGACCCTGGTGACGGGGGAGGTGCCGCCCGAAGCAGAGGCCGTGATGGCCGCCCGGGCGGCTGAGCTCGACGCTCCCCACTTGTTGTTCGGCCGCGACTTTCGCCTCACCGACGAGATCCTGGCGGTTGGAGGATGGGACATATCCATCGACGGCGTCTATGACCACTACGACGAGCTGCACGTGCCCGTGCACGGCCGTCATCAGCTCATGAACGCGGCAGTGGCGGTCGCTACTACCGAGACGCTGCTGGGACGGGCCCTCGACCCGGAAGCCGTGGCGGAAGGCCTGGGTTCGGTGACTCTCCCCGGACGCCTGGAGGTAGTGGGGCGGCGCCCCCTGTTGGTTCTCGATGGTGCCCACACTCCCGAATCGATCGAAGCGGGAGCTGCCGCCCTCGACGAGGAGTTCCCTCCCTTCCTCTGGAAGACGGTGATAGGCGCTCTGGCAGACAAGAAACTTGATCAGCTTCTGGCCGGCCTGGCCGGGGTGGCGGGCGAAGTGTTTGCCGTCTCCGCCCAAAGCGATCGGGCGATCCCGGCCGCCGAAGTCGCAGCTGCCGCTCGTTTGGCCCTGCCGGGGGTAGAGGTTCACGAACTGGGGTCGGTGCCCGACGGAGTTGAAGCGGCGGTGCTGGCAGCCGGAGCAGACGGAGCCGTTCTGGTGACGGGATCCATGTATGTGGTCGGCGAGGCGCGTAGCCTGCTGACGAATATCGAGAGGAGCTGACAGTGGCGGTGGAAGACACGTTCGTGATGGTGAAGCCCGACGGCGTGAAGCGGGGCCTGGTGGGCGAGGTCATCGCCCGCATGGAGCGCAAGGGTCTCAAGCTTGAGCACATCCGCCAACTGGTGATTTCTGAGGACACGGCCGGTCGCCACTATGCCGAGCACACCGATAAGCCGTTCTTCGGAGAGCTGGTCGAGTTCATCACCGGCGGTCCGGTGGTAGCCACCTGGTGGTCGGGTGAGTCGGCCGTGTCGGTGGCTCGCACGCTCATGGGCCCGACCAACCCGGCGGAGGCGCCTCCCGGCACCATCCGGGGCGACTTCGGTCTCATCATCACCGAGAACATCGTGCACGGCTCCGACTCGCCCGCCAGCGCCGAACGGGAACTGGACATCTTCTTCAGCGGTCAGCAGCGGGCATGATCCGCCAGGCCACGTCGGAGGACGCGGCCCGGCTGGCCGACATCCACATCACGTCGTGGCAAGCGGCCTACGCAGACCTCTTGCCCACCGAGTTCCTGGACGGCCTCAACGCCGAGCGGGAGCGCCGCACCGAGCAGTGGCAGGACTGGCTCGGTACCGACAGCTCGCAGCGGTCGGTGTTGGTCGCCCTGCATGACGACGAGGTGGTTGGCTTCGCCCACACCGGCCCGTCGGGCGACAAGGACTTGAAGGGTGCGGGGGAGCTGTACGCCATGTATCTCGATCCCTCCCA
>JAOTYB010000227.1 GCA_029862065.1 Acidimicrobiia bacterium | reverse complement strand
GAAAAAGAACCCGATCCCTTCCTCGGGCACCAACCAGAACTCGGCCGCAAAGGTCCCGATGTCCCCACTGTGCCCCACCACCCGAGTGCCGGCCGCCGACCGTTCGACCAACCCACCGGCTGTTCGACCCGGCACATCGGGGTGGGGCCGGTACGCCGGGTCGAGCATCGCAGAGCGCATCTGAGCATTGATGACTTCGTCCTCGAAACCCAGGAGCGAGGTGAGAAGAGTGCCCATGTCACCTGCGGTGGCAAACGCGCCACCGGCGGGGAAAGAGCGGAGGTACGCCAAGTCTTCGGGACTGCGGTTGCCCGCCGAACCCAGGTGCCCGACTGCAGCGGCCTCCGGCTCGAAGGCGTCGAACGTCGTCGAATGCATGCCGAGCGGCTCGAACAGTCTCGTGCGCGTGTAGTCACGGAAGTCGACACCGGTCGCCTGTTCCAGCACGTGCCCGGCCAATGCATAGCCATGGTTTGAGTAGGAGTGGACGGCACCCGTCGCCGCCAACCGAGCCGGAATGTTGGAGGGAAGCCAATCGCCGAGCGGTTTGATCGCGTGGGCGTCTCGGGTCATGAGCCCGATCGCTCTGTCCTCGAAACCGGCTGTGTGGGTCAAGATCGACGCCGTCGTCGCGGCAGTGCCATCGAACTCGCCGATCGTGAACTCGAGGTAGTCATTGATATCCGCATCCAGGTCGATCAACCCGTCGGAGGCAGCGCGGTGGATCGCAAGCGCAGTCAGCGGCTTGCTCACCGACGCGATCCGAAAGACGGTCTCAGTGGCAGTGACCGAAACGCTGTTCGCCGGATCGGCCAGCCCAAAGCCTTCCAGCAGGGCGATCTCGGGCCCCTTGACCACAACGAGGGCGAGCCCGGGTATGTCGAACTCGGCCATCTTCTCGTCGACCAGCTGGCGGACCTCCGTTCGGCTCACTCCCGGGACCGCGTCACCTGCCGTTCCCGCAGGTGTCTCCGAACCCTCTTGGGCGATCGCAGGGTGCATCACGGACAGCATCAGGCCCACGATGGCCACGATTGCCCACTTTGGTGCGTGCGGTCCTCGGGTCTCGACCCGGCGGATGCGCTCCTCACCCAAGAAGACGGAGCTCACCTGGCCGACGACTCGGATACCCCAGAAGAGGATGATCCAGAGCGCCCAGTTGAGGCCGAATACCCGCCCATCTCCCCTCCCGAGATCGATGACGACGAGCATCGCACTGACGAGGACGTACGTCATCAGGTGGTACCAGAAGCTGCGGACAGCGACAGAGCGCCGTCGCGCTCCCGCCAGATCGTTCGCGGAGAGGCTCATGCTCACCCCTTGTCGAGTTCGTGGGTTGAGCATCCGGCATCCCCGGGTGGAACCGCATCACCCGCGGCGGGATTCACCCGGGTGGGTGTGTTGACGGCTCTGGTTCGGGCCTCAGTGCAGCATTGGCGCCGCCACAGTCACGAGCCGAGGTGTGAGAGACGACATCTGCCTACCAAATAGGACAAGGTGTCAGAAACCATGTCCTGACCGGGCGAGACATAGAGTTCGAGAAGCTCGCAGTGGACCTAATAGGACGGCTTTCACACCTGGAAGTCCCTGGTCAGAGCGCTGAGTAGGTACCCGATCGGTCGGTTGCCGGCGCCGGTATATGGCGTAGTCGGGTGCGTCAGAACTCAGCCTTCGGCTCGCAGCTATCAACACCCACTCGAGTCTCCGGCACCTGCCAGACGCTGTCCGTCGGTCTGGCAAGCAACCCAGATCAAGGACAAGTCGATCGGGACGAGACACCCCCCGGGGGGTTCACTGGGAGGGGGATGGCAGACCGCCCTGTTGGAGCAGATGGTGCAGGCAGGACAGACAACAGAAGACGGAGGGAGAACCAATGACTGAGGAACAGCGCCAAGCGGCCATTCGACGTATCCGAACCAAGCGCGGGTTCTGGCGCCACTTCGCGACCTATCTCGCCGTCAACGCACTCCTGGTGGTCTGATGCTCAGGAGAGTCCTCGCTTGCATCCAGAACGGAGCGAGATGGCCGGTCATCCTGGGACTGTTGTCTGCCGCCGGGGTGCTCGCACTCATCATGAACGGCACCGATTTGCCTTTTAGCACCCCAACCATCGAGGACCACTCGGGAGGCTTGCGTATCCTGGACATGCGCTTCTCCTATGGACCGGAGGAAGCCAACCACCTCTTCGAGGCCCTCGGGACTGAAGGCCGTCGGGCCTACATCATGCTCCATCTGATGCCTGATATGTTGTTCCCGATCAGCTACGCGTTGGCATTTGCTTGTACCAGCGCCTGGTTCTTGGTCCGTGTGCTGCCCCTGGACCACCCCTTGCAGTGGCTCAGCCTGACACCGCTGATCTCTGGCGTGGCCGACATCTTCGAGAACCTGAGCCTGGTGGTTGCCAACTCGTCGTATCCCAGCCGGATTGACTGGTTGATACACGTTGCCTCCGTGCTGACCAAGATCAAGTTCGGCTTGATGCCCATCGGCGTCGTTCTTCTGAGGCTCATAAGTTTGCTTTGGTTCATCCGAGGAAGACCCG
>JAOTYB010000068.1 GCA_029862065.1 Acidimicrobiia bacterium | reverse complement strand
GATGGCGAGTGATGAGCTGCAATAGCAAGTCGAGCGGGCCTTCAAAGACCGCCGTCTTGACCTCATAGCTCATGGGACCTCCGCATTAGGCGCCATCGTATTGGGCCACGTCTCCCACACGATGCTTTTCGCCGTCGGCTTCCTTCAGCAATGCCCACTCTGCCGGCGAAAGCGACTCGGGCCGGGTGCCGTCTTGCTGGCGGGCATAGTCGACCACCACCTGCCCGGCTCCGGCGGATTCGAGGTCGGCGGCGCTCTGATCGGCGTGGTCGAGGTAGGTGCGGTATCGGCCGCGGGCCGGCAGATGTAGCAACGCCAGCAGGGTGGCGGCGATCCGGCCGACGATTCCCAGGCCGGCATGGCGTTTGCCGATGTCATGCAGGAGGGCGGCGCGGGCCAGCTCCTGATGGCCGGGCCGAGACTCGAGAACAAAGTGAGCCGCATCGATCCCGTGACGTTGGTCAATGGTCGGCTGTTCCCAGAACAGTGACGCCAGCGGGTCGTCGAGGAGTCCGGCCACCTCGGCCTCTTCGCGGGGAGTCAGCGGAGCGGCCCGCACGGATCCCCAGGTGCGGCGCATGAGATGGAGGGCGTGGGACGGGGTGAGAGGGTGGCTGGTCATACGATGAGGAAGTCGAGGAGGTTGATGGCCCAATCAGACATGAAGTCCAGGGAGCCATCGAACAAGAAGAGAAGTGCAAACAGGATGAGAAATCCGAACTGCTCGAACTGTTGGTAGATCTCCCGTCCCCGCTCGGGCAGGACCAGCGGCAACAACCGGCTGCCGTCGAGCGGTGGGATGGGAAGCATGTTGAACACCGCCAACAGCAGGTTGAGAAAGATGAACCACAGCACGATCTCCTCGGGGATGCCACTCAGGGAGGGATAAACCAGCCGGGCCAGGATGGCGGCCAGCACAACGTTCGAGGCGGGCCCGGCCAGCGCGGTTATCGCCATGTGCTGGGTCGGGTTCGAGAAGTGGCCGGGCTGGACGGGAACCGGCTTGGCCCAGCCGAAGATGGGGGCCCCGGCCAGCGCCAGCATGCCGGGCAGCAGAAGCGACCCAAACGGGTCGATGTGGGGCAGCGGATTGAGTGTCAGTCGGCCGGCGTTGCGGGCGGTCGGGTCACCGAGCCGGTTGGCCACAAACCCGTGCGATACCTCGTGGACGATGATCGAGGGGATGAGAATGAGGATGACAACGCCAGCTTCGATGAAGCTGTTGTCGGTGAATGTGAACAAGCGGCGTTAGGCCGAGCGGCGGGTTTTGCAGTCCACGCACATGAGAGAAAACGGACGGGCCTCCATGCGGGCGGCGCCGATTTCCTTGCCACAGGAAAGGCAGGTGCCGTACGAGCCATCGTCCAGCTTGGTCACGGCTTCTTTCACATCGTCCAGTTGGTGCTTGAGCGTCTCAACAATCCCCAGCACCTCGGTCCGCTCGGAGGTGACGGCGGCGGCGTCGGCGAAACCCTCGCCGAAGTCGAGATCTGAGCGGAGGTCGCCATTCTCGTCTGAGCCGAGCTCGTGCAGCTGCTTGATCAGCTTCGCTTGCTCTTCGAGCAGGACTTTGCGTGCGTTATCGATGTTGATCGTCATGGCGCTTTCCCATCATCTGCTTCGTGGATGCGACGTTGTGTATACCTCAAGCAAGTGTTGCGGCGTTACCCGGGTGTACACCTGTGTAGTCGTAATTGTAGCGTGCCCGAGCAATTGTTGGACCGACCTGAGGTCGGCCCCCCGCTCGACCATATGGGTGGCCGCCGAATGCCTCAGCACGTGCGGGGACACCCGATCCTCCGGCACCCCGGCCCCGACCCCCGCCTTTCGCACGATCCCCCATAGGCCCTGGCGGCTGAGCCGGCCGCCCCGGGCGTTGAGAAACAACGCGCCGGAATCCCTCCCGGCCGTGCGGAACGCCAGACGGTCTGGCAAGTAGTCCTTGATGGCAGAAATGGCGTAAGCGCCGATCGGCACCAGGCGTTGCTTGGACCCCTTGCCGGTGACAATGGCGGTGCCCGCCTCCAGGTCGAGATCTCCCAGGTCGAGATCGGCGGTCTCTGAAACCCGTGCTCCGGTGGCGTAGAGGAACTCGAGGATGGCTCGATCACGCCGGCCGAGCGGGGTTGAGCAATCGGGCGTTTCGAGGATGGACATGACTTCGTCCAGGCTCAACGCCTTGGGCAGTGGCTGAGATCGCTTGGCGGTGTCGACCAGAGCAGTGGGATCGTCTTCGGCCAGCCCCTCGGTCACCCGGAACCGATGGAGGCCTCGAACTGCGGCGGTCTTGCGGGCAACCGAACTGGCGGCCAAGCCACGGGCGTGGAGTGCCTTGATGAACCCGGCCACGCGGGTCGAATTCGGTGTCCCGCCGTTGAGGAACTCGAGATACTGAGCGAGATCGCGCCGGTAGGCGGCGACCGTGTGGCGGGATAGGCCCCGCTCGGAGGCGAGCGAGGCCAGGTACTCGTCAACATCCTGCCTCAGAGCAGCCATGGCTAGAAGCCGAGCACCTCGGCGACGCTGCGGTATTCCAGGTCGAGACTGTCCGCCACAGCGGGGTGGACCACCTCGCCCTCGGCGACGTTGACTCCGGCCCGGATCGCAGGATTGGCCGAGACCGAGCCTGCCAGACCAAGATCGGCGATCTGGAGGATGTACGGCAAGGTGGCGTTGGTGAGGCCATAGGTGGAGGTGTGGGGCACCGCCCCGGGAATGTTGGTAACCGCATAGTGGACCACCTCGTGCTCGACGTATACCGGCTTGTCGTGGGAGGTTGGTCGGCTGGTGGCGAAGCAGCCCCCTTGATCGATGGAGATGTCCACTACCACCGAGCCGGGCCGCATGCTGCGAATCATGTCTTCGGTGACGAGCTTGGGGGCGGAGGCACCCGGGATAAGCGCCGCCCCTACCAGCAGGTCGGCGTCCACCACCTGCTCCTCGAGGGTCAGGCGGTTGGAGGAGAGCGTCATGATGTGGCCCCGATAGGTTGCGTCGAGATGGCGCAGCTTGTCGGCGTTGCGATCGAGAGCCACCACCCTGGCCTGCATCCCCATCGCGATTACAGCTGCGTTGGCTCCGGCCATTCCGGCGCCGACCACGACCACCTTGGCCGGCATGACACCGGGGATTCCGCCGAGCAGGATGCCGCGGCCGCCTTCGGCTTTCTCCAGGAAATAGGCCCCGACCTGTACCGCCATCCTCCCGGCGATCTCGGACATCGGCGCCAGCAGCGGCAAGCCGTGGCCGGGCAACTCGACCGTCTCATAGGCGATCCCGACGGCGCCCGAGTCCCGAAGCGTGGTAGCCAGTTCCTTGTCGGCGGCCAGGTGGAGATAGGTGAAAAGGATCTGGCCCGGCGACAACATCGCGACCTCGTCGGGCTGAGGCTCCTTGACTTTGAGAACCATCTCGGCCTCCGCGAACACATCCTCGGCGGTAGGAACGATGCGAGCTCCCTGGGCGGTGTAGTCGTCATCAGCGTGCCCACTCCCCTCACCGGCTCCCGATTGGAGAAGCACGTCGTGTCCGTGTTCGACGGCCTCCCGGGCGGTGGCCGGAGTGAGGGCGACCCGGTACTCATGCGTCTTTATCTCTGTCGGCACCCCAACGATCATGACAACCTCCGGGAACAGGCTACAAGGCAGGATCTCTTCAAGCTGGCTTCGACGGCCCTATTCAGCGGGGGTCGGGCACTTTTTCGTCCAGCTCAACCACCAGCTGACCGTCACTGCGCCGGTGGGCCAGCGCCGCCTTCATGAACCCGACGAACAGCGGGTGGGGGTGGGTGGGCCGTGACCTGAGCTCGGGATGGAATTGGGAGCCGACAAAGAAGGGATGGCCGGGCAGCTCGATGATCTCCACCAGCAGGCCGTCGGGCGACACTCCCGACAATGAGAAGCCGGCCGCCTCTAGATCTTCCCGATAGCGGTTGTTGACTTCATACCGATGACGATGCCGCTCGTAGATGAGCTCCTCTCCGTACAGCTCACGCACCAGCGAGCCTTCGAGCAGCTTGGCCGCATACAGACCAAGGCGCATCGTTCCGCCCTTGTCCTCCACATCCTGTTGGCTGTCCATCAGGTCAATGACGGGGTTGGCGGTGGCGGGGGCGAACTCCGAGCTGTTGGCATCCGAGATGCCCAACGCCGACCGGGCGTATTCGATGACCGCGCATTGCAGGCCGAGACACAACCCGAGAAAAGGGATCCCCTGCTCGCGGGCATGGCGGATGGCTTCGATCTTGCCTTCGATGCCCCGCACGCCAAAGCCGCCGGGAACCAGTATTCCGTCGACGCCTTCCAGGTAACTCTGGGCCAGCAGCCCATCCATGTCGTCACTGGGAATCCACCGCAGGTCGAGGACTACTCCGTTGGCGGCCGATCCGTGCTTGAGGGCTTCAACCACCGACAGATAGGCATCCGGGAGCTCGACGTACTTGCCGACCAGCCCGATGGTGACCTGCTCGGTGGCGGTCTGGATGCGCTCCAGCATGGTGATCCAGTCGCTGAGGTCCGCCTCAGCCGTCTCGAGTTGCAGGTGATCGCAGATGACCGTGTCGAGGCCGGCGGCCTGCATCATGAGCGGGACCTCGTAGATGTCTTCGGCATCGGCGGCGCTGATGACCGCCTCGGCGCTCACATCACAGAACAGGCTGATCTTGCGGCGGACGGAATCGTCGATCGGCCGGTCGGAGCGGACCACGATGGTGTCTGGCTGAATGCCGTGGCTGCGCAGCTCGGCCACGGAGTGCTGGGTCGGCTTGGTCTTGAGCTCGTCGCTCGGCGCCAGGTAGGGCACGAGCGTCACATGGATGTAGGCGACGTTGGCCGGTCCAACGTCCTTGCGGAATTGACGGATGGCCTCGAGAAACGGAAGGATTTCAATATCACCGACGGTTCCGCCGATCTCGGTAATGACCACATCGACACCCGGGGTGTCGCCGAGCCGGCGGATGCGAGCTTTGATCTCGTTGGTGATATGGGGAATGACCTGAACCGTCGCCCCCAGGTAGTCGCCCCGCCGCTCCTTCTGGATGACCGAGAGATACACCGAGCCGGTCGTGACGTTCGAGTCGCGGCGCAGGTTCTCCCCCGTGAAGCGCTCGTAGTGGCCGAGGTCGAGATCGGTCTCGCCGCCGTCGTCGGTGACGAACACTTCCCCGTGCTCAAAAGGGTTCATGGTGCCCGGATCAACGTTCAAGTAGGGGTCGAGCTTCTGGTTGACCACGTGCAAACCGCGGGCTTTGAGGAGTCGTCCGAGCGATGCGGCGGTGATGCCTTTTCCGAGGCTTGAGGTGACCCCGCCGGTGACAAAGACGTATTTCGTCAATTCGCTCCTTGGACTCCGAGACTGTAGCACTGCCTGTCTGGACCCCCGGTTTCACGCGCGGTGGGCGTTGGTCCGGTCACTCTGCGCCCAATGCGAGCAACTCGGCGGCGTGCTCCTGGCCCCGCTCGCTGTCCGGCAAGCCGGACAGCATCCGAGCGATTTCGGCCACCCGGTCCTCGCCGACCACCGGCCGGACGCGGGCGCTGGCCCCCGCCCGGTCGACTACCAGGTGGGTAGTGGCGTAGGCGGCGACCTGGGGCAGATGGGTGACGCACAACACCTGGCGTCCCTCGGCCAGGCCCTTGAGTTTCTCTCCCATGGCCAGCGCCGTCGCTCCCCCAATGCCGGCGTCGATCTCATCGAAGGCAACGACCGCCGCGTCGCCGACACCGGCGGCCAGGCGCAGTGATAACACGAGCCGGCTCAACTCTCCGCCCGACGCCACCCGGCTGGCCGGGCCGGGGGTGATGGCGGCGTCCGAGGAGAACAACAGGTCGACCGTGTCGGCCCCGCCGGCTGAGGCTTGCGCCGGAGCCACTGCGAGCTCAACCACCGGGCTGCTGAAACCAAGCTGGCGCAGGTGGCCGACGGCGGCCTCGGAGATCTGTTTGGCGGCCCGCAGACGGGCCGCTCGCAGCCGCTCGCCGGCACCCTCAACCGCCGCCTCGGCAGCAGCCCGGTCCTCCTCCAACCGATCTGCTCGCTCCAACAGATTGGCAATAGCCGCCGCCCGGCTCGAGGCCGTCGTCCCGAACTCCAACACCTCGGCCAGAGTCGAGCCGTACTTGCGTTTGAGGTCGTTCAGGACGGCAATGCGGGCCTCGACCTCTTCCAGTTCACCGGGGTCGTGAATGAGCCCTTCGACGGTTTGGCGCAGACTGGCCCGCAGCTCCGTTACCTGGATCTGGACCCCCGTGGCTTCCTCAGCGAGGGCTTCGAGAGTTGGGTCGAGCCCCTGGGCCCGACGAATCCGACCAAGGGCTTCGTCGATCCCTTCGGCGCTCTCCACTGCCTCCTGGGCAGCAGCCAGTTCGACCTGGAGCTCCTCGGCATGGCGGAGCCGGGTGGCGCGGGTGGTCAGCTGCTCCTCGGCGTCCTCGGCGAACCCGGCGGCGTCGATTTCCACTGCTTGATGGGTGGCCAGTTCCAACTCGCGCTCCAGGGCGCGGCGGTCGCCCCCCAGCTCCTCCTGGGCGGCGGCAACTTCGGCAAACCCGGCCCAGGCCAGGTCAAAGTGCCTGCCCGCCTCCTGGCCCTCAGTGTCGAGGACCGAGTCGAGCAGTCCCCGGATGGCCGCCGGCTTGGTAATCAAAAGGTGATCATGCTGGCCCACAATCTCCACAGAGCCCTCAAGCCGGCCGGCCAACTCTTTTGCCGGCACCATCGAGCCGTCCAAGTAGGCGCGGCTGCGGCCGGTGGCGGTGATGCGGCGAACGGCAATAGTCTCCCCAACGCCGGTCATGAAGCGCCCCTCGACCTGCGTTTCCTCACCGTGGGGGCCGATCAGGTCGGCCCGCGCCGATGCTCCCAACAACAGCCGGAGGGCACCGAGCAGCATGGTCTTGCCTGCGCCGGTCTCCCCGGTCACCACCACCAGGCCGGGCCCGGGCTCGACGATGGCCTCCTCGATCACGCCGAGGTTGACCACCCGTAGCTCATCAATCACCGTCGAGGCCCAGTTTGTGCTGCAGGGTATGGGGGAATCGCTTGCCATTCATGGTGGCGAACAGGGCATTACGGTCGCCGGCCGAAACCTCCACCGCCTGACCCGGGCGGAGCTCACCCAGGTCTGAGGCATCTACCTCGACACCCACCGGCCGATCGGAGCCGGCCACGAAGCTGAGAACCCGATGGGGTCCATACACGAGGGTGCGGCTGAACAGCGAGTGAGGCGCGACGGCCGTCATGAACAGGGCCCGCAGGGTGGGGTCGACGGCGGGGCCACCCGCCGAGAAGCTGTAGGCGGTGGACCCCGTAGCGCTGGCGACGACGATGCCATCGGCCCGGTAGGTGCGGAAGGGCTCGCCGTCGACCGAAACTACCAGCGACGCCAACCGGTTGAGCACTCGCTTTGAGATCACGATGTCATTCAGCCCGTGGACGGTGGGCCCGTCCTCAATGGCAGCTTTGAGGGTCATCCGTTCTTCGACTGCCCAGTCGCGAGCCGCAATCCGGTCGAGGGTCTCAGCCACCTGGGCAACCTCGATTTCGGCGAGAAAGCCAACCTGTCCCAGGTTGATACCCAGGATCGGCAAACCGACCGGGAGGGCACGCTTGACCGCTTCGAGCACCGTCCCATCCCCACCGATGGAGAGCACGAGCTCGGCCGACTCGAGGTCCCCGGCTTCGACGCCGCCCAAAGCGGCCGAATCGTCACCGGCGGCGATGAGCCGAAGCCCGCGGGCAGCCGCGCCATCCAGCACATCTTGCAGCACTTCGCGGGCGCTAATCCGCTCGGGATGAACGACAAGACCGATGTTCATGGGGCACTTTCCTGTGAGTCGTTTACCAACGCCAGCTCGATCGCATCAGCCGCCATGGTTGGCGGACCTGGCCGTACCCACAATAGGAACTCGCGGTTGCCGGCTGAAGCCCCTCGTAGCGGACTGGCCACGATGCCGCAGGCCCCCAGCCCGTGCGACCCGGCTGCGTCGATGATCCTCATGATGGACTGGTTCCACAGGGCCGGGTCGGAGACGAGCCCGCCCCGCCCAACCTGATCTCTTCCCACCTCGAACTGGGGCTTCACCAACAGGACCACGTTGCCGGTCGGCAACACCAGCGAGCGGACAACCCCCATCACCAACTCGAGCGAGATGAACGACAGGTCACCGACCACGATGTCGAATGGCTCGCCAAACTCGGCCGGATCCATTGTGCGGGCATTCGTCCGCTCGTGCACCTCGACTTGCGTGTGATTGCGCAGCCGATAGTCGAGCTGGTTGTAGCCAACATCGATGGCGGTGACGGTGGCCGCTCCCCGCTGGATTAAGCAGTCGGTGAAGCCGCCGGTGGACGCGCCCAGGTCGACGGCCCGGGCATCCGTCACATCGATGCCGAATACATCTAGGGCGTGATCGAGCTTCTCTCCCCCGCGGCTGACGAATCGAGCGGCGTCGTCGGTCAGCTCAACCGGGGTGTCCGGACTAACCATGGTGGCCGGCTTGGGAGCGACGACGCCGCCGACTCGCACCCGACCCTCGCTTATCAGGCGGCGCGCGGTCGAACGGGTGTCAGCCATCCGGCGCCGAACCAGCTCGGCATCGAGCCGGGTACGGCTCAGGGGGCCGCCGTTTCGGCCGGCGACGTGTCCGGCCCGGGCGCCGCCGACTGCGACCCGTCGAGGGTGTCGGCCAGAGTGGCGGCCAGCTCGTCGGCCAGGTCGGGGGCGTCGGCCGGGTCGGCCTCGGCTAGCTCGGTGAGGAGTTCGGTTGTGCGCGTAGTATCCATGGAACCCATTATCGCCGCCAGCTGTGACAGGACCCGCCTTTGTTCCCGATTCGCGATATCAACCCAACGGTTATCAAGCCGGTGATCACCCTCGGGCTGATCGCCATCAACATCTTCGTGTTCGTCCTCGTCCAGCCACGCGACAGCGCCAACGAGATCGACAGCTTCGCCTATGAGTACGCCGCCATCCCCTGCGAGCTCCAACACAACGATCCCCTCGATGCCGCTGAGATAACTTCCGGCCGCTGTTCGGAAGCCGATTTAGGGGCCGAGGTGTTCCCCGACAAGATCGTGTTCCTCAGTGTGCTCAGCTCGATGTTCCTGCACGGTGACATCCTCCATATCGCCTTCAACATGTGGTCTTTGTGGATCTTCGGCAACAACGTCGAAGAAGCGTTCGGGCGAGCCGGCTACGTGGCGTTCTACCTGGCAGGCGGGATCCTCGCCACCCTGGGGTACGCCGCCCTCAACAGTGACTCAACCATCCCGCTGGTGGGGGCCTCGGGAGCCATCGCGGCGGTCATGGGGGCTTACCTCGTACTCTTCCCCACCCACCGAATACTCACCCTGGTCTTCTTGTTCTTCGTGCCGATACCGGCCATCGCCTTCATCGGCATCTGGTTCGTCGGCCAGTTCGGCATCGACCCATCATCCAACGTGGCCTGGGAAGCCCATGTGGCCGGATTCCTCTTCGGAGCGCTCATCGCCGGTGTGCTGCGGGGGCCA
>JAOTYB010000067.1 GCA_029862065.1 Acidimicrobiia bacterium | reverse complement strand
TCGGTCGAGGCCACGTCCCTGTGCTTACGGGGAGTCACCGACGATCGGTTGTGCGTGTAACCGCTTCGTGTCACACCCGCCCGGTAACGTGCCGGACATGGATGTTGAAGTACGAAGAAGCGCTCGAAGGCGCAAAACGGTAGAAGCGACGCTCGTCAACGGGACGATGCGGCTGGCGATCCCGGCCGCCATGAGCCCGGCCGAGGAGGCCCACTGGATCGAGGTCATGCAACAGCGGTTCGCCAGGTCGGTTGCCACCGAGCATCTGGACCTGACCGCCCGTGCCGCTCATTTGAGTGCTCGCTTCGGGCTACCCTCTCCGGCCGACATCCGCTGGTCGAACCGCCAGAACTCCCGGTGGGGGTCATGCACCGTCGAAACCCGCCGCATTCGCATCTCCGACCGTATGGCCGGCTTCCCCGAGTGGGTCATCGATTCGGTCATCATTCACGAGTTAGCCCACCTCGTCGAGTCCGGTCACTCCCCCCGGTTCTGGGAACTCGTCAACCGCAACCCGTTGGCCGAGCGAGCCCGCGGTTACCTGATGGCCGCCGCCGACCTGGGTCGGTAACTCCACGAGCAGGTGACTGGGCGAGTTCTCGCACCGGTGGAGTCCACTCGACTGCCGCACCGGGAGCCAGAGTCCGAGGTCGTCTTTGGGCTTGCATGTACCCGGCCGGAGCAGGAGTCCGTTCCCGGTCAGCCGATCTCGAGGGTGGCAACGACGTCGCGCGCCGTCTCGGGACCATAGGTGTCTTGCAGGCTCTCGGTCATGCCGGCCGGGCTAGGGATCGTCTAGACCGCCTGCAGCGCTTGATCGAGGTCGTACAGCAGGTCGGCGTAATGCTCGACTCCCACCGACAGGCGTACGAGCCGAGGGGTGATGCCGAGCTGCTCCCGGTGCTCAATCGAGACGCCGGCATGGGTGGTGGTTGCCGGATGCTCGGCCAGCGACTCGGTGCCGCCGAGCGAGACTGCCAGATGAACCAGACGGAGGGCATTCAGGAAGCGGAAGGCCTCGGCCTCGCCGCCGTCGATCTCAAAGGAGATCATCGACCCGGGGCCGCGGCACTGGCGCTTGTAGATCTTGTGTTGGGGATCATCGGGAGCCAGCAACCCGAGATACCGCACGGACTTGACCTTGGGATGCTCGACAAGGAACGGGGCAATCAGCTCGGCGCTCGCCTTCTGCCGATCCATCCGCAGCGAGAGGGTCTCCAGGCTGCGCATCAGCAACCACCCGGTCCACGGGCTGGCCTGTGACCCGGTGAAGGTGCGGGTGGCCCGCATCGGCTGCAGCAACTCCTTAGAACCGACCGCGGCGCCGGCGATCAGGTCGGAGTGGCCGCCGACGAACTTGGTCAAGGAGTACAGAATGATATCGGCACCATGGTCGAGTGGGCGCTGCCACAGCGGCCCCAGGAAGGTGTTGTCGACCACCACCATCGGATCCCGCTCCCCGGTGGCGTGACCGCGGGCAATGGCCATACACATCTCGATGTCGATGAGGTCGTTGGTGGGATTGGCCGGAGTCTCCAGGTAGACCATCCGCAACGGTGCATCGGGAGCCTCGGCTGCCAGCCGCGCTTCAATTGTCTCCCGCAACTCGCCGGGACCGAACTCAACCGTGCGGATCCCAAACTCGGGCAGGGTTTTCTGGACAAGATGATCGGTGCCGCCGTAGAGCGGGCCGGAGTGAAGGATCACTTCGCCGGGACGCACGTGCGATAAGAACGTGTTGGTGATGGCTCCCATGCCGCTGTTGAAGACCAGGGCGGCCTCGGCGCTATCCCACAGGGCGAGCCGGTCTTCGAGGATCTCCAAGTTGGGGTTGTTCAACCGGCTGTAGAGGAGGCCGGACTCCTCGCCCTCTTCGAGCTCCTCGAGACCGTAGGCGAGTGCGAAGTAGTGCTTGCCCGCTTCTGCCGTCGGAAACGCGAACGTTGATGTCTGAAACACCGGAGGTTTCATTGAGCCCTCAGATAGTTCGGGCCGGTATCCGTAGCCCATCATGAGACTCTCCGGTCGGAGCTTGTGGTCGTCGATGAAGTCGTCCCACTTGTCCCGCATGTCCAACCTCCGCTACCCGGCGTCGTTCCACCTACGACGCTATGCAGGATTAGAAGGGGCCAGTAGAGGCTGAAGACTATTCAGTGCAGGCCAAGTGCCTCCTAGCCTGACTCGATGAATACTCGGGTTCGGATGACTTTCGGCCTCGGCAGCCGAGCGATGAGGGCCTCGATGGCTTCGCGCTGAGCAAGGAGGCCCACGCGTCCTCTGTCACACGCCCACCGGCTTCAAAATCACCACACCACGGTCGTGCGCGATCGGCGTTCCGAGGCGATTCTCCGGGTGTGATAGGTAGTGTCGGCATCGCTCCCAGAACAACCCCAGTTTGTTCAGCTCGTTTCTCAAATCTTCGTCGAACGACTCGGGTGGCCAGCAGGTCGCTGAGGTGGCGAGACCGATCCCTCCTCGGGAGCGACGCGTCCGCCATACCAGAGCGCTCGTGATGACGGGCACCCCTCCGTCGATAATCCCACACTCGGGCGTGACCAACGACAGTCTCTGTGGCTCGAGGAGCCCGCGGGGAGACCGGCGATGCCGATCAGCTGAAGCGAGCGGCGCCGCTGGGCCCCGTCCTAGTTCACAAGCTCGACGAGCACCGGTGGGAGCGTGCCGCTGGCCGAGTTGAGTCGGGAGTCAAGGAGTGGCGTATTCGGAAGCAGGAATGAGGTGGACTGGATGATTGGGCTACTGACGAAGATCGGCCCGGTCATGCCCGGGTAAAAGAGGTCGTCGTTGAAGGCCAGCAGGTCGACGAAGACGGCCCGGAAGTGATCGAACCGGACATCGCTCCCTCCCGAGATTACGGAATCCGCGGTGAGCTGGGGAATGATCAGGAAACGAGGAGACCGGAAGATGTCGGGCGAGAACAACTCCCCTCCGGCCCAGTTGGCCATGCAGGTATGGGTACGAGCGCTTGCCTGCAGAGGAGTCAGGCCGACAAAGCCGGGAGGATCGCATCCCGGGGTGCTGTTGGGAACGATGTACTCCCACAACGGGCGATTGTCGGCGGGGTAGGAGATCCCGGAGTTGACGATTGTGACCTTGGAGTTGGCGCCTTGCTGCAGCAGCGGGAGCTCGCCGGGGTTTAGATCCGGCCCTCCTTCCAACATGCCATCGGTGAACGGGTTGGGGAAGTTGCCGGTGTCGGTTCTGGTTTCATTCGGATCGGCGTTGTAGCACCCATCGTGCACGATCGGATCTCCGACATCCCAGACACCGAGCCCGTGGTCGATGCCGATGGCAATGTTGCGAACAAGCTGGTAGTCGTTGTTGGAAGGGCAGGCCTCCGAATAGAGGGCGAACTGCAAGGATCCGAAGTTGCCCTCATTTGGTCCCGTGCACGGTACGAGGGCGTGGCCTCCGGGGGGGTCTTGGAGACAGTACGTCCCAGGCGGTACGCCCGCCCCCACTCCGAATGGCCGGAGCGCCACGGAGTCATACCCGGCGGTGGCGTCGGCGGAAGTAGAGATAGTGTCGAAGCCGATGACTCCGGCGAAGAACGTGTCGTATTCCTGATCGGGGACCCGGACTCGCACCTGTTCAGAGGTGGAGTTGATGCTGACACAGTCGGTGCCGGGGACGGGGGCGAACCCGGCCGGACGATCGGGGTCGGCGCACGCACCCCACAGAGCCGCCCAGTCAGCGTCGGCGTAGGTGATATCCAAGTTTCGACGCGTGTAATCCATCGCCGTGTCCCGAACGGCGGCGGCACCTCCGGAAACTTCCCAGGTAGCTGCCAGGACTGCCGCGTCTGCGGCGCTCTGCGTTTGGCGCTTGGCGCTGTAAATGTGACCGAAGTCGAGAGCGAAGGCGGCGAATCCGAACAACGCAACTATGGCGAGGGCAACCGCCGGTAGCACCACTCCCTCATCCGAACGAAACCCAGTTACGGACACGGTTTGACTCCGTCGAGCCAGGTGGGAGGCTGTTCGATCCGCATCTCGACTGCCTCGATGAGCGTCGGGCCTCCAAACACGAGACTGGTGAGACCGGTGATGCTGTCGAGCGGAGCAACGACCTCTAACCGGACCGAATCACCGACCGCCGGGCCACTCTTGAGCAGTGAAACGGTAGCGCCACTGGTGGAAAGGTCCATCTGTGCACAAGTCGCGGCCACGATGTCATCAAGGCTGCCCTCGTTGACGGCTGCCATCCGCACTCCCTCGCGCGCTCCGTGGCGCACCTCGAGCTGCTGGCTGAACGCCCAGCTGGCCTCGATGATGCCGAACAGCAGAAGGACGAGGACCGGCGCAATGATGGCGAATTCGACTATGGCGACCCCTTCATCGCTGCGAGAGCGGGGGCGCAAGTTCTTCTTCATCCTTGGCTTATCGGCAGCACCGTCGCATAGTGGACCGATATTTGTCCAACTAGGGGCACATTCCCATCTGAACCCCCGCCAATTCTCACAAAGCGGTGGCAGGTCGGAGATGACCTACACGTATGTTCGTACCTTGCGGCTTTGGCTTGCCTTTTGGTATCCGAATTAGTCGACCTCGGCAGTGGAGCGGAGGGAGGCGCCGAGCGGTTCGAGCGCATTTGCCGGTCTGTCGTCGAGGAGGAACTCGAGATCGCCGGCAACGGTCACGTGGCTCTGCCGCTTTGACGGACATCGGCAGGTCCCAGCAAAGAGCGCATAATCACGGCCACCTCACCACTATCAGCGCCACCAAAACCGAAAGATAACCGGCATTATCTACCGCCGTACGCAGAGACCCCCAGCTCCAATCGGATGCTGGAAGGGGCTTGCGCTCGCCAGCTGAGGCTCTGGGCCTCAGCCCTGAGTCAACTCGGCAGCCAGGGCCGCTACTTGGGCGGCTGCTCCCCCGAGGACCGGATCTCCGTGCCCGAAGAAGAGGGTGTCGAAGCCGAGGCCTGCCAGCTTGGCTATCGACCGATTGGCCTCTTCCATGTCCTGAGTGAACCGGGGGTTGGCGCCAATGACCCCGCCGTCTGCCCCGTTCATCGCATCGCCCGCGACCAGCACACCGCCGATTGGGTCGAGGATGGCGATCGATCCCGGGGTGTGACCCGGGGCGGCAATAATGTCGAGGCCGAAGACCGAATCGCCATCTCCTACCGGCTCGAGCGCCCGTGGCGACGGGATGCTCGGAAGGTCGGGGGCCCCCGCATACCCCTGCGCCGACGCAGCCGCCTCCATCACCGGGCCGAGGCTTCCAATGTGATCACCGTGGAGGTGGGTGAGGATCACGTGGGAGACGTCGTCCCACCCGTGGCCGATGCCCTGCAGGCTGGCTTCGATATCACCTTCGTCGCCCGGGTTGCCGGTGTCGACGATGACGACCTCACCCGCTCGCACCAGCAGGTAGGCAGAGACACCTCCCAGGACCACCCGCTCCCAGGTCGGGCTCTCGCTGCCACCGGTTGTGGGCGGCGAGGTGGTGTCGGGGGCATCCGTCGTGGACGGAGTTGAGTCGCCCGTGCTGGAGGTAGTGGTCGGGTCATCGGCGGCGGAAGCGCACGAGACTACGGTGAAGCCGAGAACGGCTACCGCCAGCGTTCCGTGGCCCAGGTCTTTCAAGAAAGCTCGTCGAGTCATTGGCGTCATCTGGCTCCCTCGCGGATGAGCCAGGATACGGTCAGCCGGCGATGGTGGCCAGCGGAAGCGACAACTCCTGGTTGACCAGTCGCAGATGGAAGCCGGTGATTGCCCGCAGGTGGCGGACCTGGTCGTCGGTCAGGCGGCCGCACACCCGGTTCCAGTGGACGCTCACCCAATCCCCGGGCTCAACCGGCTGGAAGGGCGAGGCCACGACCTGCTCCTCATGGTCACTGCCGAACGCCAGTCCCCCGCCCGACCATTCGAGGGGAGCGATCTCGACGATTGGCCCGCTGTCCTCGGCCCGGAGCACTCGACCCCACCGGATGGTGCACCCGTCGAGCACCTTCAACGGCTCCTCGATCCGCCCACCGCGCAACAGGCCGGCCCACGGATACACCGCGAACACGTGGAAACTGTGGTGGGGAAGCCCGCCGGCCCACACTGCCTCGGCCACATGGTCCCAGTTGCGGCCGGTTCGCGATCGAAAGCGATCGTCCATCGACGTGCCCAGAGTCGGCATCGTCACGGCCGAGAGCAGACCGTTGCCGAGCCAGTAGGCCTCGACTACCCGGCGATCGAGCGGGTCGGCGATGCCGGCGCTGTGGGCGATCAGCTCCAGGTAGGGATAAGCGCCATCGAAGGCGTTGATGAGTTGATGCAGTCCTTGATCGGTCTGCCCGGCCTGTCCGTATTCGATGAGCGCTCCAGCATCGCCCGGCCCGCAGTACCCGAGGTGGTTCGGTGGGTAGGCGTACCGAATGAAGGTCTGGGGTCCGTTCACGTGCGGGCCGGAGACCGCGGCCGGCCTCGGGTGGCGGCAACGATGGCGGCCACGCCCATCGTGACCAGCACCAGGCCGCCCACCGACGGAATTGCCGCACCCTGGACGCCGGACTTGAGGAGAGCGGTCACCACCGCTCCGAAGACCAGTACGGCGCTCACATCAACAGCCTGCGCCCGGGCCAGAGCCGAGTACCAGGTTGCCACATACCCGGTGAGGACCAGACCCGTCAGCAGCGCCCACGCCCATTGGCTCAAGCCCAGGCCGGCCAGGCCACCGAAGGCACCGCTCACCGCCGCCCACCCCACCAGCACCACCATGCCAACGCCCATCCGGGCCACTCCCAGGGTGAGTGGGGAGACATCGGTCAGCAGGCGTTTGGCGACAACCACCTCAATCGACCATAGGAGGGTGGCCCCGAGGATCATGGCTTCCCCGGTGCCGAGTCGTAGGTCGCTGATACCGCCGACGAGAGCCACCTGGCCCCACACCAGCAGACCGATGGCGGCCAGGTGGTACCAGCTCAATTGCTCCTTGAGAAAGGGAACGGCCAGCAGGACCACCCACAGCAAGAGGCTCTTGTGAATGAACGCCGCTTGCACCGACTCAGCTCGGGCCAGGCCCTCGAAGAACAGGAGGAAAGGGATTCCACCACCGATGACCCCGACCAGCACGAGACCCCATCTCCCCCTCCGCGAGCTCGGAAGGGTGAGGGCCTCCGAGGATTGCCGGTGGCGGGTGGTTACCGCCGCCAGCAGACCCATGAGGAGCAGTGCCGCGACGGCATTCTTGGCGGTTGTGTACAGCGTGGGGTCACCAAACCGGCGGACGGCATAGCCGTTGAGGAACACGGCGAAGCCGCTGATGGTGGCGGTTGCCAGAGCGAGCAACACTCCCGCCTGCCGGGTGGCCGGAATCCGTAGCGCACGTCGTGTGCTCACTGAACCTCCTGATCTCTTCCCCCCAACTGTGCCTGTTAGTCGGCGGTCGTGATAATGCCGGTGGTCCCCCAATCACGGACAAAAGTCCCTGTCAGTCCCGGCCCGACTGACATACGCTCGGAGGCATGTCGTCGATCCTCCGCCGTGCCGACCTCGATCGGCTGATCGGAGTCCTCCGGGCGGAGGCGTATGAGGTGATCGGGCCGACGGTGGAGAACGGCGCCGTCGTCTACGAGCCCATCGGCAGCGCAGCCGACCTCCCCGTCGGCTGGACCGACCTGCAGGACAACGCCACCTACCGGCTCACCCGCCGCCAGGACGACGCCGTTTTCGGGTATGCCCTGGCACCCCAGTCGTGGAAGCGATTCTTGTTCCCACCCGACACGCAGCTCTGGGAGTCCTCGCTGGCGGACGATGGCTCGTTCACGGTCACCGAGACGGTGGACGACACCCGCTACGCCTTCCTCGGCGTACGGGCATGCGAGTTGGCCGCCCTCGCCATTCAGGACAAGGTATTTGGCGACGGCGCCTACCGGGACAACCATTACACCCGGTTGCGGGAGAATGCCCTGTTCGTGGGGGTGAACTGCACCGACCCGGCCGGGACCTGCTTCTGCGCATCCATGGACACCGGGCCGGCCATCACCGGCGGCTACGACCTGGTGCTCACCGAGCTGCTCGGCGATCAGCACCGGTTCGTTATCAATGCCGGGTCGGACACCGGCTCCCGCCTGCTCGAGATGCTTCCCGTCGAGCCTGCCGACCCCGCCGACGACGAGGCGGCCGCCGCCCGGCTGGAGACGGCTCGGCTCAATATGGGCCGGATGATGGACACCACCGGCATCCGGGATCTCCTCTACCGCAACTACGAGAATCCGCAATGGCAGGACGCGGCCGATCGGTGCCTGTCGTGCACCAACTGCACCCTCGTGTGCCCCACCTGCTTCTGCAACACCGTCGGCGACACCACCACCCTCGACGGGGCGACGGCCACTCGCACCCGGTCATGGGACTCGTGCTTCACTCTCGAGTTCTCCTACATCCACGGCGGCTCGATCCGCACATCGGGCATGGCCCGGTACCGGCAGTGGATGACCCACAAGCTGGCCACCTGGATTGACCAGTTCGACACCTCGGGATGTGTCGGCTGTGGGCGCTGCATCACGTGGTGCCCGGCGGGGATAGATATCACCCAAGAAGTCAAAGCGATCCGTGAGTTGGAAGGAGCGGGCCATGTCCGATGAAATGAACCTGGACTTCCCGATCTTTTCCGGCATGTCGGATGAGTACCGGGCGCGTATTGCCTCGGTGGCCCTGATAGAGGAATACGCCGCCGACGAGCGCCTGTTCCGGATGGGTGACCCGGCCAACGCCAGCTACCTCATCCAGAGCGGCCGGCTGTCGCTCGAAGTGCAGGGCGGACCCCGCGGGACGATCAGGATCGAGACGCTCGAGGGCGGCGACGCCGCCGGATTCTCCTGGTTGTTTCCCCCCCACCGGTGGGCATTCGACGGCCGGGCGGTCGACCCGCTCCGAGTTATCGCCCTCGATGGGGCACAGCTGCGAGTGCTGAAGTCCACCGACCACGAGTTTGGCTACGAGATGATGCTGAGATATTCGGCGGTCATCACCGATCGGCTGCAGGCCACCCGTATGCAGCTCATGGACTTCTATGGCGACCACGGCTGAGCCCGCGACCATCCAGGTCGACCCGATGGTCCCCCGGCCAATGCGCATCCTGCGCCGCTGGGCCGAGACCGACGACACCTTCACCATGGAGCTGGACCCGGGACCGGATGGCTACCCGTTTGTGCCTGGTCAGTTCAACATGCTCTATGCCTTCGGAGTGGGTGAGGTGGCGATCTCCATCAGTGGCGATCCGACCACACCTTCCACGCTCATCCATACGGTACGAGCAGTTGGGGCGGTGACTTCCGCGCTGCGGGATCTTGAGCCCGGCGATTCGGTCGGGGTGCGCGGTCCGTTCGGAGTCGGCTGGCCGGTTGATGAGGCGATCGGTCAAGATGTCGTCATCATCGCCGGCGGAATCGGGCTGGCTCCCCTGCGGCCGGCCATCTATCACGTATTGGGTAACCGAGCCCGGTACGGGCAGATATCAGTCGGCATTGGCTTCCGCTCACCTGCCGAAATGATCTTCGAGGAGGAGTTGCGAGAGTGGCGTTCCCGGTTCGACCTCGAGATCGAA
>JAOTYB010000226.1 GCA_029862065.1 Acidimicrobiia bacterium | reverse complement strand
AACCCCTGTTTTCTGTCGGGGGTAACTGATACTATCGAACATATGTTCGCTACAGACACGCTACCTGCAGCTGGCACGCTATCTGGGGCTAGTTGGTTCGAGATGCTCGAAACAATGCAACCCGGACCCGAGTTGGCGGCAGCTTTGCATGGCATAGATCGGGACTCGCTCTCGGGTGACGAGCTCGTCAGTGTGATGATCGCCGACCGCCGCCTGGCCTCCCACTACATGGCACAGTCCTATCAAGACATCGCCGCCATTGGCGGGGCCCTTGACGATCTCGGGGATGAGTACCACCACACGATTGAGTACACCGCAGCTGAGATCGGCGCCGCTCTGTGCCTCACCCGCCGTTCTGCTGAGAGCGAAACGCATATGGCAATGGAACTCACCCGGAGGCTGCCGAAGGTTCTTGAGGCGTTGTTGGTGGGTGATATTGATGTACGGAGAGCCCAAGTGCTCGCCAATGGAACCGACCACCTACCCGTCGCCGCGGCGAGGGGGATTATCGATGGGATCATCGAAGAAGCATCCCGATTGACCACCGGGCAGCTCACGGCGAGGTTGCGGCGCCGCTGTATCGAGTACGACCCGCAGGCAGCTGTAGACCGCTACCGGCGTACCGTCGAGGACCGGCGGGTCTACGCCACCCCGTCACCTGAAGGTACCGCCAACCTGCTAGGCCTCGACCTGCCCCCCGAGCGAGTACAGGCTTTCACCCGCTACCTCACCGAAACCGCCCAAAGACTCCGCCGCCTCGGAGACAACAGGACCATGGACCAACTCCGAGCCGACATCTACCTCGACATCCTCGCCGGCACCCACAACCCCACCAACGCCACGGGCGGTGGAGTGCACCTCAAAGTCGACCTCACCACCCTGGCCCGACTCGACAACCAGCCCGGTGAACTCGCCGGATACGGCCCCATCATTGCCGACGTCGCCCGCCAAATAGCCGACCACCAACACAGTGCCCAATGGAGCTACCTCGTCACCGACCCCCAAACCGGGAACATCGTGCACTCGGGAACCACGAGGCGGCGCCCCACCCGGCCCCAACACCGCCACATCACCGCCCACTACCCCACCTGTGTGTTCCCCGGATGCCGCATGCCCTCAATCGACTGCGACATCGACCATCGCACCCCCCACGCCGACGGGGGCTGTAGCCACAACCACAACCTCGCCCCCCTCTGCCGCCACCACCACCGCATCCGCCACCAAGCACCCTGGAACTACCAACAACACCCCAACGGCGACCACACCTGGACCACACCCCTCAACCGCACCTACACCACCAACGGCCAATCCCCCTAGCAATCGAGTCTCGCTACAGCGACCACTGGTGGAGGTCAGCTCCGACTCGACGAAGGGCCCCGGTCCATAGGCATTCGACTCTGTGGGTTGATTGATGGCCATCGGGCTCGCGCGGCACACCGGCCTGACGCTGATCGGATTGCCAGCCTCACTTTGCTTGCGGCTCAACTCTCGATCGATGTCGACGACGGAAGGACTCCGGGCGAATCACTCCTCGGCGCCCTCTGGTCGTGCGCCCACCAGGTGACAATTGCGAAAACCACGCTCAGGAAGATCAGCATGATGGCTGGGTCATCGATGACTTGGGCCGGCTGAATCGTCGTCACGAAAGGAGCGAGACCGAGCGTGGTCACGAGCGCGGCGAACCCGGCACGACGCGCCGCCGCCCGGCGTTCGGCCGCCGAGATTCCGTCTTCCAGCCGCCACAACACAATGACCATGGCGATCACTAGATAGAAGGCAGACGGATTCACCACGCCCGCGAGCATGAAGTGCACGTTGAGGAACGCGGCGACCAACAGGGCGCCAACGACCCGCCGGTTCAGGGCGAGCATTGCCCCAATGGCCAGCTCGGCTATACACACCATCGTTGCGACCGCAACGGCGAACGGCTCGACCACGTGGGTGAGGAAGGGCTGGTAGATGGTGACCGCGTGGGACGTGTCTACGTCGAGGAATCGACGAAGCGTCTCGCCGCTCCACCACCCATCGGTGATCGCGTTCGCGATGCCCGCCCGCAGCCAGCCGATCGCGAGGAATAGCTGCGGAAGAAGTATCCATGAAGGCGTCTGTCCGCTGCGCCAGGCTGTCGGGTTGATGCGCCGGTGGTGCCGGCGTTTCGGGGTTTTCTCGCCTGCCATCTCTGAGCAATACGGAGGAACTTGGCCATCGGTTCGAAGCAGAAACTCGAGAAGTCCAGCCGCAGGGGGGACCCGGTGTCGGAGAGCGCACTCGAACCTCCACATGGCGCGCAATACTGACGCCCCGGCCCTTATCCCACCACGCTTTCGGCCGACTGGGGACTGGAGCCGGATGGAACCGGCGTTCTGGCCAATGGATTGGCTGCACCGTTTTTCGACCGGAGCGGCTGTGAGTCAATCACAGGACAAAACAGAACAACCCACTGAACGGAAGAAACGCGAAGCGCGCCGGGAGGGCCGGGTCCCCAAGTCCCAGGAGGTCGGCGCCGCCATCTCCATGGTTGCTCTGCTGTTCTCGCTGCGAATCATCGCTCCCGGCGTCGGCGAGC
>JAOTYB010000225.1 GCA_029862065.1 Acidimicrobiia bacterium | reverse complement strand
ACACCGTGCCACCTGTCCGCATCGAGACGATCGGGAAGCTCCGAGTGAGGTCGATGGCTGTAATCGGTACGTTGACTGAGTTGGCGCCCATGGCCGCGGTACCGCGTTGCACCGTAACGCCGCTCGTGAACTCGACCACCGACCACTCGATGGTGATGGTCCCGGTGCTGCCGATTCGCTCAAAGACAACGCTGGTGGACGACGCGAGGCGGCCGGTCACCGTGCCGTCGTCCGGATCGCCCAGGTTCTCGCGAACGCTGAAGACCAGGAACGACCGCGACGGATCGACCTCGGTGATGGCCGCCGACACCGGGGACGCACCGCTCAGCGTCGCACTTCCCTTCTGGAGAGACTTCAGGACCACCTTTTCGAGCACTGTCACCGTCACCGTTGCGGTGTCAAGGCCGCCGTTTCCGTCTGATGCCTCGTAGGTGAACGTGTCGACTCCGGTCCAAGCTGGGTCGGGGGTGTAGGTGACGGTGTCGTCGCCGTTGTCGCTGACGGTGCCGTTGGCTCCCTGGGTAAACGATGCCAGTGACAGTGGATCAGAATCGGGATCAGTGTCGTTGGCCAAGACGCTCACAATGACCGCAGCGTCCTGGATGGCCGTCGCCGAGTCGTCGACCGCAACGGGCGGGTTGTTGGGCGCCGGCGGTGGCTCGAAAGCCCAGGCGAGAGCTTCGTAGCTGGATCCGTTGTCGACGCGGACCGAGGTGATGATCGAGGCGTCGGTGATGTCGACCCCGTACATGTAGCCCTCGGTGGGGCTCGAGCGGTCCATCCCCACCGCCCACAGCACCCCAGCGGGGGTGAAGTCGAGGCCGACGAGGATGGGCGGGTCGGTGTCGCCGACTGTCGCCGTGGCGCCGGTGGCCTTGTCGATGGTTACGAATCGCTGGTTCTGGCCGCCGCCGTCGTCCCCGAGGCCGGCATACATGACGCCGGTCGAAGGATGGATGGCGATGCTGGAGGCTTCCTCGCGGCTCCCGACGCCCTGGATCTCGACGTAGTCCACGCCAACACCGAAGGCGTCGGCGACGATGGCACCGGTAGCCGGGTCGGCCCGAAATAGAAGATCAGTGTCGCCGGCCCGGTTCTCGACACCGTAGAGGTAGCCGTTCGAAGGATCGAAGGAGAGGCCGTTGACATCGTCGACAGTGACTATGCCAAAAACACCGCCGGCGGTCCCGAAGGCCCCGGTGGCTGAGAACACGCCTGTTGTCTTGCTTATGGTTCCCAGCTGGGCGCCAGCCGCCGCAAAGACCAATCCCGTCCCCGGCTGGTCATCTGCGCCCTTGATGGATGAGGTGCCGGTGCCGATCCCGATGTTGAGCTCGTTGCTCGCCGGGTTGGAGTCCGCGCTGGCAGCGATAGTGAATAGGTCGGTGCCGCCTCCGCCGCCCCCGGAACCGGCGACCAGGTAGAAGTCGGATGCGACGGCAGGTGCCAGGGCGATCATCTGTGCCACCTTCTGCACCGCCAGCACCGACGCGGTGCGCGGCCCCGTCCCACCTACGCCGGTGAACTCCTCGGTGGAGCCCTGAGAGGCCGCCTTGTCACCCGTGAAGTGATCCCACTGCTCGCTCATTCCGCCGGGAGGATCGATGCCGGCACCGTTGCGGTTGGTGAACATCGCCACCAGCAGCGTCCCGGGGACTGTCGTGTCGATCGACGGCGCCGTGAACGCGTCGGGCGCGTCGAGGCCCTGTCCGCCGTGGGCGTTGATGGGGTTGGTGGTGTCGACGCCGCTGAAGGCGGCGATGGCCCCCGAGCTCTTCGGGCTTTCGCTGAAGGTGAAGGTGTAATTGGGAGGCTCGGCGCCCGTCGCCACTCGATAGAACAGCGTCTGCTTGGTCCTGTCCGTGAAGTTGTCTTCTCGGATGAAGGTCCAACCCCCAGGTGGGGCCACCGTGGCCAGGCCCTTGTCGTAACCGATCTGGGCGATCATGACGTCGCCTGCCACTACGCCGGGAGCTACTGGAACCGTCAGCGAGGGTCCGTCATTGTCGGCCAGGCCGACGGAGCGCAAAGCCGGCACTGCAGCTTGCGCACTCCCCTGACCAAGTACGAACATCGAAGGAAGCATCACCGCCAGCGCCGCGGCGAGGTGCGCGAGCCGTCGAAGTGGGGACTCCGCCCGGACCATCAGGTGATCTCCGGTGCGATCTGTAGGGCCTCCTCAGGTGCCCCGGCCGGCGACGCAGAGTCGACTGGCTGCATCGTCGAGTGATCGGTGGCGACATGTGCGTCGGACAGCGGCAGGCGCAGCGAGAAGTAGGTCTCGCCGTTGATGCGCTGGTGGCCGACGCTGCCACCCATGCCGTGCGCCAGCGCGTGGACGATGGACAGGCCCAACCCGACGCTGTCCTTGGTGGCCGTCTGGTGTCCCTGGTGGATGAAGCGCTTGAAGAGCTTCTCGACCAGCTCCTCGGGGATCCCCTCACCGTTGTCGACGACCGAGCAGACGTACGTCCGCCTATCGATCCTGCCCTCGATCCTGATCTGCGGGCCTCCGTATTTCCGGGCGTTGGAGAGGAGGTTCTTCAGGAGCTGGCGGAAGCGCAGGCGG
>JAOTYB010000224.1 GCA_029862065.1 Acidimicrobiia bacterium | reverse complement strand
TGGCCCAGCTGTTGGACCACCGTTCGGTTCGAGCGATGGTCAAGGTGAAAAGAACGATCCGAAATCAGCTGCGAAGTCGTCGACCGTCCGTGGCGTGTGGCCGGTCAATTCGTCGACGCCCTTGGTGACTGTGGTCCAGCCGTTGTTGGCGAAGCCTTCGAATAGTTCACAGAAGGCATGCGCGATCCACTGCGGGAACCCGGCCTCGACGAACGATTGCTCAGCCGCCTCGATGGGCACGTCCACGTACGTGACCTTATTGCCAGTGGCTTTGGTGAGAGCTTCTGCGACCCGACCCATTCCGATGGCTTCCGGCCCGGTAAGTACATTGATCTCGCGCTCGTGGCCCTCGGTCGTGAGAAGGACGACCAGGGACTCGGCGACGTCTCGCACGTCGATCATCGGCAAGACGCCATCCTTGAAAGGCTGATAGAGATTCCCATCAGAAATGACTCCACCAGCGGCGCCGATGAGATTCTGCATGAAGAAGGTCGGGCGAACGATGGTCCAGCTGAGGCCTGAGCTCTGGATGGCGTCGTCGATCTCGGCGTGGTGACGGCCGAGCTCGGTGCCGTCCATTGGTTCGGGCGTCCGCGCCGACATGCGCACTAGGTGAGCCTCGGGAGCACTGCGCTTCATTGCTTCAATCGCGGCTCCAGCATGGTCCAATTGATGAGGTGAGGGAGTGGTGATCAGAGCCACCTTGTCTACTCCCGCCAGCGCGGCATCGAGCGACGCGGCATCGTCGAGGTCACCACGAACAACCTCGGCTCCCGCTTCAGCGAGCCGCTGGGCTACCTCACCCTCGGGGTTGCGGGTCAATACACGGACAGACTGCCCGGATTCCAACAGGCCGGGAACAAGGGCCTGGCCGACATTCCCGGTACCTCCGATCACTAGTGTTACCGCCACGGTTTACCTCCATTTGCTCGGAGCATGTCGCGCGACTCTAGCGAAGGGCAGAATGCAAGCCTCCCCCACCCGCGCATATCGGCATCCCTGAGCGGATCGTTCTTGTCAAGTGTGAATGTGGGCGCGGTGAAGAGGCCTCGGGTTCCCCGGGGGGTTTGAGGTGTCGGTTTAGATGGGTTGGGGTTGGGTGTGGTGGGTCACGGGGGCCTTGCTCCGGGCACCCCGGTGAGGGTGGAGGCGGACCGGGTTCGGTTGCCTGGACATCCCTTCGCCACGCACCACGGGGGGTGGTGGGCATGGAGCGTTCCGGCCACAGCCGGGCTGAGCTCAATCACATAAGTCGACCCGCCGAGGTGGGGGTCATGCCGATACACGAGCCTGCAGCCCTGCCGTGCCCGAACCTCACGCTGCCTCGTGCAGGCACCGGATCTCTCCGTCGCGGAGCCCGTAGTAGACAAGCGTGAGAAGCTTGCGCGCTGCCGCCACCCGGCCGATGTTGCGGCCGCGACGGTCGGCGACCCGCTGGTAGGTGTCACGGATGGGGGCGCCGCCGTGATACCGCGATACCGCTTCGATCGCCGACCAGCGCACCAGGGTGGAGCCCTGTTTGGTTATGCCACCGAGGTAGGTCTTGGTGTCTGATTCCCGCAGTCGGGGGGTCAACCCGGCCCAGGAACAGAGCCGTTTGGGATGTGTGAACCGGGATACCTCACCGATCTCAGCCACGAACGCAGCCGCATGCACCGGCCCGACCCCGTTGAGCTGCTGAATCGTTCGATACCCCACGTTGTCACCCAGTTGACGATGGATACGTGCGTCGAGTTGGCTGATCTCGGTGTCGTAGACCTCGATCAGGTCCCGCAGCGACTCGAGCCGGTATTGGTAGGCGTCGCCGAGCTGGGTGTCGTTCAAGAACGCGTGACCGGCCGGTCCCCACATCTCAACCAGGTGCGGGATCACCCCCTCTTTACCCAACACCGCATGCACCTGGCCCTTGAGTCCGGCCCGGAGCTGCGACAACTTGTGCCGGTATCGGACCAACTCCCGAAGCTCCCGCACCGATGCAGGCGGGATCCATGACTCCGGGAGCCGTCCCATCCGCAGCAGGTCTGCCAACATGGTCGCATCGGCCAGATCGTTCTTGACCCGCCGGTTCTCAAAACCTTTGATGCCCAACGGATGCGCCAGGTGCACCCGCCCCCCCGCTTCGGTAATCACATCAGCCGCCCAGTACCACCCCCAGGTGGCCTCCAATACCACCTCCGGGGCCAATCCCGCCTCGGAGACCACCTCGGCCATCGTCAACGGCGAGTTCTCGAACCGCCGCCACCACAACCGTTCGCCCTCCTCGTCGAGGCACGCCGCCACCGAACGGCGGCGATGCAAATCAATCCCAACATAGGCTGTCATCTGGGGCCTCCTCCCACTCGGTAACAACACCAACCCGATTCTCGGGTCACCGACGAGCGGGGAGGCCCCGCCCGCTCATCGCATCACATATACGGGCGGCCAAACATCAGCTGAAGGTTGCCGGCTATGGGCGGTTCGTGTTGCGACCGCTTCCGAGCTATTCGAGGATGAGTTCGATGACCGGGATGGTCCGATCCGTGGCAGCCTGGTACTCGGCGAAGTTCTCCAGGGCGTGGGCCTGTCTCGCATAGATGTCG
>JAOTYB010000223.1 GCA_029862065.1 Acidimicrobiia bacterium | reverse complement strand
ACAGGACCTCACCTTTCAGCCACACGAGCCCCACGGCCCCGACCGGACCCAGGACCACGAGAATCCAATCGACGAAGAACGGCATGTCGCGCCAGGTGAACCCCACGGCAAGGCGGAATACGTGCGCCGCGGTCCCGCCCGTATAGATCAAGGCTACGATCTTCGGTGAGGCCGCCCGCAAGTGGCCTGCCAAGCTTCTGTCTTCAGCTGTTCGCGGCATTGGCTCGGCCACTCTACCTCTGGCGCCTGCGACTCTCCCACTCTCCTTTCACATTCCTATCCCGCGAGGGTCTCCTCACTGGCGGGCTCGTCCCCTGGGCCAACATGGCGGGTCGGCTCGGCCGTGACACGGTTTGCCTACCGTCAGCGCCAACCCCGGGGTGTGGTGGTTGGTTGTGGCGACCGGCTACTACGGGCTTCCGAGGCCGAGACCCGAAACACCGACATGAACCCGATGGAGATGGGGGGCCACGGTCACGAAGAGGCGCCAATGAAGATGGGAGCAGAGGGGCCCTAGTAGTTCTCCACACGTCACTCTCGCCTATCCTGGACCGCCCGCCGGGCGATGCTGACGACGATGGATTGCAGGTCAACGCGGCCGTCGCGGTTCGTCTGCACAGCGACGGTCAGGCCGCTGTTCATGAAGTGTGCGACGTGGGTCCGGTAGCCCGACCAGAGCCCGCCGTGGCCGAATGATCGGCTCGGGGTGTGGACGAATACGCCGAAGCCGTAACGCCATTCCGGGTCGACCGGGTCACGGTAGCCCGACTCGAGCATCAGCGCCAGGCTCTCTTTGGTCACGACCCGGCCATTGGCGAGCGCCGCATAGAACTCAACCAGCATGGTCGGGTTGGTGGTGAGCCCGCCACCGGTCCACTCGGAGCGGGGGTCGAGCTTCATGCGGCCGTCTTTTTTCAGGTTGCGCGCCCCGCCGGTGTACCCCGGCGTGATGTTGGTCGGGACCGACCGGTCGGCCGGAGTTATCTCATCGAGTTCCAGGGGTGTGAGAATCCGCTCGTCCAGCAACTCGTAGTAGCCGCGGCCGGAGGCCGCCTCGATGAGGCGCCCGAGCACCAGGTAGCCGATGTCGGTGTAGCGGTAGCCCTCACCGACCGGAAACAGCGGCCTGCGTTTGAGTGCAAAGCGGATCAGCTCCTCGGGCTCGAAGTAGGCGCTGCCGTGACGCAGCACCCGGCCGACCATGGCGAGAATGAACCCCGGCCGGCCCGGGTAGTCGCCAATGCCCGCCGAGTGCGAGAGCAGGTGCCGCACCCGAATCTTCTCGGCGTTGGGCAACTCCCTGAACCATGTCCGGTCCCCGAGCCACTTCGACGCCGGGTCGTCCAGCGACAGCGTGCCCTCCTCGACCAATAGCATCGCCAGAGCGGCCACGAACGTCTTTCCCGTGCTGCCGCCGGGCATGCCGATCGCGTTGTCGAGCGGAATGTCGGCCTCGACATCGCCGAGACCCACCGCCGCGCGCACGAGCCGGCCGTCCGCGAACTGCACGGCCGCACGCAATCCCGGCATCTTCATCTCGGTGCGGGCCTCTTCCAGCAGCGCTGACAAGGCAGCTTCGTCCATGCCGAGGGCTGGGGAGCACCACACGGCCACCGTAAGAAGGGCTCCTGCCCGGAAAGCGCGTCGCAAGCAGATGGATCTCATTCCGCCGCCTTACCTTTCTTGGGGCTAATCCGGTCGAGATCCATCTAAGCCTCCTTTGTACGGCGGGGTCCGGGTCGACTGCTTCTGCTGCTACGGAAGGACGTTGGCCAAGCTGTCGAGGATCATCTTCCAGCCCTCCCCGGACTGGTCCGCCCACTGCTTGCTCGTCTCGTGGATGAGGGTGAGCTCGCTGCCGCCGTCCTCGGGCTCGATCTCGACCGTCACCCGGTCCGCCTGCTCCGAGTAGAGGGGGACCTGGAGGGTGAAGACGAGGCGCCGGGGACGGTCGATCTCCAGGTACTCGCCGGTGTGCTCCACGTCCTGGCCGTCGCGGCGCTCGACGATCGTGTAGCGGCCGCCCACCTGCGGGTCGATCTCGACCCGCACCATTTCGCCCTCGTCGGTGGCGTACAGGAACCTGCCCGCCTTGTCGGGGTCGAGCCAAGCGTCGAAGACGCGCTCGGGGGGGGCGCTGAAGCGGCGGGTGACGCGAACTTTGACAAGTGCTTCGGCAATCATCGGGTTCTTCCTTTCTCTCTTGGGCCGGGCGGAGGCTGCGCCTCCTCCTCGGCCCGGAGCAGCTCGTCCAAGGCGTCCAGCCGCGCGGTCCACAGGTTGCGCTGGCGGTTCATCCAGGCGGCGGCTTCGTCCAGGGGCTCGGGGTTCATCGACAGGATGTGCTCGCGGCCGGCGCGGCGGCGCCGCACCAGGCCTGCGCGCTCGAGGCGGCGAATGTGTTTCGAGACCGAGTTGAGGGAGATGGCGAAGGGACGGGCGAGATCGGTGACCCGCGCCTCCCCACGGGACAGGTGCTGGAGGAGCGCTCGCCGCGTCGGGTCCGCCAGAGCGCCCAGGGTGTGGTCCAGGTCGGATCTCGTGGCCGGCATCGTCATTATTCATCCTTTTGGGTGAATATACTGGCCGAAGATGAGCGTGTCAAG
>JAOTYB010000066.1 GCA_029862065.1 Acidimicrobiia bacterium | reverse complement strand
ACGAGGAAGCACGGGAACGCGCTCTCACCCCACCCCCGGCCCCTCCCAGAGGGAGGGGTGAAGAAAGGGAGGCTCTACCCGCAACCCTCCTACAAGGAAGCACGGGAACGCGCTCTCACCCCACCCCCGGCCCCTCCCAGAGGGAGGGGCGAGGCTCTGCTACTAGTCGCCCTGGACTATCTCGGCGACGGCTGTGCGACGGGCGACGGACTGGTTGGCGTCTCCCTGTAGGTCGCGCAATAGCGCCACCTCTTTCTGCGCCTCTTCGTCGGCCCCGGCATCGGCAGCGGCCAGGCGTGCCTCGACGCCTTCATCGACGAGCTTGCGAGCCTCGTCGAGCAACGCCTCGACCATCTCGTCCTCGGGTACCACCCGAACCACCTGGCCCTTGATGAATAGGTGGCCTCTCCCCCGGCCGGCGGCGATGCCGATATCGGCCTCGCGGGCCTCGCCGGGGCCGTTCACGACACATCCCATGACAGCTACTTGGATCGGGAGGTTGGCGGCCTCGAGTGCCTCCTGGGCGTCTTTGGCTACCTGCACCACATCGACTTCGGCCCTTCCGCAGGAGGGGCAGGCGATGAGGTCGAGGCCCTTGCGTTCCCGCAGCCCCAGGTACTCGAGCAGCTTGCGGCCGGCCTGGGCTTCTTCGACCGGATCGGCGGTGAGCGAAAACCGGATCGTGTCGCCGATACCGTCCAGCAACAGCGAGGCGATGCCGGCCACCGACTTAATGAGCCCTCCCGGCGGGGGCCCGGCTTCGGTAACACCGAGGTGAAGCGGGTAGTCGACCTTTTCCGACAGCAGCCGGTAGGAGGCAACCATGCTCGGCACGTTTGAATGCTTCACCGAGATCTTGATCTGATCGAAACCTTCATCCTCGAGCAGGCCGATCTCATACAAGGCCGACTCGACCAACGCCTCCGGCACAGCCGACCCGTACTTCTCCAGCAAATCCTTGTCGAGCGATCCGCCGTTCACACCCACCCGGATCGGGATGGAGCGATCCTTGGCTTCCCGGGCTACTGCCCGGATGTGCTCGGGCTTGCGGATGTTGCCCGGGTTGAGGCGGAGACCGTCAACCCCGGCCTCCAGTGCAGCCAACGCCAGCCGGTACTGGAAGTGGATGTCGGCGATGATCGGGACCGGCGAACGGGGAACGATCTCTGCCAACCCTTGAGCCGCCTCGACGGTGTTGCAGGTGATCCGGACAATGTCGGCCCCGGCTCCGTAAAGGGCGTAGACCTGGGCCAGCGTATCGTCGACATCATGGGTCTTGGTCGTGGTCATCGACTGCACGGTGATCGGGGCGTCGCCCCCGATCGGGACGGCTCCCACCATCAGCTGCCGGGTCGGTCGTCGTTCGGTTGTCATGGCCGACAATGGTACGGCTTCGACCTAGGTAACAAGCTTCTCGTCGGCGTCGCGCAGCCGGTGGGCCATCACCGACAACATCTTTCGAGCCAGGTGCGGTGCCGCGTCGAGGACGGCGCTGAAGTCCCGCCGGTGCATCTCGAGCAGCCGGCTGGGGGCGGTGGTGGTGACCGTGGCGGAACGGGGTAGATCCTCGAGCAGCGCCATCTCACCGAGGAAGTCTCCCGGGCCGAGCACGGCCAGCTGCTGATCGTCGCGCATGACATCGGCCAGGCCCTCGACGATGACGTAGAAGGAGTTGCCGGTTGCGTTTTGGGTGACGATTGTGGTGCCGGCCGGCACCTCGACTTCGTCGGCGTGTCGACCGATCTCTTCCAGCTCTGCTTCGTCGAGCCGGGCGAACAGGGGCACGGTCCGCAACAGATCCAACTTCTCATCCTTGTGCCGAGACACCGAAATCCTCCCGCTTGGCGACCATGACGAGCCTACGCATCCAGGGGCCGACGTGAGGGATCAGACCCGGCCGGCCGCCTCCTGATCTTTGAGAATCCGGCGCAGGATTTTGCCGGACGCCGATTTGGGGATCTCTTCGACAATGTCGAGGTACCGGATCTGCTTGAAGTGGGCCACATGGCCGGCCACGTGCGCCATGATCTCCTCGGGAGTCGCCTCCGCTCCCGGCTTCAGCACCACGAAGGCCTTCGGCACCTCTCCTGCCTCTTCGTCCGGGACCGGAATGACCGCCCCGTCGGCCACCGCCGGATGGGTGAGGAGTAGCCCTTCCAGCTCCGCCGGGGCCACCTGAAAGCCCTTGTACTTGATGAGCTCTTTGAGGCGATCAACGATGTACCAGTGGTCGTCGTCGTCCACATGCCCGATGTCGCCGGTGTGTAGCCATCCGTCTTCGTCGATGGTGGCAGCCGTCGCCTCCGGGTTGTTGAGGTATCCCTTCATCACCTGCGGCCCGCGGATCCAGATCTCCCCGTCCTCTCCTTGGCCCAGGTCATCACCATCGGGCCCAACCACCCGGCATTCCGTATTGGAGAGGGCCACCCCGATCGAGCCCGGCTTGAACTGCCCGGGCGGAGTGGCATGGGTGACCGGCGAGGTCTCGGTCAGGCCATAGCCCTGGGCGACTTCGCACCCGACCCGGGCACTGGCTTCGAGAGCAAGCTCCGCGCTCAACGGAGCAGCACCTGAGAACACCGAACGCAGCGACGACAAGTCGAAGTCATCGACGAGAGGATGTTTGGCCAAGGCGAGAACGATCGGCGGAACCACATACGCGCGGGTCACTCCATGCTGTTGGATGAGGGAGAGGAACTCCTGCAGATCGAACCGCGGCATGGTCACAACGGTCCCGCCATAGCGGAGCATTCCGTTCATCAGAACTTGCATTCCATAGATGTGGAAGAACGGCAACACCGCTATGGCAACCTCATCGTCGCCCATGCCGAAGGCCGGCTCACCCTGCGCCAGGTTGGCGACGAGATTCCGATGGGTCAGCATCACGCCTTTCGGAAGGCCCGTCGTGCCGCTCGAGTACGGAAGAGCGACAACGTCGTCCCCGGGGTCCACGTCTGCGAATCCACCAACCGGCTCGACGGCGAGGAGCTCGCCCAACGGCGTGGCCCCGGCAGCCTCACCCAATACGAATATCTCTTCGATCCCGGCGCCGGAGGCGGCCACTGCCGCCTGCTCCATAAACATCGGGATGGTGAGTAGGAATCGGGCTCCTGAGTCACGAAGCTGGAACTCGATCTCCTCGGCGGTATAGGTTGGATTGATGGTGGTGTTGATCCCCCCGACGGCGGCAACACCGAGGAAAGCCGTGGCGTACTCCGGAAGGTTGGGAGCAAGAATGGCGAAGACATCTCCCCGGCCAAAGCCCCGGGCCGTCAGCCCTCCGGCCATCCTGGCGACCGACTCTGTCAGTGCGCCATAGGTCAGCGAGCGCCCGGTGGGGCCGTCGACGATGGCAATTCGATCGGCCCGGTTAGTGGCTCCTTCCAGTACGTAGCCGGGAAGCGATACCTCGGGGATTTCGACGGTCGGCAACGGGCTCGAATAGATCATGTGGCTCCTTGGTGAGAGCCGATGCTATTCGGTCATCAGTCGAATGTCCGAGCCACCATTCAGTCGCGGTCGACAATGGACGAAAGCGAACGAGCGGCCTGGTCTTTCAGGGCTTCCTCGTCGACGCCGGAGCGCTCGATGGCTCCCTCATCCACCTTGGGTAGGGACGAGGCCAAGACCTGCTCGGCCACGCCTGCCCGCTCTAGCAGGGCAGCCGGCTCAATCCCCACGCTCTCGGCCAGCACCTGCTGGCCTACCTGGTGTTCGGGAACCGCCACTGGCTCTGGTTCGACATCCTCACCCGCCGCCGTCCGCACTAGGAAGCCGTGCAAATCAGGCGAATCGGACTGGTGGTGGCTAATCACCACCAGTTCTCCCGACAGGAGCCTAAGGACCGAGCCCGGAGGAAAGATCCCCATCATCGAGATGAAGGCCCTGACGATGTCCGGGTCAAAAGCGCCGCCGGCGCCCTGCAGGAGAATCTGCAAGGCCCGATGGGGCGTCTCGGCCCGTCGGTAACTCCGCCTGGTGGTTACCGCGTCGTACACGTCCGACACAGCTACCAGCCGACTGGCCAGATGCGGGTGCCCGTCCGGGCCAAGCCGCGGATACCCGAGGCCGTCGAAGCGAGCGTGGTGCTCGAGAGCGATCGTGGCCGCTACCTCATGGCCGGGACCGCCCGCCGCCATGATCGCCTGCGCGCCCTCCTGAGGGTGAATGGTGATCTCCTTCCACTGTTCGCGATCGAGCCGGCCGGGGTGGTTGAGGGTCTTGGGAGAAACGGCAACCTTGCCGATGTCGTGCAGCATGGCTCCGGCCCCGATCGGGATCAGGTCCTTTTGAGTAAGGCCGAGGTATTGGCCGGTGGCCACGGCCATCAAGCAGGTGTTGACCGAGTGATAGAACGTGTATTCGTCGTGGCTCTTCACGGTGCTGAGGAGCAGGGCCGCCCCGCTGGCGTCGAGAGACTGGTCGATGAGCTCCTCCACGGCCTGCATTACGGGAGCCATCTCGAAGCTGCCTTCCCGGGCGATGCGATGGTCGAGGGTGCGCAGGGTTCCCACCACCCCCGAGTAGGAGAAGCGCAGATCGGCAAAGGCCGAGTCGTCATCGCCATCCACCAGCCGGCTCTCATTGAGGCGGATCGATCCGCCTCCGGGCAAGTCGTCTGTGTGCCCGGCTGCAAACTCAACGAGGTTGGCGTAGTCGGTGCGGTCGGTCTCGCCGGCCAGGGTTATTGCCTCGATCTCCCGATCCGAGAGGTCTTGATAGAGGTTGGCGTAGGTGAGTGACGTATAGGCCAGCAATTCACCGTTGAGGAAGAAGGCGTAGCCTTTGAGGCCGATCACAACGTCGTCGTCCTGGGCAGCGAGCTCAGTGGTGGCCTTCCAGCCGCGCCGCAGGGCTGTCTCGCTGTTGGGATGATGGGCCGGGTACAGGTTCAACTGACTGACGGCTGCCTGCAGCGTTTTTAAGAATTCCTGGACCTTCGCTTCCATCATGCTGCCCTCCCCAGGACTACTCGGGCCACCCGTCGTGCATCCCGGCGGGTGGCACTCACCAGGAAAGGCTTCTTGGCGATGTCGGCGAGCGTCGAAACCGCGGTTGGTGTTCCCAACTCATGGAGCAACTCGGCGATCTCTTGGCGGGCGGGGTCCATCGACCGATCAGTGAGAGCGGCGATTAGCGCCGCTTCGCGAGCCGGCGAATCCGACGCTCTGAGAAGCAAGACCGCGGACTCTCGTACTCGTGGATTCTCGTGAGCCAGGCTGGCCACCAGGTCGCGGATGGCTTCGTCCGGCGCGATGGGCGTGAGGGCTCGCAGCGTCTCGATGACTACTCGATGATCGGAGTGGTCAACCAGTGGACGCAGGCGAGGGACCCAATGCTCCCCACCGATCCTGCCGGCAATGGCCACGGCGTTCCGCACCACATACCACTCGTCGGCAGTGAAGAAACGCACTATCGGGTCGGGATGACTCGAACCCACGATCACCAGGAGATCGATCAGTACCCGCCGGGTAGCCAAATCCTCTTCTACAGAAAGCCGCTGCATCAAATGGTCGGCCGCCGGCTCTCCGAATCCTCCAAGCAGCACACCCAGCGCCTCGCGATGTTCCGGATCGTGGGCGGCATCGTTGAACACGGCATAGTCGTTGCGAACCAGCTCAACCAGGCCCTGGTCGACAGCCCGCCGCTTGGTGGGTGACAGCTCGGCCGATTCGGTTGCGATGCGAAGGAGCACAATCGCCTCATCAAGGTTGCCGGCTCGCACCTCCCCAGAAATTCGGCTGCACCAGGAGTCCACCAATCGAGTGAACCGATCTGGTCGGTCTTCGATGTTGAATAGGAGGCGAACGAGCCGCCGCCCCAACTCGTCGGTGGCCGCTATCTCGGTGCGGAGCTGGCCGGCCAGGCCTCCGGTCGCTCCCCCGAGCCCGCCGATTCCCTCAATCATTTCTCGGATCCGATCTGCGGCACTCTGACGGGCAAGCTTCACGTCGCGTGCAGCCGACACCATCGGCAGAAGCTCATCGGCCGTTCCCGTAGCACTGTCCACAACATGGCGGGCGTAGGCGACAAGCTCCTCGAAGGTCTCCGCATCGAGGTGAGGGGTGAGCTCGGCGAGCTCGGCGCCTCCAAACTGATCGAGGAGCAGGCTGTGCAGACCCTCCTCGCGGTGGGAAAGGAAGTTGGACAGCACCCGGCTCTGGGATTCAACCGGCAGGAGGAAGAAGGTCTCGGCGAACGTGTCGACCGGGGGGCGGGTCCTTGGCGCATGCCGGTAGGCGTTGAGCAACTCCGGTACCGAATCGTCAAGAGCCGCGCCGGGCTCGGCATCTGGGTAGATCATGCGAAAGGCGTCACAGAAAGACTCGGCGATCTCGCTGGTGTCGCCGCCCGCCTCTCCGACTATCGACTCTGCCACTTCGGTAGCCGAAGCGCCGCCGGCGATCATGCGGGCCACTCTGGAGGCCCGCGTTCCGCCGTCGCCGGCATCGGCCTCGGACTCCCCTTCACGTTCTTCCCACGGCTTCTCGAGCACCTCGCTCAACAGGCCTCTTTGCGTGACGAGGATGGACCCGACCCCGCCGGCTTCGAGTGCCGCTCCAATGCCACCGCCCTGGCGAGCCTCGGTCTCATCGACGGCGAGGAGGTCGTAGAAGTCTTTCATCTCCTGAACCGTCGGGGCAGTGATGATCTCAAGCCACTCGATCTCATGAACAAATAGCCGAAGCGACAGGCGCTCTGTGCCACCCCGGACGATCGGGAGCTCCTCTCCCCCACAGCTGATCGAGGCGGCCCCAACCTCGAACGTGATGGAGGAGTCGTGGAGCACGGACAAGCGTTCCACCGCGCTCAAGAAGGCCTGCTGATTGATGGGGTTCGGGTAGAGCTCATACACGCCCCATCCGATTCCGATGGCGTCGAACACGTCAACCGGATCGGCAGCGCGGGTCGGCGGGACCGTCACTGCGATCCCCCCCGGCGACCTCGTCTTGGGTGTGATTCCGAGCGCGTCTTTTCCGCTTTCACCTATGCATAATCGGAGGTTTACGCCCGTGCTTGACCAGTTTGAAGCGCGCTACGTGCCGGGGGCGGGAGCCCCTCGTTCGAAATGCACATGTCGGCGGCTGCCCCGGTGATGGGGGTCGTCCAAAACGATGCTCCCGTCCTCGAGATGCACAATGCCCACTCCGTAGGCACTCGAAAGACGATCGGGGCTCAACACCTCGTCGGGAGTCCCCTGGCTATGCACGCGGCCGGCCATGAGAAGCACGTGGTCGGCGACGCTGGCATCAGCCAGGTCGTGGGTGGTAAAGACCACAGTGCGGCCGCTGGCCAACTCGGTCACCAGCGCCTCCATGACGAGATCTCGGGTCACAATGTCGAGCCCGGTGACGGGTTCGTCCAACAGCACGATTTCGGCCTGCTGGGCCAGGCCCTGGGCGACAAACACTCGCTGGCGCTCCCCGCCCGATATCTCCACCAGGTGTTTCTTGGCCAGGTGCGGGATATTGAGGCGTTCCATGGCCTCGTCGACTATCTCGTGATCGACAGCCGAGAATCGTTTGAGCTGGCCGAGCGGGGCATACCGGCCCATGGCGACGGTTTCCCGCACGGTGACCGGCATCACCTGGTTAACCGTTGTGGATTGAAAGACGTATGCCACCCGGCTCAGCATGGTGGCGGCCGGCTCACCGAGCACCTCGATCCGTCCGGCCATTGGACGGACGATGCCGGCGATTCCGTTCAGAAGAGTTGACTTCCCCGATCCGTTTGGCCCGATAACGGCGGTCAGCTGGCCGCCAGGCACATCGAAATCTGATGCACTCACCGCCACAAGATCCCGGTAACCAAGCGCCACATCCCGGCCGCTGACCGCTAGTCGCGACATGAGCCACACACTCCCTCGACGTCGATCCGGTGCCCGGTGGCGTGATACTCGGACCCGTCCGCAATCGCCCTGACGATGTCGGCCAGCTGAGCCTCGACCTCGGTGGCCAATTCCACGTCCTCGACCTCGCCACACTTGTTGCACACAAGGTGGTGGTGGTGCCCCAGCAGCCACTCGGCCAGCTCATAGCGGGCCACGCCATCTGCATCATGCGTGCGTTCGTTGATCCCTGCTTCATCGAACAGTGACAGGGTTCGATACAGCGAGGACAGCGGCACCTCCCGTCCGAGCTCGTCGTGCAGCTGGGCGGCCGTTGCAGGCCCGGCGAGCGCCACCAGCGCCCGGGCGGTGAGCTTTCGCCCGACCGTGTAGCGGATGTCGTGCTCGGCCAAACGCTGGGCTACCCGTTCGTCGATGTCAGCCCGGGAAACGGTTGTCATACCCACTACTATATATGAGAAAGATTCTCAATATCGTTTGGAACTGATAATGCGTTCGTTTCTGCTCGCGGTTGCTCTGGTGGCTGCGGGGTGCGCCGGCTCGTCGCCGGCATCTGACGAGATCACCGTATTTGCCACCACTCCCATCCTGGGGGACATTGTGCGCAACATTGCTGGTGACCAGGTGACAGTGGAGGTGCTCATGCCAGTCGGTGCCGACCCCCACTCGTTTCAGCCGTCGGTGCGCCAGGTGGCGGACCTGCGAGACGCCGACGTGGTGATCGCCAACGGCCTCGACTTGGAGGAGTCGATTCTCGACATTCTCCAGGATGTCGCCCAGGACGGAACCAGGCTGCTCGAGGTTGGGTCGCTGGCCGATCCACTCCCCTTCAAAGACGCTCCCGAAACTCTCGACCCCCATGTATGGCTTGATCCGGTGCGGGGCATCGCGATCGCTCAGGCGGTGGCAGGCGAACTCGGTCGGCTCCTTCCGGCCGGGGCCGCCGCATTCACGGCCCGCCAGACCGAGTACGCCGGGCGCCTCAAAGCCATCGACGCCCAGATCGCCACCCAGCTCGCATCGGTCGTTAACCGAACGATCGTCACGAATCACGAAGCGCTCGGCTACTTTGCAGATCGGTATGACCTCGAAGTCATTGGCTCCATCAGCCCCGGTGGATCGTCGGCCGGCGAACCGAGCGGTCGGGACCTCGCCGATCTGGCGGACGCGATTGAGGAGCACGGCGTGAATGCAATCTTCACCGACGTCGGCGGCTCCCGCCGGTTGGCGGAGGTCTTGGCAGGCGAACTCGACCGACCCATCGCCGTGGTCGAGGTCTTTACCGGCACCTTCGGCCAAGAAGGCTCGGGCGCCGACACCTACCTCGGCCTGCTCGAGACCAACGGCGCCCGGGTGGCCGAGGCGTTGAGCTGATGGATTGGCTCACCGAACCGTTCGCCAATGAGTTCATGGTCCGGGCCCTGTTGGCAGCCGTCTTCGCCGTCATAACCACCTCTGTGGTGGGGAGCTGGGTCATTATCCGGGGCCTGTCATTCATGGGCGACGCGCTGGCTCATGGCGTGCTTCCGGGCATCGCCATCGCCTTCCTGCTTGACGTCAACCTCATCATCGGGGCGGTGGCGGCGGCCATTGTGATGATCTCGGCCATTTCCCTTATTCACAGAACAACCCGCCTCAGCGAAGACACCTCCATCGGGCTGTTGTTCGTCGGCATGCTGGCGCTGGGCGTCATCATCATCTCCCGGTCGGGCTCCTTCGCCGTCGACCTCGTGGCCATCCTGTTCGGAGATGTCCTCGGCACGTCGACGAGCGACGTGGTGATCCAGGCAGTGGCGGCGGCCTTCGCGGTGGTGGGGGTCGTTGTCTTCTACCGCCCACTGATGGCTCTGTCTTTCAACGAGCAGAAGGCCGAGGTGCTCGGCATGAGCCCGCGCCTCTCCCACCTCG
>JAOTYB010000222.1 GCA_029862065.1 Acidimicrobiia bacterium | reverse complement strand
CCCTTTGGCGAGCGCCGACACCGCATGCTCGAGAGCCCCACCACCATTCCCGCGATCAACCGGAATGCACCCGGTGCGAGACATGAGGCGGCCGAACAGCGGGATCTTGAACAGTGACTGCTTGGCCATAATCCGCGCCGGCCGGCCCAGCCGGAGATAGGGGAACTGCGCAACGGCAAAGAAGTCCCAGAACGAGGTGTGGTTGGCGGCGATGACGCAGCCGCCACGCACTGGAACATGCTCGAGGCCCGACATCTGGAAACGCCACCGTTGCCAGCGCATTACTGAGACTCCGACCCAGGCAGCAAACCGATATACGAGTCCGGGCCCGGGAACTCCCGGACGCGGTTTGGCTGGTCGCATGGCCTCCCTGACGTTGAACGGCAATGCTATCGCCGGGCGATGGCTGGGCACCAGGATTCTGAGACGATGGACCTATGGCCGAAGTCGCTCACATGGCCGAGAGTAGGGGGCGCGATCAAGGAGAACCCGTGCGCCTATGGGTCCGATTTCTAACCTTGGATACCACCGATGACGGCGCCAGCCTCGTCGAGTACGCCTTGCTCCTGGTGCTCATCGCCGTCGTGTCCATCCTCGTAATCACCCAGATAGGCGGCAGCGCCTCTGAAGCGATCGGCAAGACCGACGCCGGCTTCAAGAAGTAGCGGCCGGCTCGCTAGAGAGCAAAGACCCCGTCGATGAGCCGATCGACGGCCAGCACGATTAGTGCCGTGGCAGCCACCACATTCAAGGGTCGGGCCCAGCGCTGAGCTGTCGGCACCGCCACCAGGCCAAGACCGATGGCGGCGGCCACGGTCAACGCACCCAGCCCGGCATCCACCGACACCGAAACCGCCACCAGGGCCAGCTCCGGTCGGAACAGCACCGGAAAGAAGACCGGTATCACAGCACCACCCATGCCCGCCACGCCTTCGCCCCGCCCAGGCAGAGGACGCACCAAATCGACGAGCCCGCCCACCGCCAGCACCAACCCGACACCCACTCGCAACGTTGGAGCGCTGATGTCAAGCGCGTCAATGAGACCGTTCCCCCACCACCCGAGCAGTGCCACTGCCCCCAGAGTGAGAACGGCACCGGCGGCAATCACCGGAGTGCCGTTGGCCAACTCGGCTCGGCGCCGGGCCGGGTTGACGACTGCGATCAGCAACACAATGGCCAGCCACACGCTCACGTTCCGGCCTCCAGGATCGGTAGGGTCCGCAGGAGCGCCGACAACGTGTGTTGCTGGTCGTCCATCTGGGTGACCCCAAACTGAAACCAGGCGCCCGCCACCCGCTCCGGATCTTGAAACTCTCGAGCCTCGACCGCATCGATCTGCCGTTCGACGAGCAGCCCGGCTACGCAGTGCGACCGCTCGGCCGCGGCTTCGAGGCCGCCGACGTCCCCTTCAAGCTGGGTAATCGTCCACAGACTAGTGGTCCCCTCGCCGAGAGTGCCGAGGCCGGCCCCCAGCGTCTGGCGGCCGCGGGTCCGGTGCGTGAACCACGATTCGGTGCGTTGGGACGCGTACCGGATCTGAGGGCCGAAGATCTCTCCCAGCCGGACGGCATACTCCTGCTCTGTGGCACTGAGACCCCGCCACGAGGCGGTCTCCGCCAGGCCGTAAGCGGCCCAGTGGTCACTCACCGGCGGGAAACGATCTTCGGCGTCGTCCCGCTCAGTTGCCAGATAATGACCAACCCGGTCGGCCACGGGGCCAAATCCCTCGCCCGGGAAGACCCGCTCGAGGCGAGCCAGGGCGAAATAGGCCTCACCGGTATAGAACACCGAGTACCGACCGGCCACGGGCGCGTCGTCACGACGATCCCATCGTTCGGCGACCGCTCCGTTGTCTTCGACCTGAGAAGCCAGAAAGGTCCCGAGCCCGCGCAGCACGTCGTCGAAATCATCCTCGCCGGTGAGGAATCGCCGCTCCGCCAAGGCCACCGCCCACAGTGCTGAAGCCCCCACCGGCACGGTTGACGCACCCGGCTCGTCCACGGTTACGCCACCGCCCGCCTCCACCAGGCGCTCCGACAACCAGCTCGAGCCGCGGTCGGCGGTTGCGAGAGCGTCGGCCAGCCCTTCGGCCGCGGCTTGGTAGAGCGACAGCGTGAGCCCGGCATGACGGGTGATGTTGTATCCACCCAGATCTTCGCCGGCCGGGGCGTCATAGCGGTAGAGCCACTCGCCATCGTCCGCCTGGTTGACGGTCAACCAGCCCACAGTGGCCAGGGCGGCGGCACGCACCTCCTGGGCGGTGACGGTGCCGCAGCGCTCGGGCTGGAGGATGAGCAGTCGCAACCCAACCAGGAAGGCCACCCAGGTGATAGCGCCCAGGCGGATTCGGCCTCGAATAGTGCTTCGGTATTGGTTCACGGCTCTGCAATCTACGCTTGCCGCATGAATCGCACAGTCAGATGCGTCGTTTCGGCCGCCATAGTGCTGGCAGTGGCGGCGCCCGTCCTCGGCTCGCCCTTCCGCGACAGCTTCCCCCTCTCCACCTATCCAATGTTCAGCGTCGCCCGTCCCCAGCAGGCGACCGTCAACTCAGCCGTGGGGTTCGACATTGCCGGAGGGGAACTGACGTTGCGGCCGATCGACATCGGAGGG
>JAOTYB010000221.1 GCA_029862065.1 Acidimicrobiia bacterium | reverse complement strand
GTGCAGCAGAGTGCAGGTCTTGAGTGACGCCGGTTCCCGCGCCCCCAGCAACCGCAACAAGTAGGACAGGGTGTGTCCTGTGTCCACGATGTCCTCTACCACCAGCACGTCGGCCCCGCCGATCGGGTGCCGGACGTCCATCAACAACCGAACCGAGCCGGCCTCGTCGCTTTCTCGATCGCCGTAGCTGGACACCGCGATGAACTCGATCCGGTGGGGAATGGTGAGCCGGCGGGCGAGGTCGGCCAGGAACATGAAGGATCCCTTCAACACGCCGATGAGCACCAATTCTTTGGTGTCGGCGTAGTCCTTGCTGATCTCCTCGGCCAGCACCCGAGCCCGGGCGAGGATCTCGGTTTCGGAGAGCAGTTCGGGCGGGGTGGCCATGGGTCTCACAGTACCCGGGAGACGCTCACACTCCCAGCCCGGTGGTGACGGTGGTCGACGGCGCCCGCACCCGCCGATCGATCAGGTAGGGCCCGAGGGTGATCGCCAGCATGGCGAGCACCACCAGTACCGTCACAGCAAGGGAGACCACCCGAAACGTTCGTCGGCGTCGCATCGGCACGAACTCCTCATCGTGGCCGTTCGGCTCGGGCCACATCACTTGAGGGCCCCTGCCAGAGCCGCCCGGGCCGCCCAGTACCCACCCATCCCGTGGACTCCACCCCCCGGGGGAGTCGAGGCCGAACCGATGAATAACCGATCGGTCACCCGGTGGGGTCGGGGAGACAAGCGGGGGCGAGCCACCAGGCCGAGCCCATCATGGGAGCCGCCTCCGACGTCGCCGCCGATCAGGTTGGGATTCATTGCTTCGAGTTCTCGTGGGGGAATGGAATGTGCGGCGAGGATCCGATCACGGAACCCGGGAGCGAACCGCTCGATCTGGTTGGTGAGCCGTTCGGTCATGTCAACGTCTGATCCGTTTGGGACGTGGCAATACGCCCACACGGCGTGCTTTCCGGACGGCGCTCGCGATGAGTCGGCGATGCTTGGCTGAGCCACGAGTACGAAGGGATTGTCGGGGTGTTTTCCATCCGCTACTTTCCGCTCAGCGTCGGCGACTTGCGCCAGTGTCCCTCCGACGTGCACGGTCCCGGCTTGCGAGAGGGAAAGTGCCGTCCAGGGGATCGGCCCGTCGAGAGCGAAGTCCACCCGAAATGCGCCCGGCCCGTACCGCCACCGCGAGAACCGTTTGCGCATCCGGTGAGGCAGCCGATCCCCGGCTACCGTCGCCAGCGCCGAAGGTCCGGTTGAGAAGATGGCCGCCCGGTGATCGGGAAGGTCCCCCCAAGCACGCACCGTGTGGCCAAGCTTGATCTCCCCGCCGAGGCTCTCGAGGTATCCCGCCAGTGCCCCGGTCAGGGCTCCGGCCCCACCCTTTGGATACTGCCAGCCAGAGTTGTGGGTGAGGGCCAAGAAGAGAAGCCCGAAGGAGGCGGTGAGCGGCTTCTCCAGCGGCAGCACCGCATGGGCGGCACACCCCGCCAGGAGAGCCGGGTAGAGGTCGTCGCCGCTCCCTCGCAAGAAACTCGTGGCCGGCTGGACCCCCCGGAGCCCAAACCGGGCCATGGTGAGCGGGTGACGGGGAACGCGAATCAGCGGTCCCAACACGCTTTTCTCGATCTTGTCCCAGTCACGAGACAGCCACTCAGCCAGCTTCCGATACCGTTGGCCGTCGGCCCCCAGCCCGTCGGCGGTGCGGCCGATATCGCGATAGGCAACGGCCGCCCGTCCGCCGTCGAGCGGCTGGCCGAATTCGGCGGGCGGAGCTACCCATTGCAGGCCATGTTCCTCCAGCGGGAGGTCGCGCCAGGCCGGGGATGCCACCCCCAGCGGCATGACGGCCGCCCCGATGTCATGAATGAATCCGGGAAGTGTCGATTCGGCGGACCGGCAAGCGCCGCCCACCACGTCGGCTTGCTCGAGGACTACCACCGAACGTCCCTGACGAAGCAACGTGATCGCGGCCGTGAGCCCATTTGGGCCAGCGCCCACGACGACGGCATCAACCGTCATGCGGCCTCGTTTCGGTATGCCGAGTACGTGAATGCGATTCCCATGGCTGCGAGGATATGCCATAGGCCGTGGAGTTGGAGCACGCTCTCAGGAGAACACAGGCTGGACTCGGCCCGGCCGGCCCAGAAGGCCACCAGCCCCAGGCCGAACACCGACAGGCTGGCGGCCAGCCGACGTCGACCATCGCGGCTCTCTACCGCCAGCCAGGCCGTGACGGCTGCTCCGGCGGTTATGAGCCCCAGCAACGGCCTGGCCGTCACCGGCCACACCAACTCGGCCGCGATCAACGGCCCCGCCACCGCCGCCCACCACGGCCAGAGGAGCCGATCGTCTCGACCCAGCCGGCGGACGAGCCCATAGATGAGGAAGGCAGACACCAGCATCTTGATCGAAAGCGAATCGATTGTTCGCCCGCCGTTGTCGCTTCCTGCATGACCGAGGAAGCTGCCGACGCCGACCGCGACCGTGGTGGCCCCCAACAACAGGCGGGCTCTGAGGCTCGTCCGGGAATCACCGATCATCCACGCACCGAGAGCGACGAAGATCAGGCTGGTGAGAGCCAGGGTCGGCTGGGCGAGGGAACCGCCTCGGAAGGCCTCA
>JAOTYB010000160.1 GCA_029862065.1 Acidimicrobiia bacterium | reverse complement strand
CCGATGCTCGTCCGATCGTCGTACGGGTGGCAGTCCCGTCGTGGGCCTCGATGAGTTGACGAGCCATCGAGGCTCGGACCCGGCCCTTCTTTCCGGTTGCCTTGAAGGGGGTGTCCTCTGTGAGAGGCTTCCCTCCGGTCGGGCCGTAGCCGTACATGTTCTCGAGCGTGACCAGCTTGGCGCCCGTTGTCCGGGCCGCCTTCAGCAGGCTGGCCTGGAGGTCGGGGAACAGCTCGGGCCACTGGGTGTACGGCGGGTTGAGCACCTGATAGATGGCATCGGCTCCCTCCGAGACCGACGTCGCGAAGGCCGCGTCGCCGGCGTCGCCGGAGATCAACTCGACTCCGCCTCCGGTTGGCGCTTTCCCTGAGCGGTTGACTGCGGTGACCTTATGCCCGGCGGTTGCTAGCTGGTCGGCGAGCGTCGCACCGATCGGTCCGGTGCCAAATACCACGTGCTTCATGCTCCCCCCTTTCTTTCTGCCTATGCAGCGGACTCTATCTTCCGGCGAGCCACCAACGGCCGGAGGTACTCTCTGGGGGTGAGCGCAAATGAGTGAATCCGAACGCCAGGCGTGGGACGAGCGGTACCGGACGGGCACCTACCAGCCCCGGCCGAAGGCCGGTCCCTTCCTGGAATCGTGGATGCCCCGCCTGCCGGTTGGCCGAACTCTCGACGTGGCGTGCGGGGCCGGGCGCAACGCCTTCCGCCTAGCTGAGGCGGGGCATCGGGTGACGGCAGTTGACGTATCCAGCGTTGCCGTCGACATGGCCAGAGCCGAAGCGGATCAACGCAGTCTTGAGATCGATTGGATGGTGTCCGATCTCGACGAGTACGCGGTCCCCGAATCGAGCTTCGACCTCATAACGGTCATTCGGTACGTCAACCGGGGCCTGTGGCCTCGGCTGATCGAGGGCCTGGTCCCCGACGGGTGGCTGTTGATCGAGCATCACCTCCAAACCGATGCCGACGTGGACGGCCCCAGCAGCCCGGACTTCCGGCTGCGTCCCCAGGAGCTCCTCGAGGCCTTCGCTGAGCTACGGATCGTGTTCTACGAGGAGACGCTGGAGCCCGGCGACCAAGACGGGCGGCCCTTCGCCCTGGCTCGCCTGGTCGCCTGCCGGGGCGATCCGGGCTTCTAGTTTCAGAGCCGCCCGGCCTCGACGATCCGTTGGAGGAACTCGCGGGTCCGGGGCTGTTGGGGATTGGAGAAGATCTCCTTGGGTGGTCCGTGTTCGAGGATCTTGCCGTCGTCGAGGAAGCACACCCGGTCCGCCACATCCCGTGCGAAGCCCATCTCGTGGGTGGCGATGAGCATGGTCATGCCCTCCTCCTTGAGCCCCCGGATGACGTTCAGCACCTCGGCCACCAGCTCGGGGTCGAGGGCGGAGGTCACCTCGTCGAACAACATGAGGTCAGGTTGCGTAGCCAGTGCTCGGACGATGGCCACACGTTGCTGTTGGCCCCCTGAGAGGCGGTCGGGATACTCGTCGATCTTGTCGAGCAGGCCGAACTGCTCCAGCAGCTCGTGGGTACGACTCTCGGCTTCATCCTTCGAAACGCCGTGCACCTTCACCGGACTCAGCAGGATGTTCTGACGAACCGACATGTGCGGGAACAGGTTGAAGGCCTGGAAGACGATGCCCATCTTCTGACGCACATCGTTGGGGTTTACGGATGGATCGGTGATGGCTTCGCCGTCGAGCAAGATTTCTCCCGAGTCGATGGGCACCAGCAGGTTGATGCATTTCAGCAGCGTCGACTTTCCGGATCCGGATGAACCAATCAGACAAACGACGTCGTGGAGGTCGACGGTGAGGTCAACGTCTCGTAGGACCACCTTGTCGTCAAAGGACTTGACGACCGACTGAATATCGAGCTTGGCCATCAGTTACCGACCGCCTGTTTCCGTCGCCGGTCGCGCTCGGTGTACCAGTCAGTGAAGCGGGCCACCGGAATACTCACCAGCAGGAACAAGATCGTTGCCGCGATGTAGCCGGTGTAGTTGAACGTCTTGGCGGTGAAGATCTGGGCCTCGCGAACCCCTTCCCGCACGCCGAGGACGAATACCAAGGCCACGTCCTTCTGCAGGCTGACGAAGCCGTTCAGTAGGGCCGGGATCACGTTGCGGATTGCCTGAGGGACCAGCACATAGCGAAGAGCCTGCACCTGAGTGAGGCCGAGGGAGCGGGCCGACATTCGCTGGCTCTCGTGCACCGACTCGATTCCGGCCCGGTACACCTCAGCTGTGTAGGCGCTGTAGCTGATGACCAGAGTGGCCACCCCCCAAAAGAGGGGGCTTTTCGGCACTCCGCTGAGCTGGAGCGCCGGCACCCCGAACCCCAGGACCAGGATCAAAAGGATGATCGGAATGCCGCGCACCAAATCGATGAAGACGATCACCAGCGCCCGCAACGGGAAGAAGGCGGGACCCCGGAGCGCACGGATCATTGCCAGCACCAAGGCGAAACCCAGAATCAGCACCTCGGCCACCATGAACATCCGAATGTCCAGCCAGAATCCACTGGCTACCGCGGGGAATACCTCGCGGAACTTCTCCGGGCTGAAGAACTGCTGCTGAACCGCCGGCCAGGTTTCGGAGTTGACCACCCAGAAGGCGATGAGTCCCAGGAGGATGACAGTCGAACCGGCCGCGATCAGGGCACTGCGGGCCCCTTCCTCCCGATGGCGGCGGGGCCGATTGCGGCGGCTCGGCCACAAACCAGGGCTCCGAACCTCCTCGGGAGCCGCGCTCATGTGCTCACCATTTGCCGCAGCTCACTCTCTGTGCCGGCCTGGGTGGTGAGGATAGCTTTCTATCATCTGGTCCAGCATGTACATCACGCTCACCACGGACTTCGGAACCAGGCAGGGAAGTGACTCGGTGCTCCACGGCGTCATCTATGGGATTGCCCCGGGCGCCAACATCACCGACTTGAGCCACGAGATCGCTCCCCAGGACATTCGCGAAGCCAACTTCGTCGTCAATAACAGCGCCTTCTTCTTCCCCGCGGGAACGGTCCATGTGGTGGTGGTCGACCCCGGAGTTGGGACGGCGCGGCGGGCTATGGCTGCCCGGATCGGCAGTCACTACTTCGTTGCCCCAGATAACGGGGTCCTTACTGCCTGTCTCCATCGGGCCGCGGCCGTGGGCTGGGCCACAGAGTTCGTTCATCTCGACAAGCCCCAGTACTGGCTCGACGAAGTCACGAATACCTTCCACGGACGCGAGGTCTTCTCGCCAGTGGGGGCTCACCTGGCGGCCGGCATCCCCTTGGCCGATGTCGGCACGCGATTTGATGACCCGGTCACCATTCCTCTGTGGGGGGCCGAGCACCAGGCCGACGGCAGCGTCACCGGCGAGGTGATCTACGTCGATGACTTCGGCAACGCCATCTGTTCCATACTCCCGTCGGATATCGAGCACCTGCCCGTGCCGGCGGGTGTACAGGTTGAGCTGTGCGGAGCCGCGATTGTCGGGATGGTGAACACCTTTGGCGACTCCGAATACGGCACCGACACGTTGATCGCCTTGTGGGACTCGAGCGGATACCTGTTGGTGTCGGAGAACAACGGGACCGGCGGCAAAGTGATCAAGCCCGCGCCGGGCGACGCTGTCACCGTACGTGAGGTCTCTCACAGCTAGCCGCCCAGGACAAAAGGGAAGGGGACCCCGCCAGTGGCGGGTCCCCTTCCGAGTCCAACGCTGTGCCGGCTATCCCGTGATGATGGGGATGCCACCATCCTGAGTCAGCCAGGTGTCCTCGAGGGACTGGAGGGTTCCTTCGGCCTTGAGCTCCGCCAGCGCCTCGTTGACACAATCGACCAGGCTGTTACCTTCAGCGAAGAGCATGCCGTAGTTGTCGGGCGCGGCCGCTGCTGCCTCGAACTGGCCGGCGATAACCGATCCCTCTACCTGGACGGCAGTGACGAAATAGGCGGCCGGTAGGTCAACCACCAGTCCATCGATTTGCCCGGCCCGCATGGCCGCTTCAACGTCGACATTTTCGTCGTAGACGCTGGCATCGCTGTCTGGCTGAATGACATCCTCGATGAAGTCGAGGCTGGTTGTCCCGATTGCCGCCCCCAGCTTGGCATCCTTGAGGTCGGCCACGGTTGCCGCGGTGGCGTACGGTGAATCGGCGAACGTCACCAGCGCCTGGCGAGTCGTGTAGTACGGGTCACTGAAGTCGACGACCTCGTCGCGATCGGGAGTGATGGAGTACTGCTGGATGTTGAAGTCCCAATCCTTGGGTCCGGGTGCGATGACCTCGCTAAATCCGGTACGGACAAATGACACCTGGTCATCCGAGAAGCCAAGCGTCTCGGCCAGGGCATACACGAGTCCACCTTCAAACCCCGTTTTGGACTCGGGTACGTCGAAGAAGTCATCTCCGACTCCCATCCACGGTGGAAAAACCGGCTCTCCGGTCGCCACTACCAGCTGACCGGCTTCGACGAGATTGAGCTGATCCACGGCGCAGGCATCCACCGCCACCGTTGTGGTAGTGGTGGCCTCGGTGGTGGTGGTGGCCTCGGTCGTTGTGGTCGTGGCAGCGGTCGTGTC
>JAOTYB010000142.1 GCA_029862065.1 Acidimicrobiia bacterium | reverse complement strand
ATCACTGTCACCGCAGGCGGCGGCCACCAGCGATAACGCAACGACTAATACAAGTAATACACGGGTCTTCATTGGGTCCCTCCTCATGAACCAGGGAGGCTACCTCCTGAAAGGACCTCAAGAAAGGCGGAGGCCCGGGTGTATGGCGGTACACCCGGGCCTAGGCGACTCCGCGGTGGGCGAAGACTGAATCTCGCACACCCCATTGACGCTTGTCCAAAACCGTAATCGGTCGGCCGATGAGTCTGTGGGATTTCGCGCTCTCGGCACGGCGAATTCGGTGAGGGCGGATCGAGTGGCATAGGTAGGCTTCGGGCCTCAGCTGTGAAGGGTTTGAATGATGGCGATGATCCGCGGGTACCACCGTCCCACCACCCTGGAGGACGCTCTTGCCGTATTGGCCGACTCGGGAGCGGTAGCCCTCGGTGGTGGCACGATGGTAAACACCATCTCGGACAGCGAACCAATGGAAGTGGTTGACCTGCAAGCGCTTGGCCTCGATGGGATCCGAGCCGACGACGACCGGCTGGAGCTGGGCGCGATGGTTCGCCTCAGCAGCCTGGTCGACAGCCAGGTTGTGCCCGCCATGCTTCGTGAGCTCGCCCACAGAGAGGCCCCGAGCACCCTGCGGCGGGCCGCCACCGTCGGGGGAACAGTGGCCGCCGCCGATCCCGAGAGCGAGCTGCTGGCCGGTTTGCTTGCCTTCGATGCCACGGTGGCCGTCGCCCACTCACTCGGCTCCGAGAATATGCCTCTGGCTGACTTGCTGTCCGATCCGTCCCAGCTGCGGCTCGGCATCATCACGTCGGTCTCGATTGCCGTCGGAGGCGACGCCGCCGCTCATCGGACGGGTCGGACGCCTGCCGACCGTCCCATCGTGATGTCCGTCGGACACCGGGGAGACGACGGCACCCTTCGAGTGGCCCTAACCGGCGTAGCTCCCACTCCGGTGCTGGTCGATCTCGATTCACTGGCATCGCTCGATCCTCCGGCCGATTTCCGCGGATCGAGCGACTATCGAAGGGAATTGGCCAGAGTGCTCACCGACCGGGTACTCGCCAGCCTGGGGGAGAGCCGATGAAGATCACCCTGACGCTCAATGGAGTGGAACGGATGCTGGCCTGCGAGCCGCACGAGTCACTCAAAACCGTGTTGCGACGGGAGGGTTTCTACAGCGTGCGGTTTGGATCCGAGACGGGTGAGACCGGGGCGGCGGCGGTGCTGGTTGACGGCCAACTGGTATCGGCCGAGGTGCTCCTGGCAGCCCAGGCCGATGGGCACTCGGTCGACACGGTGGAAGGTATTTCGCCGGGGCGGGGGCTCGATCCGATCCAGGAGGCCTTCATTGTCACCGGAGCCATTCAATCGGGATATTCGACTCCGGCCATGATCCTGGCCGCCAAGGCGCTGCTGGCCGAGAACCCGGCCCCGACCGAGGAGCAAGTCCGCGACGCCCTCACCGGGATTCTCGACCGCGAGACCGGATACGTCCGCCCGGTCGATGCGATCCTGCGAGCGGCGGCTGTGTTGCGCGGCGAGGACGTTGAACCCGTCCAGGCGTGGCTGGTTCCCGCCCTCACCGGCCCGGAGGCCGCCGGACCGGGCGACCTCACCAGTCCGCTGGCGGGGGTGCCGACCTCTGCCCCGAGGGTGATTGTCAGCCCGGAGGTCCCCGAAACCAACGTGGTTGGCAAACCGGAGCGGAAAGTCGACGCCGTCAAGCTGGCCAAAGGGCGCCCGGCGTTCACCGACGACTTCGAAATGCGGGGGATGCTCTACGCCAAGATGCTCTACAGCCCCCATGCCCATGCCCGCATCGTCAGCATCGACGATTCGAAGGCCCGGGCCCTGCCGGGCGTGCACGCGGTGCTGCACCACGAGAACGTCGAACGAGTGCGGTACGCATCCGGCGGCCAGAGCTATCCCAATCCGCTGCCGTACGACCAGGTGAGTTTCGACAACAAGGTCCGCCACGTGGGCGACCGGGTGGCGGCGGTGGCCGCCGACACCATCGAGATCGCTGAGCAGGCCGTGTCGCTCATCGAGGTGACCTATGACGTGCTGCCGGCCGTGTTCGATGAGCTCGAAGCCATCACCGGCGACGCTCCCGTCATCCACGATGAAGATGAGTTGGAGGGGGCCCACGACCCCGGTCGCAACATCGTCCACCACATGGAGGCCGAGGTCGGTGATGTCGAGGAGGGTTTCGCCAAGGCCGCTCGGGTGTTCGAGGACACCTACCGGGTGCATCAGGTGCAGCAATGCCCGATCGAGCCACACATCGCCATCTCCTACTTGGACAGCGACGAACGCCTGGTGATCCGGACTTCCACCCAGGTGCCCTTCCACGTTCGGCGCATGGTGGCCCCGCTGCTCGGCCTTCCGGTCAAGGACATCCGGGTGATCAAGCCCCGGATTGGCGGTGGCTTTGGGGCCAAGCAGGAGATGTTGATCGAGGACGTAGTGGGTCATCTCACGTTGGCGACCGGCCATCCTGTCCGACTCGAGCTCAATCGGGCCGAGGAGTTCATGTCGAGCCGCACCCGCCATCCCCAGACCATCACCTACAAGACGGGCGTCAACAGCGACGGGGTGTTGGTCAGTCAGTCGATGCGGATCGTCGGCAACACCGGGCCCTACGCCACTCACGCCCTTACCGTTCAGCAGGTGAGCGGATTGCGGGGGCTTAGCTCCTACAACACCCCCAACAAGCGATTCGACTGTGACGTGGCCTACACCAACATCCCGGTGCCCGGCGCCTACCGGGGCTATGGCGCACCCCAGGCGCTGTTTGCCCTCGAGTCCCACATGGAAGACATCGCCCGGGAACTGGGCATGGATCCGCTCGAGTTCCGTCGCATGAACTGGACCAAGGTGGGTGATCCGCTCGACATTGCCACCCGCCTCGGCGAAGGTGCCTCCGACCTCGAGGTGGTCCCGGTCATTACCTCCAGCGGGTTAGAAGAGTGCGTCGCGCAAGGTGAGCGGGCCATTGGCTGGCATCGAGGGAAGGATCCCGCCTGGGTTGCCCCGGCCGACCGGCCCCACATCCGGCGAGGCATCGGATTCGCCATGTGCATGCACGGGACCGCCATTCCCGGTCTCGACATGGGAGCTGCCAGCATCAAGATCAATGATGACGGCTCCTTCAACTTGCTGATCGGCGCGACTGATCTCGGCACCGGCGCCGACACGGTGCTCGGACAGATGGCGGCCGAAGTGCTTGGTGTCCCGCTCAACGACATCGTGATCTACGCCGCCGACACCGACATGACTCCATTCGACGTCGGGGCCTACGCATCGAGTACCACCTATGTCTCGGGTATGGCAGTCAAGAAGGCGGCGGAGGAGGTCCATCGTCAGATCACCGAACGAGCTGCTCTCATGCTCGACCTCGACTCCCCGGGTGAGGTTGAACTAGCCGACAAGCGGGCGTTTGCCGCCGACGGTCGATCGGTCGGCCTCGATGAGATCGCTCTCCACTCGCTCCACCAGGACCAGCAGCACCAGATCATGGCCACCGCCTCCTACGTGTCGCCCGAGTCGCCCCCGCCCTATGCCGCTCAGTTCGCCGAGGTCGAGGTCGACATCGAAACCGGCCAGGTAACCGTCAAGGCGTTGGTCATGGCAGTTGACTGCGGGGTGCCGATCAACCCGATTACCTCGGCCGGCCAGGTGGAGGGAGGCATGATCCAGGCCCTCGGATATGGGCACTGCGAGGAAATGGCTTACGACGACAAAGGCCGCATGGTCAACGCCCGGTTCGGGCCATACAAGATCTATCGAGCAGACGAAATGCCTCGCATCGAGGCCTACCTGGTCCAGACCATGGAAAAGAGCGGTCCATTTGGGGCCAAGGCGATTGCCGAGATTCCCAAGGACGGTGTCGCCCCGGCCATCCGCAACGCCATCGGGAATGCCACCGGTGCCTGGATCAACCAGATCCCCTTCACGCCCGAGCGGGTGTGGCAGGCACTGTCGGCGGATTAGGCGACCCGATGTCCGGCAATCAAGACCGACGCGTGCTGAGCCAACTTCAGGCTGCCATTGACGCAGGGAGGCCGGTGGTGCTGGCCACGGTCGTATCGACCCAGCGATCGGTGCCGCGCCAGGCCGGCACCAAGATGCTCATCTTCGAAGACGGTTCGTCGGTCGGGACGGTGGGTGGCGGGGAGATGGAATCGCGAGTGCTGAGCGAAGCGCAAGACGCATTCGCCACCGGCCGCCCCAAGCTGCTGGACTATGCCCTGGTAGCGCCCGCCCGGGGCGACCCCGGGTTGTGCGGCGGCGAAGTACAGATCTACGTGGAGCCTTATATGCCTGCGCATACGGTTTTGGTTGTCGGCGGTGGTCACGTGGGACGTTCCCTCGTCGACCTGGCCAACTGGTTGGGGTACCGCACCGTGGTGATCGACGACCGGCCAGACCGCCTTACACCCGAAGCCATGCCAAAGGCCGACGAACGGCTGGCGGGCCGCATCGGGGAGACCGTGGCCGGCCTCTCGATTACCGAAGACACCTCGGTGGCCGTCGTTACCCGCAACGTCGACCTGGACCTGGAGGTCTTACCGGGTTTGCTGGAGACGCCGGCCCGGTACATCGGCGTCATGGGGAGTGAGCGGCGCTGGAAGGAACTGCGATCGCGGTTGTCGGAGGCCGGAGTGGGGGACGCCGCCATGGCGCGGCTCCACGCCCCGATCGGCCTGGAGATCCAGGCCGAGACGCTGGAGGAGATCGCCGTGTCGATCCTGTCGGAGATTATCCAGGAGCTTCGAGGCGGTTGATGCTGTTCGGTGACCAGCTCATCATCGTCCGGGGCGGCGGTGACCTGGGGACAGGGGTGGTGTCTCGACTGCATCGCGCCGGGTTTCCGGTGGTGGTGTTGGAGATCGCCGAACCGCTGGCCATCCGCCGGGCGGTTTCATTTGCCAGCGCGGTGGATGGGGGGGCCATCACCGTCGAGGGAATTGAGGCGAAGCTGGCCGACTCGGTGGCCGCCGCCCTCGAGTTGGCGCACTCGGGAACGGTGGCGGTGATGGTGTCTCCCGAGCTGCCGCCGGGGCTGGCGAGTTTGGCGGTGGTCGACGCCCGGCTGGCCAAACGCAACATCGACACCGGCATCGACCAGGCGCCGCTTGTCGTTGGCCTCGGCCCGGGGTTCACGGCCGGTCAGGACTGTCATGCAGTGGTCGAAACAGCCCGCGGCCCCCGTCT